>NZ_JAFKIC010000082.1 GCF_017306585.1 Mesorhizobium sp. | reverse complement strand
CCGCAGAAATCGGCGCTGGTCGACGTCATCGACTTCTGCATCAGCCGGGTAAACTGAGAACGGCTGTTGCTCCCGGCTCCCGGCACGGGCTGGGGAGAACTCCGCGATTGCGGCAAGTCGTCTCGACAACCCGCCCGGCCGCAAATTATCTATAAAACATGGCAAAGGGTACGGACGACACCATCGCGGTGCGCATCAGCAAGGTACTGGCCGACCGCATCATCTCCGGTGCGATCGAGCCGGGCGCGCGGCTGCGGCAGGATCATGTCGCCGAGGAGTTCCACACCAGCCACGTTCCGGTGCGCGAGGCGTTCCGGCGGCTCGAGGCGCAGGGGCTCGCCATCAGCGAGCCGCGTCGCGGGGTGCGTGTGGCGGCCTTCGATCTCGGCGAGGTCAAGGAGGTCGCCGAAATGCGGGCGGCGCTCGAGGTGCTGGCGCTGCGCCATGCCGCGCCGCACCTGACGGCTGCCATTCTCGACCAGGCCGAGGAAGCGACCAAGGCTGGCGACAAATCCCGTGACGTCAGGTCATGGGAGGAAGCCAACCGCGCCTTTCACCGGCTGATCCTGGCGCCGTGCGGTATGCCGCGCCTGCTCGCCACGATCGACGATCTGCACGCCGCCAGCGCACGGTTCCTGTTCGCGGCATGGCGATCGGAGTGGGAGACGCGCACCGATCAGGATCATCGCGCGATACTGGCGGCGTTGCGGCAGGGGAATGCCGAATCAGCCGCCTTAACGCTGGGGCGGCATGTCCAGTGGATCGGCCGCAAGCCCGTCAGAACCGCGTCGGGAACGACGCGCGAAGCCTTCGCAATCGTCGGCTAGACGGTCTTTTGGAGACGGCAGGCTTGCCTCTCGTTCAAAAATGTGGATTCGATAATAGATCGAAGTTAGAAATTATCTATAATTTTTGATCCACCGAAGGGAAGCCTATGACCAACCTCGCATTCTCGTCCGCCAGACCGTCCTTCAGCCCGCTGCGGCTGCAGCAGCGGTCGCTCGGCTGGCGGGCCGCAGCCGTCGTGCTCGGCACGCTGTTCCTGGCGCTTTCCTCCTATATCGAGGTGCCGATGGTGCCGGTCCCGGTAAACATGCAGACCTTCGCCGTAACACTGATCGGCGCGCTCTATGGCTGGCGGCTTGGCGCCGTCACCATCATCGCCTGGCTGGTCGAGGGTGCTGTCGGCTTGCCGGTTCTCTCCGGCGGGGTCGGAGGCGCTTCCTATTTCGTCGGGCCAACGGGTGGCTATCTCTTCGCGTTTCCGCTTGTCGGCGCGCTTGTCGGCTGGTTGGCCGAGCGCGGCTGGAACGGCAACAGGGTGGTGCTTGCCTTTGCCGCCATGGTGCTTGGTAATCTTGCCTGTCTGGTTCTCGGCACGGCTTGGCTCGCCGCCATGATCGGGGCTGAACAGGCCATCACCTTCGGCTTCGTGCCGTTCATCGTCGGAGGGCTGCTGAAGTCGGCACTCGGCGCTGCGACGCTCATGGCGCTTCGCGGCAAGGTCAAGCCGGCCAATCCGTGACCATCAGGCTGCGCGCCCACCACCTCCTTTGCCTGCTCACCTATGTGGGCAAGGGATACACCCCTGCCTTCACCGTCAATTATGACAGGGTCGCTGAGCGCCTGAGCCGGGGCGAGGACATTCTTCTCGTCTCCGGCCCGGACGATATCTGCGCCCCGCTGCTTGGAGAGGCCGAACCGCACTGCCTGCGCGACAGCGCGGCGGAGCGCGACGGGTTGGCGGCGCGGGACGTTGAGGCGCTGCTGGCCCGGCCGATCCGGGATGGCGCCCGTCTCTATCTCGATGCCGCTGTTCTTGCGCGCATGCGGCAGGCCTTCTCGGCGGGCCTCGTGCGCAAGGCCTGCGCAGGCTGCGAATGGAGCGCGCTGTGCGACGCCATCGCAGCCGGCGATTATCGCGATACGCGCGTACAGGCCTGTTGACGCGGCAAACTGTCCATTTTAGCCATGGTTTGTTAATCGGGTGATCCGATTGTGAATTTCAGGCGGATTGAAGCGCGACCCCAAAAAGGCCATGCTTTGCCCGGAAGGATCGAGTCTGGGCCGATCCCGCTGACGCGGGGATGGCGCCTGGCTGAAAGGGATACGATGCAGCAAGGACGTGCGCGCTGGCTGACAGGGCTGGCAATTGTGACGGGCATGGCGATCTCGGCTCTGCCGGCCTATGCCAAGCAATCCACTGAACCGGTCAAGATTTCATCGTTCTCGGGCGCCTATCTGGCCGCCAGGATCGCCGAAGGCGACAACGATCTCGACAGCGCCATTGCCTATTACAAGCAGGCCCTGGCCTTCAATCCGAGCGACACCACGCTGCAGCAGAGCCTTATGCTGTCGCTGATCGCGCAAGGCCGCTTCGACGAATCGCTGGTCTATGCCGACAAACTCAAGCAGGTGCCCGATGTCGAGCGCTTCTCGCGCCTGGCGCTGGCCGTGGACTCCTTCCACAAGAAGGATTTTTCCAAGGCGCAGTACTGGCTCAAGCTGTCGCTGGAGTCCGACCTCGACCGGCTGATCTCCGGCGTCATGTCCGGCTGGGCGCAGCAAGGCGCTGGCGAGGCCACTGATGCGATGGCCTCGATCGACAAGCTGCAGGGACCGGACTGGTTCGGTCTGTTCAAGTCCTTCCACCGCGCCTTGATCGCCGATGCTTCCAACATGCCCGAAAAGGCAGATGCGATCTATGCCGCCACGATGCAGGATACCGCCGCCGGCGGTGCCGCGCCCGAAACCTGGATGCGCAACGCGCAGGCCTATGCCTCGTTCCTGGCACGCAAGGGCGACAAGGCCAAGGCGATATCGGTGCTCGACCAGGCCGAGGCGTTTTCGCCAGGCAAGCTGGAAATCGTCGCGTTGCGCGACAGGATCAGCAAGGGCGACAAGATTGAGCCCTTCGTTTCCGGCCCATCGGATGGTGCTTCCGAAATTCTGCTCGACCTCGCCACCGCGCTCAACCGTGGCGGCGGCGAACCGTTCGTCAGGCTCTATCTGCAATACGCGCTCGCGCTCAAGCCAGACAGCGACGCGGCCCTGGTGCAACTCGCGGCCGTCGCCGAACAGCTGAAGGACGGCGAGGGCGCCATCGCGCTCTATCGGCGCATTCCCGCTTCGTCGCCGCTGAAGGAGCTTTCGGACCTGCAGCTCGGCCTCAACCTGGCTGATCTCGATCGCCACGACGAGGCGATCACCCACCTCAAGGCGTTCGTCGACGCCCATCCCGACGACATGCGCGCTTATCTGGCGCTCGGCGGCGTCTATTCCTCGAAGGACGATTTCCGCTCTGCCGCCAATCTCTACGACAAGGCAGTCGACGTGCTGAAGACGCCGACCGCGGCCAACTGGAACATCTTCTATCAGCGTGGCATCGCCTATGAGCGCCTGAAGGAATGGCCGAAGGCGGAGCCGAATTTCCGCAAGGCGCTCGAATTGCAGCCTGACCAGCCGCAGGTGCTGAACTATCTCGGCTATTCCTGGGTCGACCAGAACACGAACCTCAAGGAAGCCCTGGCGATGATCCAGAAGGCGGTCGATCTCAGGCCGAGCGACGGTTACATCGTCGATTCGCTGGGCTGGGCCTATTTCCGCCTTGGCCGCTTCGACGATGCCGTGCGCGAAATGGAGCGCGCCGTGGCGCTGAAGCCGGAAGATCCGGTGCTGAACGACCATCTCGGCGACGCCTACTGGCGCGTCGGCCGCAAGCTGGAAGCTACTTACCAGTGGGCCCAGGCCCGCGACCTGAAGCCCGATCCCGACGTACTGGCCGCCTTGCAGCAGAAGCTGATGAAGGGCCTGCCGCCGATCGAGTCCAACACGGCGCAGGAAACGCCGAAGGTGAAGCCGGTGGCGCCGGCCCCCAAGGGCTGAGGCCGGTTAGCTGGAAAATGCAACGGGGCTCTCTAGGGAGCCCCGTTTTCGTTTGGAGCCTCAGAAGAGTTTCCGGTAAACGACGAAGCCGGAGCGTTCGCCGACCTTGTCGTAGAGTTTCATCGCCGTGTGATTGGTCTCATGGGTCTGCCAGTAGACCCGGCCCGCGCCTGCCGCCTGCGCCCGTTCATAGACGCCCTTGATCAGCGCTCTGCCGACGCCTTGGCCGCGCACTGCCTCATTGGTGAAAAGATCCTGCAGATAGCAGTTCGGCGCGATCGCCGTGGTGCTGCGATGGTAGAGGTAGTGGACCAGCCCGACGAGCCGTCCCTGGCTTTCGGCAACCAGCGCATGGACAGGCTCATAGGCGTCGAAGAAGCGCGACCATGTCATGTCGGTTATTTCGCTCGCCAGCGCGGTCGGGCCCGATCGGCCGTAGAAGGCGTTGTAGCCGTCCCATAGCGGCAGCCATTGCTCGTGGTCCTGCCGTGTGACGGGGCGGATGTCGATCGGGCTGGACATGGCTGGAGCCTGCTTGTCTTGCTGGGGGTTGAAGCAGCCGAGCAGAGCGCAAGCCGCTGACGGCCACAATGGGCCAGCCATTCGCAATGCTTTCGACATGTGTCGGTTTTCGAAAGGTCTTCGCTTTCGGTATCTCTTGCCAGAGCCGGCGAGGTCCATTGCTTGACGCTTTGCCGTCCTGTCTCTAGGACGGGCCGGCAAGCCAGCCTTTGTTGTCGAGGCCACCCGTGACGATTGAAATTCCCGCCCATATGCATCCCAGCCGCTCCTTCCAAGGGCTGATCCTGACCTTGCACAATTACTGGGCGGCCTATGGTTGCGTCATCCTGCAGCCCTACGACATGGAGGTCGGCGCCGGCACCTTTCATCCGGCAACGACGCTGCGTGCGCTCGGCCCCCGCCATTGGAACGCGGCCTATGTCCAGCCCTCGCGCCGTCCCAAGGATGGCCGCTACGGCGAGAACCCGAACCGGCTGCAGCATTATTACCAGTATCAGGTGATCCTGAAGCCCAATCCGCCGAACCTTCAGGAGCTTTATCTCGGCTCGCTGGCGGCGATCGGCGTGGATCCGCTGCTGCATGACATCCGCTTTGTCGAGGACGATTGGGAAAGCCCGACGCTGGGCGCGTGGGGGCTCGGCTGGGAATGCTGGTGCGACGGCATGGAAGTCTCGCAGTTCACCTATTTCCAGCAGGTCTGCGGCATCGAATGCGCCCCGGTCGCCGGCGAACTGACCTACGGGCTGGAGCGGCTGGCCATGTATGTGCAGGGCGTCGACAATGTCTACGACCTCAACTTCAACGGCCGCGAAGACGACGAAAAGGTCACCTATGGCGAGGTCTTCCTGCAGGCGGAGCAGGAATATTCGCGCCACAATTTCGAATATGCCAACACGCAGATGCTGCTCCGGCATTTCGAGGATGCGGAAGCCGAATGCAAGGCGTTGCTGGAGGCCGGCGCGCCGGCCTCGAACGACAATCTGCCCATGCATCGCATGGTCTTCCCGGCCTATGACCAATGCATCAAGGCGAGCCACGTCTTCAACCTGCTCGACGCGCGCGGTGTCATCTCCGTCACCGAGCGCCAGAGCTATATCCTTCGTGTTCGCAACTTGGCGAAGGCCTGCGGCGAGGCGTTTCTGAAGACGCAGGCTGGTGGATTGGCGGCCTGAGAGGAAGGCAACTTTCCCGCTTGAGTTTGATT
>NZ_JAFKIC010000081.1 GCF_017306585.1 Mesorhizobium sp. | reverse complement strand
CATCGAGGCGCTGCGCGAGGCCTCGCGCGAGAAGGCGGCCTCGCTAAACCAGCATGTCCTGGGCTACGGTGCCCAGGCTGAAACCGAATGGGCGGCGGCAGGCATTGCCGCGCCCGACCTGCCCGCGATGCGCACATACAGGCTGGAACGCATCCGCGCCGAATTGAAGCGCCGGGGCTATGCCGGCGCCCTGCTCTACGATCCCGTCAACATCCGCTACGCGACCGACAGCACCAACATGCAGCTTTGGGTCGCGCACAACCCGACCCGCCACTGTTTCGTCGCCACCGAAGGCCCCGTGGTGCTTTTCGACTATTTCTCCTGCGAGCACCTGTCCGACCATTCCGGCGTCGTCGACGAGGTGCGGCCGGCCGTATCATGGATGTATCTCTATGGCGGCGAACTGACCGAGCAGAAAGTCCGGCGCTGGGCCGCCGGCATTGCCGATCTGGTGAAAGAGCATGGCGGCGGCAACAGCCGCATCGCCGTCGATCACCTCAATCCTGAAGGCGTCGAGGAACTCGCACGCCTTGGCGTTTCCATCGGCAACGGCGAAGCGGTGATGGAGAATGCCCGGTTGATCAAATCGCCGGACGAGATCCTCGCCATGCGGCGCTCGATCATCGCCTGCGAAGCGGCGATGGGCGAGATGGAACAGGCGCTGAAGCCCGGTATCTCCGAGAACGAATTGTGGGCCGAACTCCATGGCGGCAACATCGCGCGCGGCGGCGAGTGGATCGAGACGCGGCTTTTGGCGTCGGGTCCGCGCACCAATCCATGGTTCCAGGAGTGCTCGTCACGCATCATCGAGGCGGGCGATCTCGTCGCCTTCGACACCGACCTGATCGGCCCTTACGGCTTCTGCGCAGACCTGTCGCGCACCTGGCTGTGCGGCGATACAAAGCCGACTAATGAACAGCGCGACCTGTTTCGTATCGCCGCCGATCAGATCGAACACAACACGGCGCTTATGCAACCGGGCATCTCGTTTCGCGATCTTGTCGAACGCTCGGTGGTGCCGCCCGGCGACTGCTTCCCGACGCGCTACGGCGTGCTCTATCACGGCGTCGGGCTCGCTGATGAGTACCCGACCCTACCCCATGCCAGTGACTGGACGGCTGACACGCCCGACGGCGTGCTCGAGCCCGGCATGGTGCTGTGCGTGGAAAGCTATATCGGCAGGCTGGGTGGGCGCGAAGGCGTCAAGATCGAGGAACAGATCCTGATCACCGAGACCGGCAACGAGCAGCTTTCAACCTACCCGCTGGACCCGCGGCTGCTCGGCTAGACCCGCGAGAGCATCACGCATCGCCTGGATCGTGTCTTCGGGCGTCGTCCTGGCGGTGATGAAAGGCAGTCCTTTACGGCGGGCCGTCCAGCCGACGATCGCAACCTTGCGCGCCGCCGGTTCGAAACGCTGCGCCAGCGCCCAGCTTTCGCAATCGATAGCGGCGACATCCGCCCTGCCCTCGGCAACGGCGACGATCGAGCCACGATGGCCGCCGCTTTCGCTGCGCGAAGAGAAAATATCCAGCGTTTCGCCGGCCGCCTCCAGGTCACGTGTCAGTGCGATGATGCCGGACATGGAATCGAGGCTGTTGAAGGTGAAGCGCTTGCCACGGATCAGGTCGAGTGGCAGCAGGGCCTTGCCGTCGGAAGGCGAACGAACCTCTGGTCCCTCACCCGTCCGCATCACCAGCGCGCTGGAATAGAGTTCGCCCTTCCCGCCTTCATAGGCGTCGTAGCTTGGCTGGCCGACCACTTGCACATGGCTGGCGAGGCCAAGCTCCATCGGTCCCCAGCAGGTCTGCGCGAAGAGCAGCGCCGGGTGAAGCCAGAGCTTGTGAAAATCGAGTTCGTCAGGCGGCAAGGTCGCGGGGTCAGGCGCGATCGACGCGCCGGCGGCGTCATGGATGCCGCCAGGCACGGCTGGCAGATCCCCATTGCGGCGCACGATCTTTTGCGGAGCCTCAATGTCTTTTTGCCGGAACGCATCGCGCAACAGCGCCCATTGCGCGTCGACCTCGCCGCGCACTTCCGGCCAATCATACATCGGCAACGCCGCAATCAATCCGCTCATGCCGATATCAAACCATCATGTCTGGAGAAAGGATCGCAAAAACGCGGCGCCCAATCGGACTTGGCCGACACGGCATCGCGTTATCAGTTGATGTTATTCCTTGGGCGGCTCGGCCGGGACCGGCGCGGTGCCAAGCCCATTGATGCTGCGCGCCCGCACGCGCGGCTTGAAGGCCCTGCCCGGTTCGGGCGAACGCCGCAGCACCGGATGCACGATCGGCTCCTTGGCCTTGAAGGCATAGGCTTTGACCAGCGCGAAATAGTTCGGATAAGCATAGCCATTGTTCATCCGCAGCCATTCCTCGCGCCGGTCGCGAAACAGCTTCGGCAGCCGGTACCAGGCGACGGTGGGGCTCTTGTGATGGACGAAATGCAGGTTGTTGTTGAGGAACAGGAACGACAGCGGCGAACGCTCGATAATCACCGTGCGGCCTTCCGGATGCTCGGACCACTGATGCTCGGCATAGGTGCGGATCGAGATCAGCGACTGGCCGAGCCAGACCGGTACCAGGACATAGAGCCAAAGCGGTATGCCGAACCCGAACTCAACGATCGGCAGCACGATGGCGAGACCGATGGCATGCAGCAGCCAGGCCTTGCGGATCGCCTTGTCGCCGGCGATCACATGCTTGGCGTCGTCGATGAAGAAGCCGATGCAGGACAGCCACGGACCAAGCACCAGGCGGCCGGCCATGGTGTTGTTGACCTTGAGCAGGAACTTCATCCACGCCGGCATATAGTCGTGCATCCAGAGCGCCTGGTAGTAGCTTTCGGGATCATCCAGCGGGTCGGTCAGCCGCTCGTCGGCATGGTGGCGCAGATGGATGGTCTTGAAGCGGCGGAACGGCCAGGTAAGGCCGATCGGCAGGAAAACGAAGGCCTCGTTGACCAGAGCGTTGCGGGTCGGATGACCGTGCAGCACCTCATGCATGATCGAGGACTGCAGCGCCAGCGTGAGCGCCATGACGATGAGGGCAAGGATGGGATAGGATGGCCAGAGGAAGAAGCCGGCGGCAAACCAGGTGCCGTAGCAGAAGAGAGCGAGGACCACGGTCGGCCATTCGACGGCCGCTTTGCTGCTTTTACGGATGCTCTTGCCAGGTATGCTTGCCATGCTATCGACCACTGTCCCTCAGTCGCCGGAACCCCCAATGGTTCCTGACAGCATAGTGTCAGGAGAAACGATTCCACTCAACGCGACAAAGTATACAAAATGTTGCGATTGCGCATTTTTGACCGCACATGTTACACATTGTAAACACGCTTAGGGATTCATTTACGCCTGCGAAGCCCCTTCGCCTGGCTTCGGCGCAAATTTATCCTCCCGTTACGTGAGGACGGATGATGGACAAACGCGATCTGTCGGCAATCTTTCGGGAGCGCCTGAAGCTGCTCCTGACACGCTCCGACCTCAACCAGTCGGCCTTCGCGACAGCCGTCGGCATCGACCGCTCGGCGCTGTCGCAGCTCATGTCGGGCGCTTCGACCCGGTTGCCGCGAGCCGAAACGCTGCTCAACATTGCAGCCGAATTCAAGGTATCGCTCGACTGGCTGCTGGGCTTGAGCCAGGACGAAGGCGTTACCGGCGAGATCCGGGAAAGCCTGGAGATCGAGGAAGCGCCCGACGGGTTCGATCGCACGCTGCTCGCCAAATGGTTCGCGGAAGCCGCCGGCACCAAGATCCGCTACGTGCCGGCCGGCATTCCCGACCTGCTGCGGACCCGCGCACTGGTCGATCACGAGGCCAACATAACCAACCGGAGCCGCCTGGCGCAGGCCAGCGAGACGCAATACCGCATCGAATACAACCGGCGCCCGGAAACCGACATGGAAGTATGCATGCCGCGCCACACGCTGGAGATCTTCGCCCGCGGCCTCGGCGTGTGGGATCGTTTTCCTGAATCCGACCGCCGCCAGCAGCTTGCCCATATGGCGACACTGCTCGACGATCTCTACCCGACCTTCCGGCTGTTCCTCTATGACGGCCGCATGCGCTACTCGATCCCGCTGACGATCTTCGGGCCTTATCGCGCGGCCATCTATGTCGGCGACATGTATGTGGTGCTGAACGCCACCCAGCCGATCCAGGCGCTGACCCAACACTTCGACAATCTGATCCGCGCCGCCGACATCAACCCGCACGAGGCAGCCGCCTTCGCGCGCAATCTGGCCGGCATGTCGTTCCCATCAGGCTCTGTCTGATTGGCGGCAATCGTGGTCATTCGGGCTTTCCGCATCTCGAAAAGGACAGCCCATGTCAGAACCGCGCCGCATCCTCGTCCCTCCCCAATCTGGCCGTTCCATGCGCGTCAGGCGTGGAGATCTCATCCGCATCATCGACCCCAAGGGACAGCAGGTCGCCGATCTCTGGGCTTTCGCCACCGAGCCGGCGCTCGACTGGTTGAGCACGTCGCAAACCCGCGACATCACCGAGCGGCTTTTTCCCGCCATCGGCGACCATTTCTACAGTGCGGCCGCCAGGCCGATGCTGACGCTGGTGGAGAACGCATCGCCCGGTCCGCATGACATGCTTTACCCCGCATGCGACAGCGCGCTCTATGAGCGCGCCGGCTTCCCCAACCACCCGAACTGCCGGGACAACCTGATGCAGGCGCTGGCCGCCGAGGGCATATCGTTGCCCTTCGCACCCGACCCCGTCGATCTCTTCCAGAATTCCCTGCCGCAACCGGACGGCAGGCTGATCGTCGAGGCTTCGATCAACCCGCCCGGCGGGAATGTGACGCTGCGCGCCGAACTGGACCTGCTTCTCGTGGTCACCGCCTGTTCGGTCGACTACTACCCGACCAATGGCGGGATCTGCACCGAGATCGAGGTCGAGATCACCAGCGGATCGTAGACAGGCCTTCAATCTGGTCGGGTCGCCATGGCAAATCATTGACTGGACATAAAGACTTCTTTATATCCTTATTCGAATTCGAAAACGAAAGCCAATCCGATGTCCCAGACCAATCCGATCGATGCGCTGCTGGCTGAAAAGGGCGTGCTGCTGGCCGATGGCGCCACCGGCACCAATCTGTTCGCCATGGGACTGGAGGCTGGCGAAGCACCGGAACTGCTGAACGAGACCGCGCCCGACACCATCACCAGCCTGCACCAGAATTTCGTCGATGCCGGCGCTGATATCATCCTCACCAACTCCTTCGGCGGCACCCGTCACCGGCTGAAGCTGCATCATGCGCAGGACCGCGTGCATGCGCTGAACAAGCGCGCCGCCGAGATTGCCCGCGCGGTCGCCGACAAGGCCGGCCGCAAGGTGATCGTCGCGGGCTCGGTCGGCCCGACCGGCGAGCTTCTGGTGCCGCTCGGCGCCATGACCTATGACGAGGCGGTCGACGCCTTCGCCGAGCAGATCGAAGGCCTGAAAGCCGGCGGCGCCGAAGTCGCGTGGATCGAGACCATGTCGGCTCCCGACGAAATCCGCGCCGCCGCCGAGGCCGCCATCCGCGTCGGCCTGCCCTACACCTATACCGGCTCCTTCGACACCGCCGGCCGCACCATGATGGGGCTGCTGCCGAAGGATATCCATG
>NZ_JAFKIC010000080.1 GCF_017306585.1 Mesorhizobium sp. | reverse complement strand
TCTCGTACGGCACGTTGACGTTCTTCGGCAGCAGTTCGCCGATGATCATGCGGCCAGGCGTGGTGTCGTAGATCTTCGACACGACCTTGCCTTCGGCGTCGACCGTGCGGAAGCGGCCCTTGATCTTGGCGTGCAGCGTCACCGCCTTGGTCTCGAGCGCGTGCTGGAGTTCGCCCATGTCGGCAAACACCATGCCCTCGCCCGGCTCGTTCTGGTTGACGATCGAGAGGTAGTAGAGCCCCAGAACCATGTCCTGCGACGGCACGATGATCGGCGCGCCCGAAGCCGGGTGCAGGATGTTGTTGGTCGACATCATCAGCACGCGGGCTTCCAGCTGCGCTTCCAGCGACAACGGGACGTGAACGGCCATCTGGTCGCCGTCGAAGTCGGCGTTGAAGGCCGTGCAGACCAGCGGATGCAGCTGGATCGCCTTGCCTTCGATCAGGATCGGCTCGAACGCCTGGATGCCGAGGCGGTGCAGCGTCGGCGCGCGGTTCAGCAGCACGGGATGCTCGCGGATGACCTCGTCGAGGATATCCCAGACCTCCGGACGCTCCTTCTCGACCAGCTTCTTGGCCTGCTTGACGGTCGAGGAGTAACCCTTGGCGTCGAGACGGGCGTAGATGAACGGCTTGAACAGTTCGAGCGCCATCTTCTTCGGCAGGCCGCACTGGTGCAGCTTGAGCTCCGGACCGGTGACGATGACCGAACGGCCCGAATAGTCGACGCGCTTGCCGAGCAGGTTCTGGCGGAACCGGCCCTGCTTACCCTTGAGCATGTCGGACAGCGACTTCAGCGGACGCTTGTTGGCGCCGGTGATGACGCGGCCGCGGCGGCCGTTGTCGAACAGCGCATCGACGGCTTCCTGCAGCATGCGCTTTTCATTGCGCACGATGATGCCGGGCGCCCGCAGTTCGATCAGCCGCTTCAGGCGGTTGTTGCGGTTGATCACGCGGCGATAGAGGTCGTTGAGGTCGGACGTCGCGAAACGTCCACCATCCAGGGGAACCAGCGGGCGCAGGTCCGGCGGGATCACCGGAACCACCTTCATGATCATCCATTCCGGACGGTTGCCGGACTCCATGAAGTTCTCCACGACCTTGAGCCGCTTCAGATACTTCTTCTGCTTCAGCTCGGACGTGGTCGAAGCCAGCTCCGTGCGCAGGTCGCCGGCGATTTTCTCCAGGTCCATGCCTGCGAGCAGGTCATGGATGGCCTCGGCGCCGATCATGGCGGTGAACGAGTCCTCGCCATACTCGTCGACAGCGATCATGTACTCTTCCTCGCTGAGAAGCTGATGCTCCTTCAGCGCGGTGAGGCCAGGCTCGGTGACGATGTAGTTCTCGAAATAGAGGACGCGCTCGATGTCCTTCAGCGTCATGTCGAGCAGCGTGCCGATGCGCGAGGGCAGCGACTTCAGGAACCAGATATGGGCGACCGGAGCGGCCAGTTCGATGTGGCCCATGCGCTCGCGGCGAACGCGCGACAGCGTGACTTCGACGCCGCACTTTTCACAGATGACGCCCTTGTACTTCATGCGCTTGTACTTGCCGCACAGGCACTCATAGTCCTTGATCGGGCCAAAAATGCGCGCGCAGAACAGACCGTCACGCTCCGGCTTGAAGGTGCGGTAGTTGATGGTCTCCGGCTTCTTGATCTCGCCGAACGACCAGGACAGAATCTTCTCGGGGCTGGCAAGCGAGATCCGGATGGAATCGAACACCTGCGCGGGCGCCTGGGGATTGAAGAGATTCATGACCTCTTGGTTCATGCCGTTCTCCTTTTCGGGGTCCTCGAAAACCCCTTGCATCTGACGCGGGCCGAATGCCCGCTGAGTGGTCGGCCCACCGGCCGAAGAATTTGGTAAGCGCGCCGCGGCTTCCCGCGGCGCGCGTTTGCCTTACTCGGCAGCGTCGGGCAACCGGACCGGAGCTTCGTCGAGCTTGGTGTTTTCCAGTTCGACGTTGAGGCCCAGAGACCGCATTTCCTTGACGAGCACGTTGAAGCTCTCCGGGATGCCGGCCTCGAAATTGTCTTCGCCACGCACGATCGACTCGTAGACCTTGGTGCGGCCCGCGACGTCGTCCGACTTCACGGTCAGCATTTCCTGCAGCGTGTAGGCGGCGCCGTAGGCTTCGAGCGCCCAGACCTCCATTTCGCCGAAGCGCTGGCCGCCGAACTGCGCCTTGCCGCCCAGCGGCTGCTGGGTAACGAGCGAGTACGGACCGATCGAACGCGCGTGGATCTTGTCGTCCACGAGGTGGTGAAGCTTGAGCATGTAGATGTAGCCCATCGTCACCTTGCGATCGAACGGCTCGCCGGTGCGGCCGTCATAGAGCTGCGACTGACCCGATGTGTGCAGGCCCGCCTGCTCCAGCATCGTGTTGATGTCGGCCTCATGCGCGCCGTCGAACACCGGGGTCGCGATCGAGACGCCGCGGCGCATCTGCTCGCTGAGGCGCAGGATGCTCTCGTCGTCATATTCGCGAACCGGCTCGTTGCGATCATTGGCCGGCATGAAGCTTTCCAGCGTCTTGCGCAGCGGCTTGATGTCGCCACCAGACTTGTAGGCCTCGATCAGCTCGCCGATCTTCCTGCCCATGCCTGCGCAAGCCCAGCCCAGATGCGTCTCCAGGATCTGGCCGACATTCATGCGGCTCGGCACACCCAGCGGGTTGAGCACGATATCGGCATGCGTGCCGTCCTCGAGGAAAGGCATGTCCTCGACCGGAACGATGCGCGACACGACACCCTTGTTGCCGTGACGGCCGGCCATCTTGTCGCCCGGCTGCATCTTGCGCTTCACCGCCACGAAGACCTTGACCATCTTCATGACGCCCGGAGGCATTTCGTCGCCGCGCTGCACCTTCTCGACCTTGTCCATGAAGCGCTGCTCGAGCGCCTTCTTGGAGTCGTCGTACTGGCCACGCAGGGCTTCCAGTTCGCTCTGGAGCTTTTCGTTCTCCACGGCGAACTGCCACCACTGCGAACGCGGATACTCGTCGAGCGTGTCCTTCGAGAGCGTCGAGCCCTTCTTGAAGCCCTTCGGTCCGGCGATCGCATCCTTGCCGACGAGCATGTCGGAAAGACGCGCATAGACGTTGCGGTCCAGGATCGCCTGCTCGTCGTCACGGTCCTTGGCGAGGCGTTCGATCTCCTCGCGCTCGATCGCCATGGCGCGTTCGTCCTTCTCCACGCCGTGGCGGTTGAACACGCGCACTTCGACGACCGTGCCGAACGTGCCCGGAGGCATGCGCATGGACGTGTCGCGCACGTCGGAAGCCTTCTCGCCGAAGATGGCGCGCAGAAGCTTCTCTTCCGGCGTCATCGGGCTTTCGCCCTTCGGCGTGATCTTGCCGACCAGGATGTCGCCCGGCTGAACTTCAGCGCCGATATAGACGATGCCGGCTTCGTCGAGGTTCTTCAGCGCTTCTTCCGAGACGTTCGGGATATCGCGCGTGATTTCCTCCGGACCGAGCTTGGTGTCGCGGGCCATGACCTCGAACTCCTCGATGTGGATCGAGGTGAAGACGTCATCGGCCACGATACGCTCGGAGAGCAGGATCGAGTCCTCGTAGTTGTAGCCGTTCCACGGCATGAACGCGACCAGAACGTTGCGGCCGAGCGCCAGATCGCCGAGCTCCGTCGACGGGCCGTCGGCGATGATGTCGCCCTTGTTGACGCGGTCGCCCATGCGCACCAGCGGACGCTGGTTGATGCAGGTGTTCTGGTTCGAACGCTGGAACTTCATCAGCCGGTAGATATCGACGCCGGACTTGCCCGGATCGAGATCTTCCGTCGCGCGGATGACGATACGCGTGGCGTCCACCTGATCGACGATACCGCCGCGGCGAGCGCCGATGGCGGCGCCCGAGTCACGGGCAACCACCGGCTCCATGCCGGTGCCGACGAATGGCGCTTCGGCGCGCACCAGCGGCACGGCCTGACGCTGCATGTTCGAGCCCATCAGGGCGCGGTTGGCGTCGTCGTTTTCCAGGAACGGGATCAGGGCCGCAGCCACCGACACCATCTGCTTGGGCGAAACGTCCATCAGGTCGACGTTTTCGCGCGGCGCCATCATCACTTCGCCGGCGCTGCGGCAAATGACGAACTCGTCGACGAAACCGCCATTCTTGTCGAGCTCGGCGTTGGCCTGCGCGACATGGTGCTTGGCTTCTTCCATCGCCGACAGATAGACGACGTCATTGGTCAGCTTGCCGTCGACGATCTTGCGGTACGGGCTTTCGATGAAGCCGTACTTGTTGACGCGCGCGAAGGTGGCCAGCGAGTTGATCAGACCGATATTCGGGCCTTCCGGCGTCTCGATCGGGCAGATGCGGCCGTAATGCGTCGGGTGCACGTCGCGCACTTCGAAGCCGGCACGCTCGCGGGTCAGGCCGCCCGGTCCGAGCGCCGAAAGACGGCGCTTGTGGGTGATCTCCGACAGCGGGTTGGTCTGGTCCATGAACTGCGACAGCTGCGAGGAGCCGAAGAATTCGCGCACCGCGGCTGCCGCCGGCTTGGCGTTGATCAGGTCCTGCGGCATCACGGTGTCGATATCGACACTGGACATGCGCTCCTTGATCGCGCGCTCCATGCGAAGCAGGCCGATGCGGTACTGGTTCTCCATCAATTCGCCGACCGAACGCACCCGGCGGTTACCGAGATGGTCGATGTCGTCGATCTCGCCCTTGCCGTCGCGCAGGTCGACCAGCGTCTTGATGACGGCCAGGATGTCTTCCTTGCGCAGCGTGCGATGGGTGTCGGGCGCGTCGAGTTCGAGGCGCATGTTCATCTTGACGCGGCCGACCGCGGACAGGTCGTAGCGCTCGCTGTCGAAGAACAGCGACTGGAACATGGTCTGGGCCGAGTCGATGGTCGGCGGCTCGCCGGGACGCATCACGCGGTAGATGTCGAACAGCGCGTCTTCACGCGTCATGTTCTTGTCGGCATGCAGCGTGTTGCGGATGTAGGCGCCGACGTTGACGTGGTCGATGTCGAGCAGCGGCAATTCCTTGTAGCCCTGCTCGTTGAGCGCCTTCAGCGACTTCTCGGTGAGTTCTTCGCCGGCTTCGGCGTAGATTTCACCGGTCTTCGGATTGACGAGGTCTTCGGCGAGATAGTTGCCGACCAGCTCTTCGTCCGACAGACGGAGCGCCTTGAGGCCCTTTTCCTGCATCTGGCGCGCGCTGCGCACGGTCAGCTTCTTGCCGGCTTCGAGCACGACCTTGCCGGTGTCGGCATCGATCAGGTCGTTGATGGTCGAGTAGCCACGGAAACGGGTGGCGTCGAACGGCACGCGCCAGCCTTCCTTGGTCCGCTTGTAATTGATCTTCTTGTAGAACGTCGAAAGGATCGTCTCGCCGTCGAGACCGAGCGCGTACATCAGCGAGGTCACGGGGATCTTGCGGCGGCGGTCGATGCGCGCGAACACGATGTCCTTGGCGTCGAACTCGATGTCGAGCCAGGAACCGCGATACGGAATCACGCGCGCGGCAAACAAGAGCTTGCCGGACGAATGGGTCTTGCCCTTGTCGTGATCGAAGAACACGCCAGGCGAACGGTGCATCTGGGAAACGATGACGCGCTCGGTGCCGTTGACGACGAAGGTGCCGTTCATCGTCATGAGCGGGATATCGCCCATGTAGACGTCCTGCTCCTTGATGTCC
>NZ_JAFKIC010000079.1 GCF_017306585.1 Mesorhizobium sp. | reverse complement strand
CGGATCGAGCCCGTCGGCCTCGATCGCGCGCTGATGACGGGCGCCCTGCTGGCGCACGATCTCCACCTTCTCGGGGAAATTGGCGAGCGCCGCGGTGATGGCGCCATTGACCTTGCTGAACGCCTTGCCGGTGATCGCCTCGCCGTGGCGCGTCGCCACGACATAGGCCCGCGTGTTGCGCCCGAGCGTGTCCTCGTCGTCGCAGATGGCTTCCGCCCATGCGGTGTCGAAGCGCATCACGAAGCGCTCGATCATCGCCTGGGCGAGCGCGTCCTTGCTGCCGAAATGATAGAGCGTCGTGCCCTTGCTGACGCCGGCCTGCGCGGCCACGGCGTCGAAAGTTAGGCTGCTTACGCCATCCTTCTCCACCACCACTTCGGCCGCGTCGAGGATGCGGTCCCGCGTGCTTCGCTTGGGCTTGTCATTTTTCATGTTGCGTTTTTCCTGACTGGCCGGTACATGGTTTTTGTACTGACCAGTCAGTTCAATGTCAACGCATAATCAATGTCAACGCATAATTCGAGAGGCAGCCGCGCCATGAGCTACAAGAAGTCCCCGCGCCCGACATTCACCGAAGCGACGGAGATTCCCTACCAGAGCGTGACGCGCTTCCTGTGGGGCGACGAGGTCACCGGCTTCGTCGACGACTACATCTATGCCTCGACCGACAAGATCCATCAGCTGGTGTTCGGTCTGCCGCCGCATGGCGCCTTCCGGCACTCGAAGGACCGCCCCACCGTGTTCGGCGCCGACGAGGTTCTCTACGTGCTGAACGGCACCTATGGCTCGGCCAATCCGGAAACCGGTGAAGTGCACGTCGCCAGGAAGGGCGAGGCTATCTTCTTTCGCAAGGACACATGGCATCACGGCTTCAGCCTCTCCGACGAGCCGCTGCAGGTCCTGGAGTATTTCGCGCCGCCGCCCTCCACCGGCACGTCGAATCCCTACGCGAAGTCGCGGCCCTATGTCGAAAACTCGATCTACCAGCGCAAGGAATTGATCGGCCAATGGCCGATGGCCTCGGCCCAGGCGCAGGAAAAGGCGACCATGCGCGTCATCCGCGAGGCCGACCTCTTGTGGGAACTCGACGGCGCCGACCAGGGCGTCTTGACCGGACTGTTCGCCTCGACCGACCAGCTCACCGTCGGTCGCACCACCGTCATGCCCGGCCGCCCATCGCTGCCGCAGAAACATGGCGGTGACGAATGCCTCTATGTCACGTCGGGCGTGCTGCGCGTCCATGTGCCCGAGAATGAGGGCCGCACCTGGTTCGAACTCCACCCAGGCGACGGCTTCTTCACGCCGGCGGGAACCACGCACCAGTACTGGAACATGGGCGGCGAGCCGGCCGTGTTCGTCTTCGGTGTCGCCCCTCACTATCTGGAGCAGCAGTGAAACCGGTGAGTTCCTCCCAGGACATTGCGATCGGCGTCGATATCGGTGGCAGCAAGACCGCCATCGGCATCGTCGACCGGCGCAATGGCGCTGTCCTCCACAGCACGCTCATCCCGACCCCGCCGCGCGGCAGGACGGGCGCGGCGTTTCTGGAGGATATCGCCGGCGCCGCGATGCGGATGACGGAGAGCTTCGGCAGATCGGGCCCGCTGGGCATCGGCATTTGCGAGCTGATCGACCGCGACGGCGAGATCGCCAGCAGCCATCGCATCGACATAACCCGGCAGCAGATCCGCGAGGCGTTCCATGGTTTCGGCGATGTCGCGGTCGATTCCGACATTCGCGCCGCGGCCAGCGCCGAGGCGCTTTTCGGCCATGGCCGGGGGCGCGGCCACTGGATCTATGTCAACGCCGGAACCGGCATCGCCAGCATGCTGATGAACGGCGCCGAATGCTATGTCGGCGCGCATGGCTGGGTCTACAGTCTCGGCATGAGCCCGGTCGATCTCAGCCTGCCGGAAATGGCGGGCTCCACGCTGGTCGAGGAGGTCAGCGGCGGCTCCGGCCTTGTCGCGCTGGCGCGGCGCAGGGGCCTGGAAGTCGCGGCCGTGCATGAATTGACGGCAGCGGCCGGATCGGGCTCGCAGGATGCCATCGCGGTGCTGGCCACCGGCGGTCGCGTCCTGGGCTCGGCCCTCGCTTTGCTCGTCAACACGCTCGATCCCGAAGCGCTGGTCATCGGCGGAGGCGTCGTCGCGGATCCCGGGCCCTACTGGAACAGTCTGGTTGCCGCCGTCAGGCAGCATGTCTGGCACCAGCCGGCCAAGGGCGTTCCGGTGCTGCGCTCCGCGCTGTCCAACCGGGCCGGACTGATCGGCGCCGCGTTGGCGCCGAGACCTCCCTTTGCGGCTTCCTCAGCCTCCGCCGCCGCGCGTTCGTGACCGCCGAGGCTAATTCCGGCCGACCTTGTCGAGAAAGAGCCGCAGCTCGGCCGGGTCCATGTGCACGATATGCCTGTCCTCGGGATAGGCGCCGCTGTTGACGTCGGCGACATATTCGGAGAATGCCGCCACCCGCTCGGCCTGAAGCCGGTCATATTCGGCGGCGAAGTTGCGATAGACCTTGGAATGGCGCGGCATGTGGCCGCGATTGCTGCCCAGAATATCCTCGGCGAACAGATACTGCGCATCGCAGCCGGTGCCTGCCCCCATCGACAGCATGATCAGCGGCGTGCGCTCCGAAATCGCCTTGGCGACCTCGACCGGCACCACCTCGATCTCGGCGCCGATCGCGCCGGCCGCCTCGAGCTGTTTCACCGCAGTGAAAACCTGCATGGCGGTCTCGGCCGTCTTGCCGACAGCCTTGAAGCCACCGGTCCAGGTCGCGCGCGAGGGGATCAGGCCGACATGGCCGATGACGGGTATGGCGTCGTCCGCCATCCGCTTGATCGTGGCGTAGCCGGCGCTGCAATAGACCGCGTCGGCGCCCGCCTTGTAGAGCCGGAAGGCCCAGCGCAGAAAATCGTCCGCGGTGCCGATCTCGAAGAAGTTCTCACCCGGCATGGTGAACAGGCTGGGCGCGGCATCACGGTATTGCGGGTTGAGCACCAGTTCGGGCGGCACGGAGACAATGTCGACCCCTGCCCGCTCGGCGGCTTCGGCCTCGTCCAGCGTCAATACGCGCAGCATGGTCAGCTGGCGCTTGCCCTTCATGGCGCGCAGATCGGCGACGGTCGGTCTCTTTCGGCTCATCAGAAATCCCCTCATATTTGCTTGGCTGCGGCGGCACCGGAACGATTGATCGTGCCCCGCCTCAGATCTGGATCATCACCTTACCGGCCTCGACTTTCACCGGATAGGTCGCGAGATTGACGCAGACCGGCGCGCCCTTGGCCTGGCCGGTCTTGTAGTTGAAGCGGCCATTGTGCTTCGGGCATTCGATGATCTCGTCCATGACAAGCCCGTCGGCGAGATGCGTCTTCTCATGTGTGCAGTAGCCGTCCGTGGCGAAGAACTCGTCATCCGGCGAACGATAGATCGCAAAGGTCCGGCCGCCATGGTCGAAGCGGATGACATCCTCTTCCTCGACATCGCCCACCGCGCACGCTTCAACCCAATCGGCCACCTCGGTCTCCTCAGCTACTCGGCCGCCGCCGACATATCGAGCTCATGGAACTCGCCGCGATAAGGTCTCGCCGTCGGCGGCAATTCGCGCTTGAGATAGAAGTCCTCGTATTTCAGCTGCCTGAGCAGCACCGGCCAGACCTCGCGATAGGCATGCCACATCGATGGGTTCGGCTCGGGCAGATCATGCTTGATCAGTTCGTGCAGCCTGGGCAGCGCGTGATACGGCACCATCGGGAACATGTGATGCTCCACGTGATAGTTCATGTTCCAGTAGATGAACCGGCTGACCGGGTTCATGTAGACGGTGCGCGTGTTGAGCCGGTGATCGACGACATTGTCGGCGAGCCCGATATGCTGCAGCAGGCCTGTCGTCACCATGTGCCAGGTGCCGTAGAGGCGCGGCAGGCCGATCAGCACCAGCGGTATCCAGGAGCGCAGGACGATCGCGAGCGCGATCGTCGCGACATAGATCGCCACATGCCAACGGGCCGCCACGACAGCCTTGTTGAATTCCATCTCGGGAATGTAGCTCTTCTCGTCGTCCGACAGTCTGCCGAAGGCCTGGCGCACCAGCGTCGGCAGCGAATAGCGGAAGTCGAGGATGCCGGTGAAGGCAAGCGCGGCCTTCAGAAGATCCGGCGGCCGCATGACGGCGATCTCGGCGTCACGGCCGACGATGATGGTGTCGGTATGGTGGCGCGCATGGCTCCAGCGCCATTGCACCGGATTGCGCATCAGCATGAACGAGGCGATGTGGTAGACGACATCGTTCATCCAGCGCGTGCGGAAAGCCGTGCCGTGGCCGCATTCATGCCAGCGCGCGTCGCTCGACGAGCCGTAGAGCACGCCATAGACGAGCAGGAACGGCACCACCCACCACGTGCCCCAGAACCAGACGATGCCGGCGGCCGAGCCCAGGATCGCGGCGATCCAGATGATGGTGTCGCGGATCGCAGGACCATCGGAACGCTGCATCAGCTCCTTCATAGCCTTGCGCGGCACGTCGGTATGATACCACTCGGCCGAGGCGAGCCCGGTCTCGATCGCCCGTCGGGTGCTTTCGCCGACCAGGCTGTAGTCGCGTTTTCTTGCCATCGTCGTCACAGCGACCTCCAATCTCTATGCAGCGCTGGCAATCCGGTCCGCCGGCCGGAGGGCTTGCTGTGAAAATGCACCGCGCTCATGCCCTGCCCGTCAGTCTTGGGAAGTTGCCGGACGGCTGAGGATAATCCTGCGCGGGCTGGCAGGCGATGGCCGCGATCCTGCCTTCCGCCTCGGCGATCTCGACAGGACCGTCGAGCACACGAAATACCGCGTCGTAAGCCCGGCTTTCATCATGCTCCAGCCAGATCATCTCGCCGCGTTCGCGAGCAGCGAGATCGCCCAGCACATGATGGGTCGAAGGCTCGATGCCCAGCGCATACTGCCCGGCCTGGAAATTCTGCCATTGATAGGCGCAAGGCAGCTGGTCCTTGCGCGTAACCACTTCGAAGCCGAGACCAATCCGGTCGTTGACCACGGCCACCGGCACCTCGCCCGTGGCATTGGCGCCCATCTCGTGCTGCCAGACCGGTTCGCTGAAGCGCATCCTTGGCGCCGGCGCTGTGCGGTAGCCGACCTGCTGCGCCTCGTACCGCTCCCCGGCGTGGCCTGCCCATACCACATCGCGGATCGGCGCCAGATAGCGCGATCCCTCGTCGAGCAGGGGATGACTGACATTGACGTGGTAGAAATACATATGCGGCGTGCGGTTGAAACCGTGGTTGACGACACGGTCGGACAACCGGATCTCGTTGCCGCCGACATCGGCCTCGATGCGGCGCATGAGATGAAGGTCCTCGCCGAATACCGCCGATTGCTGGACGACGCCCTCGGCCCACAGCACGCAACGGTCGCCCTCCCAGCGCTCGCCATAGCCGGTCAGCCGCGCCGGAATGGTACCGACGCGGCCATGCAGCGAGTGCGTCACGGTCGCCTTGCCGGGGTAGTTGTAGTTTTCGGCCGGCACGGTTTCCCGGCCCAATATGTGGTCGAGCCCGCATGTCACGAGCAGGCCGGAAAAGGAGCGTGCCCAGGCCAGCCCCCCTTCCCCTTCATAGTCGTGCAGCGCCGGGTTGCGGAAGCCGCTCGGCGAATGCCAGCCGATCGCCTGGCCCTTGTAATCGCAATCGCCGATATCGAGCGC
>NZ_JAFKIC010000078.1 GCF_017306585.1 Mesorhizobium sp. | reverse complement strand
ATGAGCACAGTCAGACTTGGCATCAATCCCATCACCTGGAGCAATGACGATGTGCCCGAGCTTGGCGGAGACACGCCGCTTGAGACGTGTCTGAGCGAGACCGCGCAGGCTGGCTATGCCGGCACCGAACTCGGCGGCAAGTTCCCGCGTGAGAGCCGCGCGCTCGGCCCGATCCTCGATCACTATGGGCTGGCACTGGTCTCCGGCTGGTATGACGGGCGTATCTGCCAGAAGGAGGTAGATGAGGAATTCGAGGCGATACGCCCGCATCTGACCCTGCTCAGGGATCTCGGCGCGAAGCATGTTGTCTATGCCGACACGTCTCGCGGCCGTCATGGCGCGATCCATGACCCGATCTCGCAGCGGCCGAAGCTCGCGGCCGACGAATGGAAATCTTACGGCGCCAAGATCACGCGCCTTGCGGAGCGCTTTGCCGATTTCGGCGTCGGCATGGCCTTCCACCACCACATGGGCACGATCGTCGAGACCGACGGCGAGATCGACATGCTGATGAAGACCACCGGCGAAGCGGTCGGGCTGCTCTACGACACCGGACACTGCGCCTTTTCCGGCGGCGACCCCGAGCAATTGCTGCGCCGCCATGTCGGTCGCGTCGTCCATGTCCATTGCAAGGATGTGCGCCCGGCGATGCTGAAGAATGCGCGCGAGACCGACATGAGCTTCATGGGCGCGGTAATGGAAGGCATCTTCACCGTGCCGGGCGACGGAGCGATCGATTATCCCAGACTGCTGAAAATCCTCGCCGACAAGGGCTATGCCGGCTGGCTGGTTGTCGAGGCCGAGCAGGATCCGGCCAAGGCGCATCCGCTGACCTATGCCACGATGGGCTACCGCAATCTGAAGACGCTCGCTGAAGAAGCCGGCTTCACCGTGGAAGAACGCCAGAAGGATGTCCGCCATGCCGGCTGAACGCAAGGTCGTCATCAACATCGACGACGTCGGCATGTGCCACGGCGCCAACGTCGCCTATCTCGCCCTGAAGCGCGCCGGCGCGGTCGACAGCGGCTCGGTCATGGTGCCTTGCCCATGGTACCTCGAAATCGCCGAGGAAGGCGCGAAAGACGCCTCGCTCAATCTCGGCGTCCACATCACGCTCACGTCCGAGAAGAAGTATTACCGCTGGCGGCCGCTGACCAAGGCGAGCCAGGCGTCGGGCATCGTCGACAGCGACGGCTATCTCTTTCGCGGCGTGCCCGAACTGCGCGCCAGGGGCGAGCCGGAAGCGGTGGAAGCCGAGATGCGCGCGCAGATCGACGCGGCATTGGCCGCGGGGCTTTCGCTCACTCATATGGATGGCCACATGGGCGCGGTGTTTTCGCCCGAATTCGTCGACCGCTATGCCGCTGTCGGCATCGAGTACGGGATCCCGACGCTGTTCCCGAAAGCCATCTCCGTCTACGGGCCGATCCACAATCTGGGCCCGCTCGACGAGAGCGTCTACACCGCACCGGGAAAGCGGCTTGCCGATGCGGGTGAAACCCTGGCCAGCGCCGTCCTGGAAACGCCCTGGCATCGCAACCAGCCCGCCCGCGCGCGCTATGAGATGCTGTTCGGGCAAATCGGCGAGGGCCTGAATTTCCTTTGCCTGCACGCTAACGCGCCGGGCGAGATCGAGGTGATCGAACCGAACTCGGCGCAGATCCGCATCGATGAATTCGACCTGCTTCCAGACCCGGATTTCATGGCCTTCGTGGATGGGCTGTCCATCCGCCGCGGTTCGCTCCGGGACTTCAGGGCATGACCATGCTCCAACGAAAACAACTGGAATAAAGGCGAAATGGCCCGACCGGGAGGGTTGAGGCCAAGACTTGAGACAAGACAACAACAACTGAGGAGAACGATGATGACTGCCCTATTCTCGATGTCCAGAATGCGAACCATGCTTGGCGCCGCAGCGCTCTCACTCGCTTTCGCCGGCGCCAGCATCCTCCCGGCGTCGGCGCAGGTGAAGAAGGAGAGCGATGTGCGCATCGTCTTCGTCACGCACGGCCAGGCCAACGACGTCTATTGGAGCGTGGTGAAGAACGGCATGCAGGCCGCCGCCAAGCAGCTCGGCGTCAAGGTCGAATACCAGGCGCCTGAAACCTTCGACGTGGTGCGCATGGCCCGGATGATCGAGGCCGCGACCGCCTCGCAGCCGGACGGGCTGGTCGTCTCCATCCCCGACATGGATGCCCTGAAGGCGCCGATCCAGGCCGCCAAGGCGGCCGGCATTCCGGTCGTCGTCATCGACAGCGGCGAGGAGGCAGTCGAGCCGTGGGGCCTCGACCTCTTCGTCGGCGGCGGCTCCGAATACGACAACGGCGTCAAGGCCGGCGAGATCATGGCCAAGGCGGGCGTGAAGCAAGGCATCTGCGTCAACCACGAGGTCGGCAATGTCAGCCTCGACAAGCGCTGCGAAGGCTACAATGACGGGCTGAAGAAGAGCGGCGGCGCCTCTGCCGTCGTAGCGGCCACCATGGACCCGACCGACGTCACACGCCGGGTCGAGGGCTATCTCACCGCGCATCCCGACGTCACGGGCGTGCTGACGCTCGGCCCGACGGTTGCCGCGCCACTGCTCAAGATGTTCCAGGACGCCGGCACCATCGGCAACTACAAGATCGGCACCTTCGACCTGTCGCCCGAAATCCTCGATGCGGTGAGCAAGGGCACGATGATGTTCGGCATCGACAACCAGCAATACATGATGGGCTATTATCCGGTCGTGTTCCTGACCAACAAGGCGATGTGGAAGACCTTCCCCACCTCGGCCGTGCGCACCGGCCCGTCCTTCATCATGAAGGATGACGCCGCTGCCGTTGGCGATCTCAGCAAGGCCGGCATCCGCTGAGCCTCAAGCGGCTCGCCGGTTCCCTGGCCGGCGGGCCGCTTTGTATTGACGCGATTTCGCGGGAGAAATCTACTTCATGCCCTCCCGGGATTGCTCCAGACACCGACTGAGGTTTGACGATTGTGACAGATGCACTGAACCCGGCCCATCCGCCTGAGCCGAAACCCGTTTCACGAAACCTGACGCGGCTGATGCGGCGTCCCGAACTCGGCGCCCTCACCGGCACCATCCTGGTCTTCCTGGCCTTCGGCCTCACCGCGGGCAACAGCGGCCTGTTCTCGATGGCCGGCATTGCCAACTTCCTGCAGGTCTCCGCTCAGCTCGGCATCCTTGCCGCTGCGGTGGCGCTCTTGATGATCGGCGGCGAGTTCGATCTGTCGCTGGGCTCGATGATCGGTTTTGCCAGCGTCACCATCGGCCTTTGCGTCACCCAGTTCGGGCTTTCCATCCCCGTCACCGTGGCGATCACCTTCGTCGTCGCCATCGTCGTCGGCGCGCTCAACGGGTTTCTCGTCGTGCGCACCCGGCTGCCGTCCTTCATCGTGACGCTTGCCGGACTGTTCATCCTGCGCGGCCTAACCTTGGCGGTCACCCGCACCATCACCGGCCGCACGCAGATCCCCTACATCACCGAGGGCCACGAGGGCAGTTTCGTCGTCTGGCTGTTCGGAGGCAAATTCGGCGGGCCGGTTTTCGCCTGGCTCGCCACGCATGGCTGGATCGCCGCGCGGCCCGACGGCTCGCCGATGGTCCAGGGCCTGTCCATGTCCATTCTCTGGTGGGTGATCGTGACGGCGTTCGCGACCTGGCTCTTGATCAAGACGCGTTTCGGCAACTGGGTGTTCGCTGTCGGCGGCGACGACCGTGCCGCCCGCAATGTCGGCGTGCCTGTCGACCGCGTAAAGATCCTGCTTTTCATCGGCACCGCGCTTTCGGCGACTTTGTTCGCCGTCATCCAGGTTCTGGAATCCGGCTCCGCCGACACGCTGCGTGGCACGCAGAAGGAATTCCAGGCGATTATCGCCGCAGTGATCGGGGGTTGCCTGCTGACCGGCGGCTATGGCTCGGCCATCGGCGCCATGTTCGGCGCGCTTATCTTCGGCACGGTGGAGATGGGCATCTTCTACACCGGCATCGACACCGACTGGTTCCAGGTCTTCCTCGGCTCGATGCTTCTGATCGCCGTGCTGGTCAACAATTACGTGCGCCGCAAGGCGACGGAGGCACGCTGATGGCCGAACCCTTGATCGAACTTCGCAACGTCACCCGCCGCTTCGGTTCGGTGACGGCGATCCGCGACATGTCCTTTGCCGCGCATGCCGGCGAGGTCCATTGCCTGCTTGGCGACAATGGCGCCGGCAAGTCGACGCTGATCAAGACCTTGTCGGGGGTCCACACGCCGAGCGAAGGCCAGATGTATGTCGACGGCAAGCCGGTGACCTTCGCATCGCCGCGCCAGGCACTCGATGCCGGCATCGCCACCGTCTTCCAGGATCTGTCGATGATCCCGTTGATGAGCATCACCCGCAATTTCTTCCTTGGCCGCGAGCCGCTGAAGGGCGCGTGGATCACCAAGCGCATCGACATGAAACGCGCCGACGCCATCGTCTATGAGGAGCTTGGCAAGATCGGCATCAATGTGCGCGATCCGCAGCAGGCGGTGGGCACGCTTTCCGGCGGCGAACGGCAATGCGTGGCGATCGCTCGCGCCGTCTATCATGGCGCGCGTGTGCTGATCCTCGACGAGCCGACCTCGGCGCTCGGCGTGCACCAGGCCTCGATCGTGCTGCGCTATGTGGCTCAGGCGCGTCAGCGCGGGCTGGCCGTCATCTTCATCACCCACAACATCCACCACGCCTATCCGATCGGCGATGTCTTCACCATGCTGAACCGGGGCCGTTCGCTCGGCACCTTCCGCAAGAGCGAGATCACCGAGAAAGAGGTGCTGGACATGATGGCCGGCGGCCGCGAGATCCGCGAATTGCAACAGGAACTGGAGCGCTTCAGCAAATCCGGATCCGGCGCGGAAGCGGTTTCCTGAAGGACTGAAAAGAGAGAAAAATGATCGACGCCGCACTGTTCGGCGCCGGGCTGATCGGCTCGGTGCATGCGAAAAACCTTGCCCGCCATCCAGGCGTGCGCTTCCGCTTCGTCGTCGATCCCCAGCGCGAGGCAGCCGAGCGCATCGCCGTGGAGACAGGCGCGGAGGTCGCCGATACCGCGATGGTGATGAACGACCCCACGGTGAAGGCCGTGGTCATCGCCTCGGCCACACGAACCCATGCCGATCTGATCATCGAGGCCGCGGGCAAGGGCAAGGCGATCTTCTGCGAAAAACCCATCGATCTCGATATTGCACGAACCGACGAATGCCTGGCCGCGGTCGAGAAAGCCGGCGTGCCGATGCAGATCGGCTTCAACCGGCGCTTCGATCCATCTTTCGCCGCTGTCCGGCAAAGGATCGACGCCGGCAAAATCGGCGCGGTCGAGCAGGTCATCATCACCAGCCGCGATCCCGAGCCGGAAAGCGAGGAGGCACTGGCAAGCGGCGGCGGCGTGTTCCGCGAGATGACCATTCACGATTTCGACATGGCGCGCTTCCTGCTCGGCGAGGAACCGGTGGAGCTCTTCGCCACCGGCTCCTCACTGGTGCTGCCCTACTATGCCAGGCTCGGCGATTACGACACGGCGATGTTCATCCTGCGCACCGCCTCGGGCCGGCAATGCCACATCAACAACAGCGTGCGCGCCGTCTATGGCTACGACCAGCGCATCGAGGTGCACGGTTCAAAAGGCATGTTGCAGGCCGGCAACCGCACGCCGACCTCCGTCAGCTTCAGCGGCGAGAGCGGAATATCGGCAGACCGGCCGCTCTATTTCTTCGTCGAGCGCTATGCCGAATCCTACCAGGCGGAACTCGACCATTTCATCCGGTCGC
>NZ_JAFKIC010000077.1 GCF_017306585.1 Mesorhizobium sp. | reverse complement strand
ACTCGCCGAGATCAGGAACTCCGGCAGCAGGCACACCAGCACCAGGTAGATGGCGCCGATGACGGTGATGCGGGTGAGAACGTAATCAATGTAATCGGCGGTGCGCTCGCCCGGGCGGTAGCCGGGGATGAAGCCGGAGTGCTTCTTGAGCTGGTCGGCGGTGTCCTTCGGGTTGAAGACAATCGCAGTGTAGAAGAAGGCGAAGAACACGATCATCGCCGCATAGAATGCCATGTAGAGCGGCTGGCCGTGGCCGAGCGAGGCCAAGATGGTGCTCGCCCAGGCGGGCATGTTGGTGGTCTGCGAGAAGCCGGCGATGGTGGCCGGCAGCAAAAGCAGCGACGACGCGAAGATCGGCGGGATGACGCCCGACGTGTTGAGCTTGAGCGGCAGATGCGAGGTGTCGCCCTGGAACATGCGGTTCCCGACCTGGCGCTTCGGATACTGGATCAGCAGGCGGCGCTGGGCGCGCTCGAAGAAGACGATGAGCGCGATGACGACGATGGCCAGCACGATGATCGCCAGGATCAGGCCGGTCGACAGAGCGCCGGTGCGGCCGAGCTCCAGCGTGCCGGAAATGGCATGCGGCAGGCCGGCGACGATGCCGGAGAAGATGATGAGCGAAATGCCGTTGCCGATGCCGCGCGCGGTGATCTGCTCACCCAGCCACATCAGGAACATGGTGCCGCCAACCAGCGTGACGACGGTCGAGATGCGGAAGAACATGCCGGGATCGCTGACGATGCCGTTGCCGTTCTCCAGGCCGACCGAAATGCCGTAAGCCTGCACCAGCGCCAGAAGCACCGTGCCGTAGCGCGTGTACTGGTTGATGACCTTGCGGCCTTGCTCGCCTTCCTTCTTCAGCGCTTCCAGCGACGGGATGACCGAGGTCATCAGCTGCATGATGATGGAGGCGGAGATGTAGGGCATGATGCCGAGCGCGAAGATCGCCATGCGCTGCACGGCGCCGCCGGCGAACATGTTGAACATGCCCAACACGCCCTTGCTCTGCGAGGAGAAGGCCTGGGCGAAAGCGTCGGGATTGATCCCGGGAAGCGGAATGTAGGTGCCAAGACGATAGACGAGCAGCGCGCCGATGGTGAACCAGATTCGTTTCTTCAGGTCCTCCGCCTTGGCGAAGGCCGAGAAATTCAGATTCGAGGCTAGTTGTTCAGCAGCCGAAGCCATGCCTGATTCTCCGCTTGGTAACGCTTGATGGCCCGTGAGGTCAGGCGGCGCGTTTCACCGAAGCTCACGAGATAAGCTCCGGGCTGTAAACATGCAAGCGGCCGCGTTGACGCGGCCGCCTAATTGAGCAGATCAAAGCGCGATCACGAGCAAAAACGAATGCCGCTCTTGCGGGTCGCGCTTCAAATTGCCGTTACTCGGCAGCGGCCTGTTCCGGCAGCTTGACCGAACCGCCGGCCTTCTCGATCTTCTCGATCGCGGCCTTGGAGGCGCCGGCGACGTCGAAGGCGAGCTTCGCCTTCAGATCGCCATCGGACAGCACCCGTACGCCGTCCTTGGCGCGGCGAATGACGCCGGCGGCGACCAGCGCCTCGGCATTCACGGTCGCCTTGGCGTCGAGCTTCTTGGCGTCGATCGCGGCCTGGATCTTGGCCAGCGACACGACGGTGAAGCTCTTGGCGAACAGGTTGTTGAAGCCGCGCTTGGGCAGACGGCGGTAGAGCGGCATCTGGCCACCCTCGAAGCCGTTGATGGCGACGCCGGAACGCGCCTTCTGACCCTTGACGCCGCGACCGGCGGTCTTGCCCGAGCCGGAACCGATGCCGCGGCCCAGACGCTTCTTGGAGTGCGTCGCGCCGTCCTTGTCACGCAGATCGTTGAGTTTCATCTTGCTTCTCCTGCGCTTCTGCTCAGCCCTCGTCCACGACGCGGACGAGATGCTGGACGGCAGCGATCATGCCGCGCACGGAAGGCGTATCTTCCAGGGTGCGCTGCTTGTGCATCTTGTTGAGGCCGAGGCCGACCAGCGTCGCGCGCTGCTCCTTCGGGCGGCGGATCGGCGAACCGATCTGCTCAACGGTGATGGTCTTGGTTGCTTTCTTGGCCATGGTCAAAATCCCTGGTCAGATCGACTATTCTTCAGCCGCAACGGCGGTGCCGCGGCGGGCCTGAAGAGTCGAATACTTGATGCCGCGCGCGGCTGCCACATCCTTGGGATGCATCTGGCTCTTCAGCGCGTCGAAGGTGGCGCGAACCATGTTGTACGGGTTCGACGAACCCATCGACTTGGCGACCACGTCATGCATGCCGAGCGTCTCGAAGACAGCGCGCATCGGGCCGCCGGCGATGATGCCGGTACCCTGCTTGGCAGCGCGCAGCAGCACGCGACCGGCGCCCCAACGTCCCTCGACGTCGTGGTGCAGCGTGCGGCCCGAGCGCAGCGGCACGAAGATCATGTCGCGCTTGGCCGACTCGGTTGCCTTGCGGATGGCTTCCGGCACTTCGCGTGCCTTGCCGTGACCGAAGCCGACGCGGCCCTTCTGGTCGCCGACGACGACGAGAGCGGCGAAGCGGAAGCGGCGACCACCCTTGACGACCTTGGCGACGCGGTTGATGTGGACCAGCTTGTCCACCATCCCGTCGTCACGCTCTTCGCGTTCACGCTCGCGGCCGCGGCCGCCTTCTCTACGTTCCTGTGCCATATCCTGTTCCTTGTTCTTTTCCGGAAGCACGGGTTGCTGGTTGCCGGCGCCGCCTTGGGTCGCCGGCGGTGAATTTCTCTCCTTTGCATGATCTTATCCGAAAAGTCTGCAACTTTTCGGGATCATGCATTAGAAGCTCAGACCGCCTTCGCGGGCAGCTTCGGCCAGCGCCTTGACACGGCCGTGATAGATGTACGGGCCACGGTCGAAGACAACTTCCTTGACGCCGGCCTTGGTCGCACGCTCGGCGATCAGCTTGCCGATCGCGGCGGCGGCGGCGGTATCAGCGCCGGTCTTGAGCGAACCCTTGAGGTCCTTCTCGAGCGTCGAGGCGGCGGCGATGGTGTGGCCCTTGGCGTCGTCGATCACCTGGACATAGATGTTCTTCGAGGTGCGGTGCACCGACAGACGCGGGCGCTCGCCGGCGACCTTCCTGATCTGGCGACGGACGCGCTGCGCGCGGCGCTGAGTGGCTTCCTTGGTACCCATGACAGTCTTCCTTGCCTTCAGAAAACGGGGGCTGCCATGTGCGGTAGGCGAAAGCGCCTCCCGCGGCCGCTCCCCGCGGCGTTAAACTTTCCTGGCCGAAAAGTTCGCGACTTTTCGGCCTGGCATATTACTTCTTCTTGCCTTCCTTGCGGACGATCTTCTCGCCAGCGTAGCGGACGCCCTTGCCCTTGTAGGGCTCAGGACCACGATATTCGCGAATCTCGGCAGCCACCTGGCCAACCTGCTGCTTGTCGATGCCAGCAACGGTGATTTCGGTCGGCTTCGGCACCGTGATGGTGATGCCGGCCGGCGTCTCGTAAACGACGTCGTGGCTGAAGCCAAGCGCCAACTGCAGGTTTTTGCCCTGAAGTGCCGCGCGATAGCCGACGCCGGTGATTTCGAGCTTCTTTTCGAAACCGTCCTTCACGCCCTGCAGGATGTTGACGATCTGCGTGCGCGACATGCCCCACTTGGAGCGGGCGGTCTTCGACTGGTCGCGCGGCTCGACAGCGATCTCGCTGCCTTCCATCTTGACCAGGACTTCGTCGTTCACCACGAACTTCAGCTCGCCCTTGGGGCCCTTCGCCGTCACGGTCTGGCCGTTGACGGTCGCGGTCACGCCCTGCGGCAGCGAAACGGGTTTCTTTCCAATACGAGACATTTGGTTGTCCTCGTCACTTCTCTTGTTTCAGGTCTCTGTCTTCGGAACGATCCGAAGACCGGATTCCAATTTGCGGCCAGCTGCCAGATCAGAAGATCTGGCAGAGGATCTCACCGCCGACGTTCTGCTCACGCGCTTCGTGGTCGGCCATCACGCCCTTCGGGGTCGAAAGGATGGCGATGCCGAGGCCGTTGGCGACGTGCGGGATCGACTTGGCCGAGACGTAAACGCGACGGCCGGGCTTCGAAACGCGGGCGATTTCGCGCACGACCGGGGCGCCGTCGAAATACTTCAGCTCGATTTCGATCTCGGACTTGCCGTTGTCGAAATCGGTCTGGCTGTAGTCGCGGATATAGCCTTCAGCCTTCAGCACGTCGAGGACGCGGGTGCGCAGACGCGAGGCCGGCGTCGAGACACTCGACTTCTTGCGGCCATAGGCGTTGCGGATGCGGGTCAGCATATCGCCGAGAGGATCGCTCAATGACATGTTATGTCCTCCTTACCAGCTCGACTTGACCAGGCCGGGGATCTGGCCGTTGTTGCCGAGATCACGCAGCGCGATACGCGATACTTTGAGCTTGCGATAGAAAGCGCGCGGACGGCCCGTGACTTCGCAGCGGTTGCGGATGCGGATCTTGGCCGAGTTGCGCGGCAGCGCGGCAAGCTTGAGCTGAGCGCGGAAGCGCTCTTCCATCGGCTTGGACTGATCCATGATGATCGCCTTCAGCGCAGCGCGCTTGGGACCGTACTGGTCGGCAAGCTTGCGGCGCCTGTTGTTCTTCTCGACTGAGCTGGTCTTTGCCATTTCAGATTTTTCCTTTTCTCGCTGCCGTTACTGGCGGAAGGGGAAGTTGAAGGCCTTGAGCAATGCCCTGGCTTCGTCGTCCGTCTTCGCAGTCGTACAAACGATGACGTCCATGCCCCAGATCTGATCAACCTTGTCGTAGTTGATCTCCGGGAACACGATGTGCTCCTTGATGCCCATGGCGTAGTTGCCACGGCCGTCAAAGCTCTTGGGGTTCAGTCCGCGGAAGTCGCGGACGCGCGGCAGCGCGATGTTCACGAGGCGGTCGAGGAACTCGTACATGCGTTCCTTGCGCAGCGTGACCTTGGCGCCGATCGGCATGTTCTCGCGGACCTTGAAGCCTGCGATCGAGTTGCGGGCGCGGGTCACGACAGCCTTCTGGCCGGCGATCAGCGCCAGGTCCTCGGCGGCGACCGAAGGCTTCTTGGAGTCGCCCGTGGCCTCACCGACGCCCATGTTCAGCACGATCTTGTCGAGGCGCGGAACCTGCATGTCGTTGTCGTAGCCGAACTGCTCCTGCAGCGCCTTGCGGATGGTCTCGTTGTAGACCTTCTTCAGACGCGGCACGTTGGTGGCAGCCGTCTGCTTGGTTTCAGCCTTAGCCATTGATGACTTCTCCCGAGCGCTTGGCGACGCGCACTTTCTTGCCGTCCTTCTGGAAGATGAAACCGACGCGGGTCGGCTTGCCATCCTTGGGGTCGGCCAGCGCGATGTTCGACAGGTTGATCGGCGCTTCCTTGGTGATGATCCCGCCCTCTTGGGACTGGGTCTGCTTCTGGTGGCGACGGATCATGTTGACGCCGCGAACCAGCGCGGTGTCATCCTTCGGCTGCACCGAAAGGACTTCGCCCGTACGGCCCTTGTCCTTGCCGGCAAGCACGACAACCTTGTCGCCTTTTCTGATCTTTTGCATTGGTCCGGCTCCTTACAGCACTTCAGGCGCGAGCGAGATGATCTTCATGTGGTTCTTGGCGCGGAGTTCGCGCGGAACCGGTCCGAAGATACGCGTGCCGATCGGCTCTTTCTTATTGTCGACGAGAACGGCCGCGTTCTTGTCGAAACGGATCACGCTGCCGTCCGGGCGGCGGATGTCCTTGGCCGTGCGAACCACGACCGCCTTCATCACATCGCCCTTCTTAACGCGGCCGCGCGGAATGGCTTCCTTGATCGACACCACGATGATGTCGCCGACGGAAGCGTATTTCCGCTTCGAGCCGCCCAGCACCTTGAT
>NZ_JAFKIC010000076.1 GCF_017306585.1 Mesorhizobium sp. | reverse complement strand
CACCACCAGCGCGCCGGTCTTTTCCTGCACGGCGCGCAGCTTCTTCACCGAGCGCACGGAATCGATGGTCGAATGCAGCGCGCCCGGCAGCGCGCGCTCCTCCCAATGGTCGAGCGTGTCGGCGGCGTCGACGGCCAGCAGCACCGACTGGCCGCTGGAGGTGCGCACCAGGATCGACTGGTGGCCGATCGTGTGGCCGGGCGAGCGGATCAGGATGATCGAGCCATCGCCATAGAGGTCGTAGAAATCGCCCCACGCATCCTCAAGGATCAGCCACTTCAGGTCCGGCCGGTCGAAGTCCTTGCGCACATAGGCGAGCACGGCGAACCAGTCTGGCGTGTGGGCGTATTCATATTCGATGCGCTGCACGACATGCGTGGCGTTGGGGAAGCGGCCGACGGCGCCGACATGGTCGAGATGCAGGTGCGAGAGCACGACGGTCTTCACGCTGTCGACCGTGAAACCGAGCTTCTCGATCTGCGCCACGCAGCCCTGCTCCGGTGTCAGCACCGGCGTGAAGAACTCCGCCACCTTGCCCCAATGGCCCTTGGCGTCGGTGGCGCATTCCACGGGCGTGCCGCCGTCGATGATCACGTTCCCCTTGGGATGGGTGATGAAATAGAACGGCACCGGAATCTCGAAATCGGAATCCCCGCCCTGGTTGAGATAGATGTCGTGATACTTGCATTTGAGAATGCCGGTATCGAACATGTAGAGGCGTATGTCGGTCATGGTTTTTCCTCCCGCGAAGGGCTGTTCTTTCAGGCGCGCCTATAGCCAACCAGCGTGGCGTCGTCGACATCGGCCAGGTTGACCACGATGTTGTCGGGCGTTCGGGTGGTGAGCCAGATCAGGTCCTCGGTCGTGCTCATATTGACCTCGACATGCGGCATGTGCGGCGGCACGAACACGAAGTCGCCTTCGTCCATGTCGAGATAGTCGGCGTAGTCGTCGCCGAAATAGATCCGGCCCTTGCCTTTCAGCACATAGCCGCCGGTCTCGGCCTCGCCATGGTGGTGCGGCAGCGAGCGGTAGCCCGGCTTGTTCGAAACCTTGCCGAACCAGATCTTGGTCGCCGGCGTGTGCTGCGGGCTGACGCCGGAAATGCGCACCGCGCCGCCGGACTGGCCCGTACCGGCATGCTCCTGGTCCTTGCGGGTGACGACGGGGACAAGCTTGGCGCTCATGTCTGCTCCTGTGAATTTGGCTCTGACGGATTACTTGATGAAGGGATATTTCTTGCGGTCGATGGTCGATGCCACGGCCAGGATGATGACCAGGCCCTTGACGATCTCCTGCGTGAAGCTGCTGACCTCGGTGACATCCATGCCGTTTGACAGGATGGCGATGACAAGCACGCCAAGGATGGTGCGCTGCGGCCCGCCTATGCCGCCCGACAGCGCGGTGCCGCCCATGACGATGGCCGCGATGGAATCGAGCAGCATGTTAGCGCCGGCGGCCGGTGTTCCGGCGCCGACCTGCGCGGTCAGCAGCACGCCCGCCATGCCGCACAGCGCGCCCGACAGCATGAAGGCGTAGACCTTGTAGCGGTTGACCGGCACGCCGGAGTTGGCGGCCACGATCTCGCCGCCGCCGATCGCGAACAGGTAGCGGCCAAGCACCGTCTTGAAGGCGACGAAGGCCAGCGCGGCGGCGCTCAGCAGCGCCACCAGAATGATCGTCGGCAGGCCTGGAATGAGCTCCGAATTGACGAAGTCGGTCAGGCTGAGATCCATGAACATGATGGACGAGCCGCCGCAGATCATGTTGGCGATGCCCGACAGGATCGACAGCATGCCGAGCGTGACCAGGAAGGACGGCACTTTCAGCGAGATCAGCGTCACCCCGTTGATCAGCCCGACGGCGACGCCGGTGCCGATGCCGGCCGCGATCGCCACCACCGGGCCGGCGGCGTCGATGGTGAGCGCGGCGACAATGCCCGAGAGCGTGACGATCGAGCCGACCGACAGGTCGATCGAGCCGATCATGATGACCATCGTACCGGCCAGCGCCACCAGCAGCAGCACCGAGGACTGCCGGCCGATGTTCATCGCATTGTCGAAGGTGGCGAAGTTCGGATTTGCGACGGAGAAGAAGATCACCAGCGCCAGGATGACCAGCACCGGATAGAGCGCGATCGCATTGCCGGCGATCCACTTGCGCCAGGCCGGCGGCGCGGCGGTGATTGCGGTTTGGGACACTTTGGCTTCCATCTTGTTCACACCATGTGCGGCACGACGGCCGTCTCGGCCGGCTTGTCATGCGCGGGCGCGTTGATCTCGGCCGAGATCGCACCCGATCTCAGCGTGATGATGCGGTTGGACAGGCCGATGATCTCGGGCAAATTGTCGGAGATCAGCACGATGGCGACGCCCTGGCGGGCAAGGTCGCGCAACAGCACGTAGATCTCTTCCTTGGCGCCGACATCGAGGCCGCGGCCGGGATCGTCGAGCACGAAAACCTTGATGCCGCGCGCCAGCCATTTGGCGAACACCACCTTCTGCGCGTTGCCGCCGGACAGGTTGCGGATCTGCACGGCGCGTCCGGGCGTGCGCACGCGCAGCCTTTCGATCCAGCTGTCGGTCACGCGCGCCTGCCGGGCCGCCGACAGCACGGGCCATCGGCCGAACCGGAAGGAGCGGAGCGACGGCAGCGTCAGGTTCCACTCGATCGAGTGCATGCCGATCACGCCGGCGATGTTGCGTTCGGCCGGCACGAAGCCGACATCGGCGGCCAGCGCATCGGAGCGCGAGCCCGGCTTCAACCGCTTGCCCCTGATGGATATCTCGCCGCCCGCCGGGCGGATCGCGCCGGTGATGGCGTTGCCCAGCACCGTCTTTCCCGACCCCAGGACGCCGGCGACGCCGACGATCTCGCCGGCCTGCACCGACAGCGAGACATCGCGAAGCTGGCCGGGCACGGTGAGCGACCTGATATCCAGCACGATCTCGCCGAGATCCTCGCGCTGTTCGCTTTCCTTGTAGTAACCGGCCGAGCGCGGCCGCCCGACGATCGCCTCGTGCAGCATGTCCGGCGTGGCGTCGGCCACAGCCCAATGGCCGTTGACCGTGCCGTCCTTGAGCGCCGTGACATGGTCGCAGACGGCGAACACATCCGACAACCGGTGCGACACGAGCACGATGGAGGCCTTGTCGCGCCAGCGGCGGATGGAATTGAACAGGATCTGCGTCTCCTTGTCCGACAGCGCGCTGGTCGGCTCGTCGAGCAGCACGATCGGCTCCACGGGATAGATGCGCCCGAGTGCGAACGCCTTGGCGATCTCGACCAGCTGCCGCTCGCCGAAAGCGAGATCGCCCGTCACCGCCATGGGATCGATGGCGATGCCGAGTTCGTTGAGCACATCGCGGGCGAGCGCCGCCGTCGCGTTGGTTCCGAGAAAGCCCGCCCGCGCGAAACCCCGCTCGCGGCCCAACAGCATGTTTTCATGGACGCGCAGATTGGCGACCAGCCCCTGCTCCTGGAACACGGTGGCGATACCGGCCCGCGCCGCCGCCAGCGGCGCCCCCGGGGCAACGACGGAGCCGTTGACCCGGAGTTCGCCGTCCGTCGGGAGGACGGTTCCGTTGATGACCGAGATCAGCGTCGACTTGCCGGCGCCGTTCTCGCCGACCAGGCCCAGCACGCTGTGCCGCGCCAGCGTCAGGTCGACGGCGCGCAGCGCCGCCACCTGGCCATAGTGCTTGCTGACACCGCTCAGCGCGAGTGCCGGTACGACCGTGTTCATGGCTGGTTCCGTCGCGGCCGGTATCAGGCCTTGACCGGACCGGTCTTGTAATGCGCGGCGTAGAGCGCATCGACCTTGGCGAACTCACCCTTGTCCTTTGCACCGGCATAGGCGGCGTTGAGACGCTCCTTGCCGTCCGGGAACGGACCCCAATAGGTCTCGGGCTCGATCGCGGTGATCTTGTTCTGCGGGTCCCAGGTCTCGGGGTTGAGCGTGCGGCTCATCAGCGCCCAGTCGAACGGCTTGGAGCCCTCGCCGTAGATCGCCTTCTCGATGCGGCCCGAATTCTCCGACGTCGCCAGCGCCGAACCGGTGAACAGCAGACGTTCGCCAAGCGTCGGCTTCCAGCCGTTGAGCGCGTCGAAGGCCAGAACCGCGGTGAAACCAGCGCCATAGGGCGGCAGCGAGGTGTGGGTGGCGACCATCTGCTCGCCCTTGGCCACTTCACGCAGGCCTTCCGGCAGACCGTCGACGCCCGACACCTTGACGTCCTTCAGGTTGCGCTCGCGCAGCACGGAAAGCACGCCCAGCGCCATGTTGTCGTTCTGCGCGAACACGCCCTTCATGTCGGGATGCGCGGTGACCATCGACAGCATCACCTTGCGCGCCTGCTCGCGATCCCAGTTGGCGTGCAGCCCGCCGACGATCTTGATGCCGGGGAACTCGGCGGCCGCCTGCATCAGGCCGGCGGTGCGGTAGGAATCGGTGGGCGTCGCAAGACCGGCGATGTGGACGATCTTGCCCTCCCCGCCGACGCTCTGGAACAGCGCCTTGGCCACCTCATAGGCGCCCTCGACCGAGTTCGGCGTGACGAAGGAGACGTAGAAATCGCCGATATCGGGCGGCGTGAACCAGGCCGGCGATTCCCAGCTCGGCACATAGTGGATGGAATTGTCCTGGCAGAATTTCGCCACCGTCGGCAGCGAACCGGCGGGCTCCACGCAGCCGATCAGCATCTTGGCCGAGCTCGCGGGCAGGCTGCGCACCTGCGACAGCTGGCGGGCGGTGTCGTTCTGGTGGAACAGCTCCTGCTTTTCCAGGCCGAGCGATTCGGCGGCTGCGCCGAAAGCGCGCGTCCACACCGACCAGTAATCGTTGGACGGCGTCGACACCTGGTTGGCGATCTTGCCGCGAATGACGGTGGCCGCCTCGGCCAGGCGCGTCACGGCCGGCGTCATGGCCAGCGAGACGCCGGCCGCCCCCAGCAGCTTCATGAAGGTGCGGCGCCCCACGCCGTCCTCCAGCGCGTGCAGGGTCGCAAGCATGTTCAGTTCCTTGTCGCTCATAAGACGTCCTCCCGTTGCAAGAATTCAATCAATTCTTATATTACGATAATTCATAGATTTTTTGATTGTCAAGCACCAACAGGAAAACATGCTGGAGGCTGGCGGCCGATTTCGCCGAAACGTCTCCCAAGTCGCCCCTGACACCACAATATTCTCAATGGCTTACAAGTGCACCCGGATTCCGTTGACAAGCTCCTCCTGGTCAATCGCAATCCCGGCAGCGCCAAGCTTGACAACGCATATTTCCACAAATTATCGTATTATAAGAAATTACAGGAGTTTAAATGCTCGACGGAAAAGTAGCTATCATCACCGGCGCGGCGCACCCGGCAGGCATCGGTTTCGCCGTGGCGCAAACCTTCGCGGCCTCCGGCGCCCATGTGGTGATCGTCGACCTGGACCAGGCTGCCTGCGATCGGGCCGCCGCATCGATCAGCGGCGAATCGCCTGCGAAAAGCCCTCCCGCTGCGGTCGGCTTTGCCGCCGACGTGCGCGACAAGGCGGCGCTCGCCGGCATCGTCGATCGGGTCAAGGCCCGCTTCGGGCGGCTGGACATCGTCGTCAACAATGCCGGCATCGCCCAGGCCCGCAAGGTGCTGGACATCTCCGACGCGGACTGGGAGGCGACGCTCGACATCAATCTGCGCGGCATGCTGAACATGGCGCAGGCCGCCATTCCCGTGATGGAGGATGGCGGCGCCATCATCTGCCTGGCTTCGATCGCCGCGCAGCGCGGCGGCGGCCTGCTCGGCGGGCCGCATTACGCGGCTTCCAAGGGCGGTGTGCTGGCCCTGGCCAAGAGCATGGCGCGCGAGCTCGGCCCCCGCAACATCCGGGTCAATTGCGTCAATCCCGGCATCATCATCACCCAGATGAACGCCAC
>NZ_JAFKIC010000075.1 GCF_017306585.1 Mesorhizobium sp. | reverse complement strand
GACCCTCGCTGGCGGAGGATTGGTGCGTCGGGAAGGACGCTGTTCCCGTTGACGACGGCGCCTATCATTTCTCCTATGAAAGCTGGATCCGGGCGCGGGCCAATGCCTTCATGTATGGCCGCTGCATCCAGGTGCTGGCCCCCACGGAAAAACTGCGCAACCACTGGGAAGGCGTTCTCCCGGAGGCGATTGCGCGGAAAGACCGGCCAACGACCGGCGGACAGGACTTCATCGACAAGGTGAACGTGCAGGCCAGCGCGCCGCTGCACTACGGCAACTCCGACGACAAGAGAGATGCGGTCTATTTCGCCCACAAGGACGAACCGAGCCTGGTAAAACCCGAGAAAAAAGACTCCTCGTTTCGGCAGAAGATCGAGGACGCGACCAAGCAGACCGGTCAGTTTCTGCTGGAGAGCCTCTATTCGTTTTCGACACAGCTTGTCGCGGCGGACGATGACAGTCTCATGGACATCGATGCGTCTTTCTATTCGAAGTTCGACGGAAAGACCTTCACCTACGAACTCGACTACACCATGAACTCGCCTTCGCAGAAGTACGGCGATGCCACATTGTCCGTCCGGTTCGATGGAGAAGGGCTGGGTCGGCTGAACACGATCTCCGAAAAACGCTGGACGATGAAACAGGGAGAAGGCCGATTGTCCTTCACTGCGGCTGCGACGGCTGACAATCAGGCTGATTTCGTCGACCATTCGATCAGCCTGGTCGACCAGGACGGCAGGTCGGTGGCGACGCTGCCTGTCTCTTACCTGCTTCCGACGGAAAACTAGATGGCCGGCATCAAGGACGCCTTTAGCCGCTGGCAAAGCTACCCCGCGGCCTTCGCGGCGATGGTGGCGCCGTGGTTTCAGCCGTTCCAGAAGCTGGGCTGGATCAATACCGACTGGTCGCCGGTCATCGATCCTATGGCAACCTTGCTGGCAGGCCTCTATCTGCTTTTCATGGCCGGTTCGGGCTTCTTCGACAAGGATGCGGCCGCCTTCAGGCGGTCATTGATCCGGTCTGCCGTCCTGACCGCGTTGCTTGCCGCGTTCTGCTACCTGATGAGCCACTATCTCATCCATCTAGCCGATCCGGACTGGCTGTTCGTCGCCAACGCGCCCTGGGCAATTGCCTATGTCATCATGTACATGGCTTTCCTGCGCACGTTCCTGTCGGCGCTGATGTTCGCGAAGTGGTGATATCAGATCAATTGGCCAGCGCCTGACTGACCTCAGCCGCGGACTGCCCGCCCATTTACCCAAACAACAGCGATATTCGCCCGCGCCGCATTGAGCACGATCTTCTGGAAGACATCATCAAGCGTGTCGTCCGCCGCATTGATGTGGATGTTGGAGGCGCTCGCTTTCGTGTCGATCAGCAGCGCGTCGAATTCATGCCCGACGCGGAAACTGCCCGTCGGCAGGTCGAGCGCTTCGGCGCCGCCGGCGGTGGCCAGCCAGAACGCATCCTGATGCGTGATCGGTTGGCCCGGCGCGCCGCGCTCGTCCGCCGCCAGATGGGCATGGACGCCGCTCTGCAGCGTCCGCGATGCCGAGAGCGCGTGCCGGCAGCCATCGAACAGCGACGGGCTATAGCCGCCCGAAATGTCGGTGCCGAGGCCGATATGCATGTGCCGGTCGAGTGCTTCGCGCAGCGGGAACACCGCATTGGCGAAATAGGCATTGGACAGCGGGCAATGGGCGACGCCCGCGCCCTTCCCCTTGATCAGGTCCATATCCCTGCCATCGATGAAGTTCGAATGCGCCAGGATGGTCCTGCGCGTCAGCAGGCCGAAGCCGTCGAGGCTGGCCGCATCGCTCTGGCCGAAACGCTCCTCCACGAAGGCCTTCGCCCAGTCGCTTTCCGAACAATGGGTCTGCACATGGCAACCGAATTCGTCGGCGAGACAGCCGAGACCCTGCAAAGCCGCGTCCGTGCAGCTTGGAATAAAGCGCGGCGTGATCACAGGTTGGACCAGCGGCCTTTCCCCTGAAGCCATGTCCAGCATGGCTTCGATGAAGCACCTTGTGTCGGCAATCGCGCCCGCCGCGTCGGCATCGCGATAGAACGGCGGGCACTGTTCGGGATCGTCCATCACCACCTTGCCGACCAGCGCGCGCTGGCCCTTTTCGAGGCAGATGGCCGCCAGCGCCAGGCTGGCCTCGACATGGACGGTGGCGAAGTAGAGCGCCGTGGTGGTGCCGTTGGCGAGCAGATTGTCGACCAGCCCGGCATAGACCTCGCGGGCATAGCCGACATCGGCGTAGCGGGCTTCGAGCGGAAACGTGTATTTCTGCAGCCAGACTTCCAGCGGCACGTCGAGCGCTTTGCCCATCTGCGGCCATTGCGGCGCGTGGATGTGCAGGTCGACCAGCCCGGGGAGCAGGAACTGTCCCGTCCGGAGTTCCACCAGCGTGCCCGCCTCGCGGGCGTCGCTCGCGCGCGCCGCATAATCGGGATGGTCGGGCGCCAGAATCTCGGCGATCCGCCCCTGGCCATCGATGCCGAACAGATGGTCCTCCAGCACCTCCAGTCTGCCGCGCTCGGGCGTATGGAAGGCGGTGCCGAGCAGCGTGAAGGGGTCTCTTGTCATCTGTCGCTCCGGTTGCGCTGGCGCGTGGAACCGCCCTTGCGTGGCCCACTAAAAAACAGTTGGCAAACCTTTGCGCCGCTGTCCTTTGGCGCCGACTGATCCCATGATCGGCTGGGGATTTCCAGAGGGGACATCATGGCCAGAGGGGACACCATGGAAAGCGTTGCACCAGAAATCACATTGATCGCCCAGCCGGACGATCCGTTGCCCCTAGGCAAGGCCGCCTTGCTCGGCCTCCAGCACGTGCTGGCGATGGACGTCTACATCGTGCCGTTCATCATTGCCTCGGTGCTCGCCTTCAGCGTCGGCGACGCCGGCGCCTTCATCCAGTCGGCCTTTGTCGCAGCCGGCATCGCGACGCTGATCCAGTCGCAGCTTCTGATGCGGCTGCCTGTCGTCCAGGGGCCCTCCTTCGTTCCGATCGGCGCGGTGCTGGCCATCGCCTTCGGCGCCGGCGGCGGCATCGGCGGGCTATCCGCTGTGATCGGCGCGCTCATTCCGGGCGCCATACTGGTCATGCTTCTGGGCTCGCCGACCAAGCTCTTCCACCGCCTCGTCAACCGCTTCGTGCCGCCCATCGTCGGCGGCGCCATCATCATCGTCGTCGGCGTCGCGCTGATGCCGGTGGCGCTGAAGGAAAGCGTGTTCGCGGTCCATGGCACGGCCACCGTCGGCGGCAACATCATCCTGGCCTTCATCGCCGCGGCGGTCCTCGTCGGCTGCATGCTCGCGGGCATGGCGCTTGGCGCCAAAGGCAACTGGCTGCGCCTGCTGTCGGTGATCATCGCGCTTCTGGCCGGCAGCCTGGCTGCTGCCTTCATGGGCCAGCTGGACATGTCGGGCGTTACCGCCGCGACCTGGTTCTCCATGCCGCGCATCGCCTTCCTCAACCTCGATGTGACCTTCTCGCTGTCGGCGATGCTGACGATGCTGATCGTCTACATCGTCGTGCTGGCCGAAACGACGGGCACCTGGTTCGCGGTCGGCGCCGTCATCGACAAGCCGCTGTCGGACGAGCAGCTCGACCGGGGCGCCACCGGCGAGGGCCTGGGCTGCCTGATCAGCGCGCTGCTGTGCAGCACACCGGTCACCGGCTATTCGTCCAACGCCGGCATCATCGCCATCACCGGCATCGCCAGCCGCGCCGCCTTCGCCGCCGCCGGCATCTTCCTGGTGCTGTTCGGGCTGATCGGCAAACTGTCGGCGGTCATCGCCTCGATCCCCGGACCGGTTATCGGCGGCGTCTTCGGCGTGCTCTGCGTCGTCATCGCCATGAACGGTTTTCGCGTCGTGCGCGGCACGCCGCTAACTGAAAGGAATATGCTGGTCATCGGCCTGCCGATCCTGATGGCGCTGTTCGCCACGCTCGCCCCGCCGGATTTCGTCAAGACGCTGCCCGACATCGTTCAGTACATTCTGGGTTCCTCGATCGCCTTCGGCGCCGTCTGGGCGATCGTCCTGCACCAGATCCTGCCGAACGCCGGCAGGCCATGACAAGGAGGCGGGCTTTCACCGGGCCCGCCCGCCGGCAATGAACCATCACCCCTCCGACGCCGACCTGCCGCCAGGGCTGCGACATCAGCTGTCCGGCTACCGCTGGCACCGCCAGACGATCGGCCAGTCGCAGGCCGGCGTCTTTCGCCTGGAGGCCGAGGACAAGCCTGCCCTGTTCCTCAAGATCGAACAGGCCGGCCCTTTTGCCGAACTCGCCGATGAGGCAGCGCGCCTGCGCTGGCTCTCGGCAAGGGACATCGCCTGCCCCGATGTCATCGCCTTCGAAACCCATTCGCAGCAGAACTGGCTGTTGATGTCGGCCATTCCGGGGCGCGACCTTGCATCGGTGCGGCAGCTCGATCCGGCCGCCGCCATCGGCATCATGGCCGCCGCGCTTGGCGACCTGCATGCGCTCGATCGCCGCGCCTGCCCCTTCGATCATCGGGCAGACAACCGTATCGCCACGGCCCGTGCGCGCATGGAGGCCGGCGAAGTCGACGAGAGCGATTTCGACGACGAACGGCAGGGGCGGACCGCCGCCGATGCCTTCGCCGAACTGCTTGCGCTTCGACCGTCAGCCGAGGATCTCGTCGTCACTCATGGCGATGCCTGCATGCCGAACTTCATGGCCGCCGAGGGCCGTTTCAGCGGCTTCATCGACTGCGGCCGGCTGGGCGTCGCCGACCGCCACCAGGATCTGGCGCTCGCCTGCTGGAGCATCCGCCACAATCTCGGCGAAGCCTGGGTGAAACCGTTCCTGGAGCGCTACGGCCCGCCGCAGGTCGAGCCGGCAAAGCTTTCCTGGTATCGGCTTCTCGACGAATTTTTCTGAGCGGCCGATGCCGACCCGCCCTGCCGGGGCTTGTCTTGATTTTGTCATGGCGCGGGTCTAAGCGGCAGGCGCACGGTCAGCGCACGCGATGAAGAGCCGTGCAATCCGACACGACGCGCAATCCGAACGCAGCTTCGCAGGGGAGATCTGGCGATGATCAAGGCTTTCGTCGTGGACAATGACCGCCTGCGCCTCACCGACGACCTGTCGGCGGATGGCGACAAGGTCGTCTGGGCCGATCTCGTCAACCCGACCAAGGAGGAAGAGGCCGCCATCGAAAGCTGGCTCGGCATCGCCATTCCGACCCGCGAGGAGATGGAGGAGATCGAGATCTCCAGCCGCCTCTATGTCGAGGACGGCGCCTACTTCATGACCGCCGCCTTGCCAGCGCAGACCGAGGTCGACGATCCTCTGATGTCGCCGGTCACCTTCGCGCTGTCGGGCAACAGGCTTATCACGGTGCGCTACCACGAGCCGAAGGCCTTCAAGACCTTTCCCATGCGCGCGGAAAAGGTGGCGATGGGCTGCACCAGCGGCGACACCATCCTGATTGGCCTGCTGGAGGCGATCGTCGACCGCCTTGCCGACATCCTCGAGCGCGCCGGTCGCGACGTGGAGGCGATCTCGCGCGACATTTTTCAGGCGCGCTCGACCAAGGTATCGAAGCGCAACCGCGATTTCCAGGAACTCCTGAAGGCCATCGGCCGCAAGGAGGACATCGCCTCCTCGGTCCGCGACAGCCTGATCTCCTTGCAGCGTCTTGCCGGTTTCCTCGCCCATGTCGCCACCCAGACCCGGATGAGCAAGGATGTCCGCGCCCGCATCAAGACCCTGTCGCGCGACGTGCTGTCGCTCGCCGACCACGCCACCTTCCTGTCGCAGAAGATCTCCTTCCTGCTCGACGCGACGCTCGGCATGATCTCGATCGAGCAGAACGCCATCATCAAGATATTCTCGGTGGCCGCCGTCATCTTCCTGCCGCCGACGCTGGTCGCCTC
>NZ_JAFKIC010000074.1 GCF_017306585.1 Mesorhizobium sp. | reverse complement strand
TGGGGAAGGGGTCATTCGGGATAACCTCTCCATCATTTATGTGAGCGTCAATCTTAACTTGATTCGGCCGAATCACGCGCTGCGCTACCCAAGATGGTCAAGCAGACGTCTCCAAGCCGCAAATTGCGCGCTACGCATACAAAAAGCGGGCGTCGCAACTATTCCGCCGGCGCCGCGCCGATCTGGCCGGCGACTTCCTGGTCCAGTTCCCCCAGGAAGTCGGTGATGCGCGCGGCATTGTCGCCAAGGTCGTGGCGTCCGTAACGCGAAGCCGAGCGCATGTCGACGATGACGCTGTCGCCATCATCGGCAATGCGGATCGCAACGTCCGAAGGAAGGCCGAGCACGAAACCCTTGGCGACAGCGGTGATGGTGACGTCGCTTTGCCCGGCTGCAAGATCGGGGTAGGGCTCCGAAAGGTCCCAGCCGCGCCGGTCGAGCACGGTTTCGACGGCGTTGACGATGGTCTCGAACGGCAAATCATAGCTGCGCGCATTGACCAGCGGATAGCTGTCGGTCTGCAGGCGCTGTTCGCCCGGCGTCGACGGTGACAGGACATTCATGTCCTTGGTCCGGTCGCTCACGTCGAGCGCGGGCGGATCGTCGAAATCGGTCGAGATGTCGCGCAGCGGTGGATAGATCGTCGCCCAATAGGCGGCAACGCCGTAGGGGGTAAGCACCAGCAGCGCCAGCAGGGCGCCGACTGTCAGATCGCGGCCACCCCGGTCGCCGAAGTTCCACAGCCTCGAAAAGGCCAATGCCGCAAACACCAAGGCCAGCGCAGCCAGCAACGCGACGATCGCCAGCACCCACAGGAACACCGGCGTTTCGACGAGATCGAAATGATGCCCGGCAAAGACGGTCAGCAAAAGCACGGCTGAAAATGCCGCGGTGCGCCGCGACCAGCCGGCGGCCTTCGACGTGTGCCGTTCGGGAATGCTAACCATCGTTCTCTGCGCTGCCCCAGCCCCGACGGAGGTTTAGTGCCTTTTCGCGGCGGCTTGAAGCCGAAAGACGAAACTTTCCATCAATCCGTCGGCAGGCGGTAGTCCTTGAACTGCTGACGCAAGGTGATCTTCTGGATCTTGCCGGTAGCGGTATGTGGGATCTCGCCGACGAAAGCCACATCGTCAGGCATCCACCACTTCGCCACCTTGCCGTTCATGAAGTCGAGAATATCGGCCCTGGTCGGCTCCTTGCCCGGCTTGGCGACGATGACCAGCAGGGGCCGCTCGCCCCATTTCGAATGCTGGACGCCGATGGCCGCCGCTTCCGCCACGTCGGGATGGCCAACGGCCAGGTTCTCGAGATCGATGGTCGAAATCCACTCGCCACCGGATTTGATGACGTCCTTGGCCCGGTCGGTGATCTGCATGTAGCCTCCGGCATCGATGTGAGCGACATCTCCGGTGTCGAACCAGCCGTCCTCGTCGAACTGCTCCGCGCCGGCGCCGCCATAATAGGCGCGCGCGACGGCCGGGCCTCTCACCTTGAGCCGGCCAAAGGTCTTGCCGTCCCAAGGCTGCGGGTTGTTCTCGTCATCGGTCACCTTCATTTCGACGCCGAAGGGCGCGTAGCCCTGCTTCTGCTTGACATCCAACCGGGCCTCGCCCTCGAGAGCGGCATATTCCGGCTTCAGCGTGCACAGCGTGCCGAGCGGCGACATTTCGGTCATGCCCCAGGCATGGATCACCTGGACATCGTAATTGTCCTGGAACTTGGTCATGATAGCGCGCGGGCAGGACGAGCCGCCGATGACGACCTTGTTCAGGTAAGGCAGCTTCCTGCCGGTTTCCTCCAGATATTGCAGCAGCATCATCCATACTGTCGGAACCGCGGCGCTGAAGGTCACCTTCTCGGTGTCGAGCAGTTCATAGATCGAGGCGCCATCCATCTTGCAGCCGGGCATGACCAGCTTGGCGCCGATCATCGGCGCGCTCTGGCCAAGGCCCCAGGCATTGGCGTGAAACATTGGCACCACGGGCAGGATGGTGTCGCGCGCCGACAGGCCCATTGCGTCGGGTATGGCGGCGATCATGGCGTGCAGCACGTTGGAGCGATGGCTGTAGACGACGCCCTTGGGATCGCCCGTCGTGCCCGATGTGTAGCACATGCCGGCGGCGGTACCCTCGTCGAAGCTCTTCCAGGCGAAATCGCCGTTGGCCTCGTCTAGCCAGTCCTCATAGGCCACGGCATTGGGCAGCGCCGTTTGCGGCATATGCGCCTTGTCTGTGAGCACGATCACCTTCTTCAGCGATATGACGGCCCCGGCGATCTTCTCCAGCAGGGGGATGAAGGTAAGGTCGACGAAGACGGCCTTGTCCTCGGCATGGTTCATGATCCAGACGATCTGCTCTGGAAACAGGCGCGGGTTGAGCGTGTGATAGATCGCGCCGACACCCATGATGCCGTACCAGGCCTCGATGTGGCGCGCGGTGTTCCACGCCAGCGTGGCGATGCGGTCGCCCAAACCGTAGCCGTCCCGCTCCAGCCGTTGCGCGACCTTGAGCGAACGGCGATGGATGTCGGCATAGGTGGTGCGCACGATCGGCCCCTCGACCGAACGCGATACGATCTCGCGCACGCCATGCTGCCGCTCGGCGTTGTCGATGAGCTTGTGGCACAGCAGCGGCCATTCCTGCATCAGCCCCAGCATCCCGTTCCTCCCTGCGCTTCTTGCGTCGTCGTTTGGTTCATTGTGAAGCGAACCGGCGGATTGTCCAGTCATCCGTTTTGCACGGCGGGCGCTGAGCCTGTTCGGGCTGGTCTTTGCAACCGGTTGAATCCGGCTGCATTTCTGACTTCGGGTGCGCAGAAGCTCTTGCCATTCGCGTGGCGGGAGGCTCAAATCCGTTACATCGCTGCAATCTCTGTTGATCGAGCCGGTCGCAAAAAGTGCCACAATCCGGCCATCGTCGGCGTTAAGGTTCGTTAATGGGCAAAGGGGTGCGATTGGCGACTGAAAGAGGTTCGCATGGACGCGCTCGACGATAAGGCCCTCGAGAGTACGCTTGCCGAAAGCCTGGCCGACCTGGTGCCGGACCAAAAGACCGTTTCCGAAGATGAGTTTGTCGAGGTTGTCGGCGGCGCGCTCGAAGCGGTCGGCGGCACGCTGCTGTTCAAGATGTGCGTCCAGAACGAAGGCGAGGGCCAGCATGTCGCGGCCGCATCCGTCGGCAACGGCGGCAATCGCCAGTTCCTGCTGCTCACCCTGCCGACCGGCGGCGGCTCGCTGAAAGTCGAGACCGTTTCGAGGAGCAGCAATCCGGTGGCGGGCATCGCTGCCGCCTATGCCGGGCTGATGGACGCGTTCAAGACCGCCGCCTGAAGCCCGGCAGCTGTTCGAAACCACCGGCAAACCGTTGGAGCGCTACGCCTTGGTGGAGTGCGCCTGTTTTCGTGATGCGAACGGGCCTTGCGCAACAGCCCTCTGAGCCACACCTTAAGGGGCCGAGGCAAGGAGGAACCAGCATGGACAAGATCGCCAATCCGGCGCCGGGCTTTCAGCGCAATCCCGACAAGATCATCACTGTCGAGCCCTATGTTGGGACTGTCACAGTGCGTGCCGGCGACACGGTCATCGCCTCATCCGCCAATGCGAAGGTGCTGACCGAGGCCCCTTATCCCGCGGCCTTCTACATTCCGTTCGCCGACATCGATTTCGACCGGCTGAGCGGTACCGAACATTCGACCCATTGCCCCTACAAGGGGGATGCCAGCTACTGGAGCGTGCTGCCGGCGGGCGAGGCGGGCAAGGATGCGATGTGGGCTTATCGGCATCCCTTCGACGAAATGGCCGAAATCCGCGACCATGGCGCGTTCTACGCCAGCAAGGTCAGCATAGAAGCCAAGCCGGGCTGAACGCTACGGCTCGAGGCCGCTAGACCAATTCCAGGAAAAGTGTGAAACGGTTTTCCGTCCGGAATTGCGTCAAAACAAAGAGTTAGAGCGGTTTGCCGTTTCCGTGAAACGGTGAATTGCTCGAGGCGCGCATCCTCAATCGGTGGTGCCGTGATTGCCGAAACCATCGACATCGTCGAGCCGCACAAAGGTCATGCCCTTGGCTTTCAGCGCCAGCAGACCCTGCACCACGCCCTCACCGGCGGCGTGGGTGGGTTGGTTGATGTGTGAGATAATGACGTCGCCGTCCTTCGCGGCGGCGATGCGCCTGGCCGTTTCCTTGGCGCCGAGCAGCGAGCCGCCATCGCCATTGATGGAGAAGCCGGCGATCTTGAAGCCGAGCTTGCGGATCATCGCTATCGCCGAAGGGCTGTACTCGGCGGTTGCGCCGCGAAACCATTTCGGCGCCGGCTCACCGGTCCGGGCAAGAGCCGCGGCGCCTGACTCGACCTCGGCCAGCACGGCTTCCGGGCTGCCGGCGCTGGGTATTCCATAGATTTTCTGCGGTGTGTCGACCGCCGGAACATGGCGCCCGCCATGATTCTCCAGTTCGAACAGCTCGGGATGCGCCTGCATGATCGCCACGGCCGCGGCATTCCGCTTCAGCCAGATACCGGTGACGAAGATGGTGGCGGGTATCTTGTTCTCCACCAAGGCCGAGAGAATGCGCGTGTCGGTCTTGCCGCCACAGGCGTCGAGCGTCAGGGCAACGTGGCCGGCTCCGTTCGCCGCGGGCTTGATGCGCAGCGTTGGTTCGACCAGCGGCGCGGCCTGGGCGCCTGATAACACCGCCAACGACATGGCGATCACACACAGATGTCTTTGCAGCGGACGCATCGAACTCAATTCCTGACAGACTGACTGAAGCCCGTATCCCAAAGGCCTGGAACAAGGCGGAAATCGGGACGACTGATAGCAGAAAAGTGCCTGGCACGGCAATTTGACCGCTCGCTTGGTGAACGAGCCATCCGAGCAACGGCCTTGCCAAGCCACGCACCGGCTATCGGTTTGGCGCTATCCCCGCCCGAAATATCCCTGGTACCACTCCACGAACCGACCGACGCCCTCGGATACGGAGGTGCGGGGGCGGTAACCGACCGCCGCTTCCAGCGCCGACAAGTCGGCGAAAGTGTCCGGCACATCGCCGGCCTGCAAAGGCAAGAGCTCGACGATGGCCTTGCGGCCAAGGGCGCCTTCCAGCGCCTCGACATAGGCGGTCAGTTTCACCGGGTTGTTGTTGCCGATGTTGAAGATACGCCAGGGTGCGCTGCTCGTTGCCGGATCCGGATGGCCGGAATCCCAGGCGGGGTTGGCCGCGGCCGGACTGTCGCTGGCCCGGATCACGCCCTCGGCGATATCCTCGACATAGGTGAAGTCGCGCGTGTGGTTGCCATTGTTGAACAGCTTGATCGGTTCGCCCGCCAGAATGCTTCTTGTGAACAGGAACAGCGCCATGTCGGGCCGCCCCCAGGGGCCATAGACGGTGAAGAACCGAAGTCCTGTCGTCGGCAGGCGGAACAGGTGGCTGTAACTGTGCGCCATCAGTTCATTGGCCCGCTTGGTGGCTGCGTAGAACTGCAGGGGGTGGTCGGCAGGGCGATGTTCGGAAAACGGCATGTCGGTGTTGGCGCCGTAGACACTCGATGTGCTGGCATAGGTCAAATGCGCCACGCGGCTGTTGCGGCAAGCCTCGAGCATGTTGGTGAAGGCGACGATATTGCTCTCGACATAGGCGTGCGGGTTTTCCAGGCTGTAGCGGACGCCCGCCTGGGCGGCGAGGTGGATCACCCGGTCAAAGGCGTGCTCGCCAAAACAGCCATCCACGACGCTTCTGTCGGCCAGGTTGCCGTGGATGAAATGATATCCCGCGTTGGTCCCGCGGCTTGCTTCGCCAAGCAGCCGCAGCCGCGCCTGCTTGATTTCGGGATCGTAGTAGTCGTTGATGCTGTCTATGCCGACAACCTCGTCACCCCGCTCCAGCAGCCGCCGGGCGACATGATAGCCGATGAAGCCGGCGCAGCCGGTAACCAGAACCTTCATTAAAAACGCCCGTCCGTAACATGCCTGGGAAACAGGCCCTTAATGTCGTAGACG
>NZ_JAFKIC010000073.1 GCF_017306585.1 Mesorhizobium sp. | reverse complement strand
CCGTCGCACGAAAGATCCTGACCATCCTCAGCGCAATGATCCGAAACGACAAACCTTGGAATCCAAAACCATCCTGACAAACACAGTTGCTCATCCGTCTCGGCGCTACGCGCCGATCCACCTTCCCCCACAAGGGGGGAAGGAAGAGGCCGCCGTGCAACCTTTACTGCGTCGGCAGCATGCCTTCGACATCGCTCGCCGCATCAGCCAGCGCTTCCTTGGGCGTCGCAGACTGGTCGACGATCCGCGACAGGTTGTCGACGATGGTCTGCGTCACCTTGACGCCGTTGGTGCCGGGGAATGCGTACCACGGAACCATCAGCGGCATCTGGCTGAGGCCGGCCTGGAAGAGCGAGTTCTTCTTGTAGAAATCGCCGAGATAGTCAGGCGACTTCGCCGCGAGCTCATTGTTGGGGACATAGCCCGTGCCGGGCACGACGACCGAAGCGCCGTAAGGGCCGGCGGCGAACTTCGCGAATTTCCATGCGGCTTCCTGCTTGGCCGCGTCCTTGGTCAGGATGACGGCCGCGTTGCCGCCGGTCGGAAGATGGCCGTTGACCGGGTCGATCAGCGGGATTTTTGCGGTGCGCAGCGTGAACTTGTCGCCGACATTCTTGATCGTGTTGACCAGCGCGCCCGTGGTCTGGAATTCGAAGCCGACCTTGCCGGCCGCGAAAGCCTGTTCGCCCGCAGGCTTGGTGAAGACCGGCATGCCGCCCTCCTTCACCATCCGCTCGAGGATCTCCACCGCCTTTTCGCCTTCCGGCCCGTTGAAGGCGACCTTGCTTTCATCTTCGTTCAGCATCTTGCCGCCGGCGCCGAACAGCAGAGCGGAGAACATCCAGTCGTCGCCCTGCCAGCGGAAGTCGATGCCGTCGACGCCATTGCCGAGCGCCTTGATCTTGCCGCCGAGCGCGATCACCTCGTCCCAGGTCTTGGGCGGATTGTCCGGGTCGCCGCCGGCCGCCTTCACCAGGTCGGCATTGTAATACATGATCGGGTTGGAGGTGGCGAAGGCGAGGCCGATCTGCTTGCCGTTGACTTGCGCCAGCTTCAGGATCGTGTCGGAGAAGCCCTGCTCGGCCATGTTGCCGTCCTTCTTGACCAGCGGTCCGAGGTCGACGGCGACATCGCGCTCGTTGAGCATGCGCAGGCGGTTGAGGCCGATGAAGGTGATGTCGGGCATTTCGTCGGTGCCGGCCTGGCGCAGGATGGTCTGGATGCCTTCCTCATAGGTCGCCGACGGGCTGGCGAACTGGATCTTGATGTCGGGGTTTTCTTCCATGAACTTCTTCGAGATCGTGTCCATCACGTTCTTGAAGAAGCCGGGCATCGGGTAATGCACCGTCAGCGTCGTCTCTGCATAGGCCGGCAGCGCCGCCGCCAGCGATACCGCCGCGGCGGCGAAAATCCTGGAAAAGTGCTTCATCTCTGGTGCTCCTTGTTAGCCAGTCGGTTTCGGGCCGGTCAGCCTTTGAGACCGGTCATGGTGATGCCCTCGACGAAGCGCTTCTGCGCGAGCAGGAAAGCGGCAACGAGAGGAAGGGTGATGATCAGCGTGGCGGCCATCAGCGCGCCGTAGTCGTCGCCGGCCTCGGCGGCGCGGAAATACATCAGGCCGAGCGGCGGCGTGGCGTAGGCCTGCTTGCTGACGACGATCAGCGGCCAGTAGAGGTCGTTCCAGTGTGCGACCACCGAGAAGATCGCGAAGGCGGTAACGGCCGGCCAGGCATTGGGCACGATGACGCGCGCGACGATGCCGAGTTCGGACATGCCGTCGAGCCGCGCGGCGTGCAGAAGGTCGTCGGGCATGGCGCGAAAGAACTGCAGGAACATGAAGATCGCGAACACCGATATGGTGAACGGCGCCACCAGCGCTGTGTAGCTGTTGAGCAGCGACATGCGGTCGAAGGCGACATAGAGCGGCAGCGCCGTGGCGTGGATCGGCACCAGCAGGCCGAGCATGACCAGCACCATCATCAATCGCGCCGCCGGGAATTTCAGCTTGGCCATGGCGTAGGCGCAGGGAATGGCGACCACGACCTGGAACAAGAAGATCAGGCCACACACGACGACGCCGTTCCACAGCAGCGTCGCCATCGGCACCTTGGCAAACGCCTTGGCGAAATTCTCGGCGAAGTAGAAATGCTGGGGAACGAGCGACAGCGCCGCGGTGAAGATATCGCTCTGCGTCTTGCCGGCCGTAGAGATCATGAAGATGTAGGGCGCAAGGATCATCAGCGCGCCGAGCGACAGCAGCGCGAAGCGGATGATGCGGCCGGCCGGGATGGCGGTGTTGCTCATGTGTAATGCACCCGCCGGTCGAGCACGCGGTACTGCAGAAACATCAGCACGACGAGGATCGCCAGGAAGACGACCGTCATCGCCGAGGCGTAGCCGACGCGCAGATAGACGAAGCCTTCCTGGTAGATGGTGAAAAGCAGCACTTCGGACGCCTTGTTAGGGCCGCCGTCGGTCAGCATCTTCACCGTCTCGAAAACCTTCACCGCATTGGTGACGCTGATGGTGACGACGAACAGCGTCGTCGGCCCGAGCATCGGCCAGGTGACCAGGAAAAACCGGTCGAGAGCCGATCTGGCGCCGTCGACATGGGCCGCGGCATAGAGTTCGCGCGGGATCGCCGTCAGGCCGGCCAGGAACAGCACCATGTTGAAGCCGATCGATTGCCAGATGCCGATGATCGACAGGCTGTAGAGCACCGTGTTGGAAGCGCCGAGCCAGTTCGGACCGGGAATGCCGGCCAGCGACAGCAGCGCGTTGAGCGGCCCGATGGTCGGGTGGAAGATGTATTGCCAGACAGTCGCCATGGCGACGATCAACGAGGCGACGGGCAGGAAATAGACGGTGCGGAAGAAACCACGTGCCCGCCCCTCGCCCTCGATCAACAGGGCGACCCCCAGGCCGAGCACGATCGAGACCGGGGCGACGATCGCCGTATAGACCGACGTGTTCCACAACGACCTGCGGAAGGTGCGGTCGTTCAGCAGATGCGCATAGTTTTCAAAGCCGACGAGACGAAACTTGCCGTAGCCGAGCTCGAAATCGGTGAAGCCGAGAAAGATGACCGCGGCCACCGGCAGCAGCACGAACAGCAGCAACAGCACGATGGCCGGAGCCGCCAGCAGCCAGGCGGTGCGGCCTTCGCTGCGCCGATGAAGCGCTGCGGCGTCCGGGACGATTCCTACCGCCGCGACGCTAGACATAGGCCGGCGCCTGCCGTGCGGGGGCCGCTGTATTTTCGATGCGCAGCCGCCGCCCCTCCGGGCCAAAGACCATGGCCTGTTCGGATGGCAGCAGCACCCCCACCGGCATTCCGGCGATCAGGTCCCTCGCCTCATGTGGCGCGAGCCTGGCGATGACGGCGTCGCCGGATGCATCGAGCCGGCAATGGACGATCACTTCCGAGCCCAGGAATTCGAGACGCTCGACCCGCCCGGCCAGGCCGCTGCGCCCATCAGGTGCCAGCTTGACGAACTCGGGCCGGATACCGAGGCTGACCGGGCCATTCGCCACCTTCTCCAGCAGCGCCAGCCGGATGCCGTGGAAATCGACAAAGCCGGTATCGGCGACTGCCGGCAGGATGTTGATCCTGGGCTGGCCGACGAAACGCGCGACCTCGATATGGGCTGGATCGTTGTAGATCGCTTCGGGCGCGGCGAGCTGCAGCAGGTTGCCGCCGATCATCACCGCGACACGGTCGGCCATAGAAAGCGCCTCGGCCTGGTCGTGCGTCACATAGAGCGTCGGCACGCCGGCCCGGCGGTGCAGTTCGACGATCTCGCCGCGCGCATGGACGCGCAGATTGGCGTCGAGATTGGAAAGCGGCTCGTCCATCAGGAAGATCGAGGGCTGGCGCACCATGGCGCGCGCCAGCGCGACGCGCTGGCGCTGGCCGCCCGACATCTGCCCCGGCTTGCGGTCGAGCAACTGATCGATCTTGAGCACGGCCGCCATCTCATGCACATCGCGCGAAATACCGGCGCGAATGTCCTTCTGGCCGGGAAGCAAGGGGCCGATCAGCGGCAGGCGCTGCGACCGGCTGAGCCGCTTCATGGCCAGCGGCACGGCGATGTTCTGGCCGGCGGTCAGATGCGGATAGAGCGCGTAGGACTGGAACACCATGGCGATGTTGCGGTCGGCCGCCGCGACCGGCGCCATGTCCTTGCCGCCGACGACGATCTCGCCGCTGTCGGCGTGGTCGAGGCCGGCGAGGATGCGCAGCAAGGTGCTCTTTCCGCAGCCCGAAGGGCCGACCAGCGCGATGAATTCGTCCTGCTCGGCATCGAGGCTGATGCCGTTCAGGATGGCATTGCCGCCAAAGGATTTTTTCACGTCACGGAGCGACAGCGCGCTCATGACGCGGCCTTTCGCCGGACCTTGTGCGCTTCGTGCGGATAGACCTCCTCGACCACGTCGTCGAGGACGTAGGCGGTCATGCCGGGAACGGCGACGATCTCGCTGGCAAGCGTGCCGCCGAAATCGTGGATGACGGCGCCAAGCAGCCGTTCGCCCGCCATGTCGCGCTCCATGTCGCCGACGATGAAGGCCGCCGATGGCCCCCAGACCAGCGCGGTTTCCTTGTAGGCGCCTTGCCAGGCGCGGTGCAGATGGCCGCTGGCGAACAGCGCGACATCATGGGCGGCAATCAAATCGTAGAGGCGCTGGCGTTGCGCAGGCCTCACGCTCCAGTAGCCGGTATCGCCTTCGCCGGGCTCGTCGATGAACAGCGGCTTGTGGGCGAACAGCGCGACGCGCCGGCCGGCACGGCTGTCCAGCGCCTTCTGCAGCCAATCGAATTGCGAATGCTCCTCGGCGTCGTCGAAACCCATCAGCAGGCTGTCGAGCCCGATGAAACGCCACGTCCCGGCGTCCTCGACCCAGTAGTCCGGGCCGACCAGCCGGCGCCAGCGATCGAGCCGCTGGGCATTGACGGGTTGTAGCGAGCCGGGCAGATGGCCGACATCGTGATTGCCGGGCACCAGCAGCATCGGTTGCCGGATTTGCCGCATCAGCTCCATGCAGAAGCTGATGTCGTCGTCCCTATCGGCGCCATCGACACTGAGATCGCCGGTGTGGATGACAAGATTCGCGCCGCTCTGTTCGATCCAGCTGGCCAGCGGCTCCCAATTGTCGTTGAAATGCGGCTTGGTGGGGCTGAAATGCGTGTCGGTGATCTGGACGATTTTCATGCCGGCTCCATCGCGAGAGCCGGCCGCCGGGGGACCAGGGGCAAGCGACTTCGCGTGGGGCCTGCTTAGTGCCCTTACATGTCACTTCCTTAACAGCGTGGGGACAAAAGTTCCCGCCCCGCCTCTTGATGACGGGAGGGGCGAGCGAGGGCTTGCGCCCTCACTTCACCTCGAACTGCGGGTCGACGGGAATCTGCATCGCCGTCACCAGATGGTTGGTCTGCCCCGCCAGCCCGATGATCGAAACCAGTTCGCCATGCTGCGCATCGGTCATGCCCTTGGCCCGCGCCGCCGCCGTGTGCGAATGCACGCAGTAGGAACAGCCATTGGCGGTCGATACGGCGATATAGATCATTTCCTTGGTCAGCGGATCGATGGCGCTGTCGGCCACCATCACCGTCTTGAGCTGCTCCCACACCCGCTTTAGCGACACCGGATCGTTGGCCAGCCCGCGCCAGAAATTGTTGACGAAGTCGGATTTGCGCGTCGCCCTGATGTCATCGAACACGGCCTTCGCGACGGGGATTTTTTCGACCTCGGCGTCGCTGAGGAGTTTTGTGGTGGCCATGGTGTGGACCTTTCGTTTTCGATCGTCGCGTGAATTGAATCAAGTCTTGAGCAAAAGGGGAGCAACCGTCTGCGGTGATTCAGTTTTCAACCCGGCGCAACGCCCCTCACCTTCGTCATCCTAGGGCGGAGCAGCCGCGAAGCGGCGTCGCGGAGACCCTAGGATCCATTCCGTGACGTCTCCCGTAGTATGCAGCGGAGCAGAATTCTGGACCGTGGCGGCGCTT
>NZ_JAFKIC010000072.1 GCF_017306585.1 Mesorhizobium sp. | reverse complement strand
CGCCCTTCGGGCACCTTCTCCCCGTTGAACGGGGAGAAGGAAGAGGCGCAACTACCGTCCCTCGCGGTACCACATCGAGCCCATCGCCAGGAGCAGCAGGCCGAGGCCGAGGAAGCCGCCGAACAGCGGCACGCGCGACACGGCCTTCAAGACGCTGTCGTCGGTGGTGCGCAGGCCGATCCAGTCGCTGCCGGAGGCGTCGCCGGCCGAACGCACCGGCACGATGGACGGCAGGACCACCTCACTGCCCGTCGCCGAGGAAGGGGCAAGCCGGCGCACGCTGCCGCCGGTAGCCTCCGCCGGCGCCTTGAGCCGGTCCTCGGTGGAGATGACGTCGGCGAATTCGGGCGCGTTGACCGGTCCGACATGGGCGAGCGCGGTGAGGTCGCCATTGGCGACCTGGTAGAGGCCGATCTCGCTGGTCTGGACGCTGCCGAGGAACACGCCGGGCTCGGATTTGTCGAGCTTGACGGTCAAGGTCTTGCCGGACGGGGTGATGATCTGGGCCGGGCCGGGTTCGTCGGCCATTGTCTGGCGACGGATCTCCAGCATCATGCCACGCCCTTCGGCGGTCAGCCGCTCTTCCTCGAGCTCCGGTTCCTTCATCAGCCAGTGCGCGATGCGCCGGTAGAGCTGGACATGCGGGCCGCCGCCTTCGAAGCCGCGCGCCCACAGCCAGCCCTGGTCGGACAGAAGCATGCCGACGCGGCCTTCGCCCTTGCGGTCGAGCAGCAGCAGGGGCCGGTTGTCGGCGCCCTTCATCACCACTTCGCCCTGCGGGTTCTGTACGCCGATGGTGCGGAACCAGCGGCTCCAGTGCGGCGGCTCGGTGGCCGAACCGTCGAGGCCGCGTGTCACCGGATGGCGCTGGCCGAGATCGGTCAGGCGCGGATAAAAGGCCTTCTCGACGATCTCGCCGGTCGGCATGGCGGGCAGGGCCGACATCAGCGGCGTGCGCGCGATCGAGGCCTCGCCGGCATATTCGGGGCCGGCGGCGATCAGCAGCGCGCCGCCCTTTTCGACATATTCGGAGATGTAGTCGTAATAGAGGATCGGCAGCACGTCGCGATGCTGGTAGCGATCGAAGATGATCAGGTCGAAATCCTTGATCTTCTCGACGAACAGCTCGCGGGTCGGGAAGGCGATCAGCGACAATTCGTTGATCGGCGTGCCGTCCTGCTTTTCCGGCGGCCGCAGAATGGTGAAATGGACAAGGTCGACCGAGGCGTCGGATTTCAGGAGATTGCGCCAGGTGCGTTCGCCGGCGTGCGGCTCGCCCGAAACCAAGAGCACGCGCAGGTTCTCGCGGATGCCGTCGACCAGCGCGATGGCGCGGTTGTTGGCGTCGGTCAGTTCGCCCGGCTCGCGGTCGATGGCGAGCTCGATGATGTTGCGCCCGGCGCCGGGGATGGTCACCTGCAGCGGCATGGCCTGGCCGACGATGGCATGTTCGACCGCGACCTGCTCGCCATTGACCGAAACGCGCACATCGACCGGCGCGGTCTCGTTTTCCGTCGAGATGACACGGTAGGTCATGTCGAGCGGTTTGCTGACGAGACCGAAGCGCGGCGCGTTCTCGAAGCGGATGCGGCGGTCCTTTTCGTGCTCGTGGCCGGTGATCAGGGCATGCAGTGGGGCGTGGAAATCCGGCGCCCCGGCTGGCACGTCATGCACTTCGCCATCGGTGATCATGACGGCGCCGCCGATGCGCGAGGGCGGGACGTCGCGGAAGGCGCCTTCCAGTGCGCCGAACAGCCGCGTTTCCGTGCGCTCCTCGGCGGCATCTGACTTGCCGGCCTCGACGACGCGGACGTCGAACTGCTTGAAGCGGCCAAGGCGCTGCTGCAGCCCGGCCAGCGCCTCGTCGGTCTGTTTGGTGCGGTCGCCGATATCCTGGCTCTGGCTGCGGTCGACGATCAGCGCCACGACGCTCTTCAGCGGCTCGCGCTCCTCGTTGAGGAAGACCGGGTTGAAGAGGGCGGCGGCGAGCGCGACCAGGGCGACGAAGCGCAGGACCGCGCCGCGCTGGCGAAACCACAGGCCGACGAGCGCCAGCAGCGCCAGCGGCACCAGCACCAGGGCCAGAAGCGGCCAGGAGATCAGCGGTTCGAAGGAGATCGACCAGTTCATGCCTTACCCTCCCTGCTGCAGGCAAGGTCGGTTCGCACGAGCATCGCGGGGGGAAACCTCATCCTACTGCCCCAGCCGTTCGAGCAGTATCGGCACATGCACCTGGTCGGATTTGTAGTTGCCGGTCAGCATGTACATCATGATGTTGACGCCGGCGCGCAACGCGTAGACGCGCTGCATCGGATCGTTCGGCACGGTCGGCAGCAGGGGATCGCCATTCTCGTCGACCGCCCAGGCGCCAGCGAAGTCGTTGGCGGTGATCATGATCGGCGAAACGCCGTCGCCGGTGCGTACCGGACGGTTGTCGGCGTTGCTGGCATCGAGCGACGCCTCGACCCAGAGCGGGCTGCCGCTGAAGCGGCCGGGAAATTCGGGGAGGATGAAGAAGGACTTGGTCAGCACGTGGTCCGCCGGCACCGGCTCAAGCGGCGGCACGTTTAGATTGCCCAGTATGTCGCGCAGCCGCTCGGTCGCCGGGCTGGTCGAATCGGCGCCGATTCCGTTGGCGAACTGGTCGCGCGTGTCGAACAGCACCGTGCCGCCTTGCTGCATGTAGGCGTCGATGCGGGCGATCGCGGCCTGGCTCGGCATGGGCGCGGCCGGGTCGATCGGCCAGTAGATCAGCGGGTAGAAGGACAGTTCGTCCTTGGAAATGTCGACGCCGGCGGGCGCGCCGGGTTCCAGCGCTGTCTTCTCGATCAGGAAGCGGGTCAGGCCCTCGAGCCCGGCGCGGCTGATCGAATCGTCGCCCGGCACGCCGGTCAGCACGTAGGCGATGCGGGTCTTCGAAATCGCTGCTATGGCCACATCATCGCTGGGCTTGGCATCGTCGGCGCGGGCGGGGTCGGCTTGGCCGAACATAGCGCCAGCCAAGATCAGGATTGCGGCGGTGGTTGCGACCGCGCCGGCACGGCGCGGCCGGCGCGAGAACAGCCCGCCCATCCACAGCACCGCAAGCGTGTCGAGCAGCATCAGCACTAGGGCGGCGGCGACCAGCGCGCCCTTGAGGTTGCGCGACTCGTCGAAGGCATACTGGATGGTGGTGACAGGCACTGTGATTTGCGGGCGGGCCAGCGGCTGGAACGTGCTTGCCGCGTCAAGCAGGTTGTGGGCGAAGACGCCGGTCTCGGAGCCGTAGAGGCCGGGCGGGTTGTCGAACGTCACCGGCAGCGCGCCGGCGCCCGGCACCAGCGGCCGCGCATCCGGCGTCGGCGGCACAAGCGAACCGTCGGCCGATATCATGCGGTAGGGGGCGAGCGAAGTGGCGGCGGCTTCCGCATTGGCGATCGCCGCTCCCTGGTTGCGCGATAGCTGCACGATGCGGCGCAGCATCTCCACGAAACTGCCGGAGATCGGCAGGTTCGACCATGTCGCCTCGGGCGTGACGTGGAACAGCACCAGCGTGCCCTTGCCCTTCTTCAATCCGGTGACCAGCGGCGTGCCGTCGGCAAGCGCTGCCCAGGTGCGTTCGACGATGTCGGGCGTCGGTTCGGCCAGAACCTGCCGGCTCACCGTCACTTCGGTGGGCGGCGCCAGATCGGCGAAGGGACCCGCCTTGGGGAATTCCGTGACCGGCTGCGGTGTGGTCCAGGACAGCGCGCCGCCGAGGGAACGTTCCCCGGTGCGTAGGCGAACCGGCAAGAGGTCGTCGTCATTGCCGGCGGCCGCCAGCCGCGAGCCGGCGAAGCGCACCAGCGTGCCGCCATTGTCGACCCAGTCGACCAGCCTCTGCCGGACCTGTGCCGGGATGGTGCCGATGTCGGCCATGATGATCATCGCCGGCTTCTGGTCGAGGATCTGCGGAATGGCGTCGGCGAGATCGGCGCTGGAGGGCTCGACCAGATCGGCGAAGGGCTGCAGGGCGCGCCTGATATAGTATAGCGGCGACAGAAGCGGCTGCGCCTGGTCGGCCTCGGCCTGCGACAACAGGCCGACGCGGCGGCGCTTGGAGCTTTCGTCGAGCACGCGCACCGCGCCCGCCTGGCGCTCGCCGTCGAGCGCGATCGAGGCGAAGTCGTTGCGCAGTTCGAACGGCACCGTCATGGTTCCGGTGGCGGTGGCCTCGCCCGGAGCGAAGGTCAGCGTCGCATCGGCGATGCGGCGGCCCTTGTCGTCGAAGGCGCCGGCGGTGACCTGGGCCGGGGCGGGGTCGCCCGGCGCGCGGATGGCGGTCAGGGCGAACCCGTCGACCTGGTTGTCGGCGCCGGTCAGGCCGGTCAGCGAAAGCCGGTCGGCACTTGCCCAGATGACGCGGGCGGCATTTTTAGCCAACAGCGTGTTGAAAGCGGCTTCGTCGCCTTTGGCCGCAAGGCCGTCGGCGAGCACGGCGACGCTGGCGCCGGGCATGGATTGCAGGGCGCCAGCGACGCGGGCGTAGACGGCGGGCCGGTCGGTCGGGATCGGCCGCGGCCTGGCGGCGCGCAGCCGGTCGAGTGCCGCGGCGGCATCGAACGGGCCGATCTCGGCATTGGCCTTCTCGGCGGTGAAGGCGATGATGACGGGCACGCCGTTCGAGCCGGCATCGGCGATCAGCCGCTCGGCGGTGGCGACACGCTTGCTCCAGTCGGCGGCGCTGGCCCAGTCATTGTCGATGACCAGCGCGAGCGCGGCGCCCTCGGTGGGCAGCTTTTCGCGCGGGTTGAACACCGGTTCGGCCAGCGCGGCGACGACGAGGGCGGCCATCAGCAGCCTGAGCAGCGTCAGCCACCAGGGGCTCTGCTGCGGCGTCTCCTCGCGTTTGAGAACGCGCGCCAGGATTTTCAGCGGCGGAAATACCTCTGTCTGGGGCTTTGGCGGCGTCAACCTGAGCAGCCACCAGATCACCGGCAGCGCCAGCAGGCCACACAGCACCATGGGGGCGCCGAAGGAGAGCGGCAGCCAGCTCATGCGACGGCCTTTCCGGGCTGATCGCCACCGGCGATCATGCCGGCACGACTGCCAGCAGTCGGCCCGGCATAACCGCCATCGGCGGTCATCGCCATGTGCAGGCGCACCAGCGCTTCCGATGCCAGCCGGTCGGTGTGGTTGACGGTAAAGCTCCAGCCGAGCCGCTTGCACCAGCCGGCCAGTTCGGCGCGGCGGGCGGTGTAGAGAAGACGGTATTCGTCGCCCAGCATTTCGGCGCGTCCGGCGGTCAGCTTGTCGCCAGTCTCGGGATCGGTGAATTCGGTGCGGCCGGCATAGGGGAAAGTCTCCTCGGCCGGGTCGGCGACCTCGATCAGATGGGCGCGCACGCCGTGGCGGGCGAGCACGTCGAGCCAGGCCATGGTTTCCTCGACCGGATCGAGGAAATCGCTGACGATGACGATGTCACAGAAGCGCCTGATGTCGGAAAGGTCGGGCTTTGCCGGCAGGTCGCCGGCATGCATCAGCTGGGCGGCGATGCGTTCGGCGCCGTTGCGGGCGGTGAACGGGTCGGTCAGCCCGGGCCAGGCGATGCGCTCGCCGCTGCGCGACAACAGTTCGGCCATGGCAAGCGCCAACACCAGCGCGCGCGACTGCTTGGAAACGCCGGCGCCGGTCGATTTATAGAGCATGGACGGCGAGGGGTCGGCCCACAGCCATACCGTATGAGCGGCTTCCCACTCGCGGTCACGCACATAGGTGTGGTCGTCGCGGGCCGAACGGCGCCAGTCGATGCGCGAGGAGTCGCCCTCGACATAGGGGCGGAACTGCCAGAAGTTCTCGCCGATGCCGCGTTTGCGGCGGCCGTGCCAGCCGGCGATCACGGTGTTGACGATGCGGCGCGCCTCGACCAGCAGGTCAGGCACAAGCGAAGCCCGCAACCGGCCGCGGGCGAGCGCGTCGCGCGTCGCTGCCGGAGCCTGGACCTCGCCGATGCGCGCCATCAAATGCCTTTCACCAGCTTCGCCACCACATCGAGAACGCTGGTGCCCTCGGCGCCGGCGTTT
>NZ_JAFKIC010000111.1 GCF_017306585.1 Mesorhizobium sp. | reverse complement strand
GATCGGCTTTATCGCGGTTGGTGGTGCCGGTGGCGACGCGGCCAATCCCGACGGCACCCATGGCGATGGCGGCGCGGTCAACATCACCAACAACGTCAATGGCTCGATCCTCGTAGAAGGCGCCGGCGCGCACGGCATCTTCGCACAATCGGTCGGCGCAGGCGGCGGCTCAGGCGGTGGCGGTATCGGCGCCAGCATCGTGCCGACGTCAGTCGGCGTCGGCGGTGACGGTGGCAGTTCAGGCGATGGCGGCGTGGTTACGGTCAACAATTACGGCCACATCACGACCATATCCGACGCCTCGGTGGCGATCTTCGCTGAATCCGTCGGCGGCGGCGGCGGTACCGGTGCGATGAGCATAGCGGCAGCGCTCAGTCCGGGCGCCGCGACCTTCGGCGTTGGTGGCAATGGTGGCGCCAACGGCAAGGGCGGCGACGTCAACGTCACCAATTTCGGCAGCGGCGTCATCTACGCCAAGGGCTTTGGCTCGACGGGCATCATGGCGCAGTCGGTCGGCGGCGGCGGTGGCTCCGGCGGCGCGAGCTATTCGGTGGCGGGTGGCGCTCCCGGCTTCTCGTTCGCGCTCGGCGGCAAGGGCGCCGCCGGCGGCGATGGCGGCGTGGTCACCGTCATCAACAATGGTGTGATGCAACTTGACGGCGACAATTCGGTCGCGATCTTCGCGCAATCGGTTGGCGGCGGTGGCGGCAAAGGCGGCACCGCGATCGCGGCGACGATCGGACCGCCCGTCTTCATCGGCGGCGACAGCGGCGCCAACGGCAAGGGCGGTGACGTCACCGTCACCAACACCGGCCAGATCGTGCTGAAGGGCAACGGCTCGGTCGGCATCTTCGCACAGTCGGTGGGCGGCGGCGGCGGCGTGATGACCGCCGGCACCAATGGCATCATCGAAGCGAAGAATGGCGGTATCGGCAACGGCGGCACCGTGACGATCAACAGCAATGTCGCCATGCTGATCACCGGCGACAATTCGGTCGGCGTCTTTGGCCAGAGCATTGGCGGCGGCGGCGGTGTCGGCGGCTTCTCCGGCAACTATCTCGGCCTCTCCCAGGCCCCGGCTGCAAGCAGTATGATGATGGCCATGGACGCAGTCCCGACGCCTCAAGGGTTCATGGGCAGTGCCGGCGGCTCTGGTACCGGCGGCGACGTGACGTTCGAGCAGAAAGCCAGCCTCTACGTCACCGGCAAGAACTCTTCCGCGCTGATGGAGCAGAGCTCGGGCGGCAGCGGCGACATAGCGGACAATGGCGACATCAACGTCACTATCGACAAGGATGTCGTGATCTTGGGCGGCTCGGGCGCCGGAGCCGGTATCACCTATCTGGACGGCAGGAACAATGTGCTGACCAACAATGGCTTCGTCGGCGCGGTCACCGGGGACGATGGTTGCAACCCGGTGGTAGACCCTGGCTGCATGAGCAAGATCGACGGCTATGCCATGCGAGGTGGCATCGGCAACGATACGTACAACAACTTCAAGGACACGATGGGCTCCGTCGCGCTCGGTGACGGTCAGAACGCTTTCAACAACGAGAAGGGCGCCATCTACCGGATGGGCGACACGGTCGATCTAGGCCGGACCGGAGAGTTCACCAATGACGGCTATGTCGCGCCGGGCGATCTCAATCGTGTGATGACGACCTATGTGACCGGCAATTGGACGCAGTCGGTGACCGGCACGTATCTGCTAGACCTTGACCTCGACCCGGAGGCCGACCAGATCAACATCACCGGCACGGCCGACCTCAAAGGCGTGGTCAATCTCAACATCATGGAGCCGGGCGCGGCAAAGCCGGGTACACAGGAGTATCTGATACTGCACGCCGATCAGGGCGTGACCAACCACGGGCTGGTGCTTGACTCGATCCCCAGCGCGGTCGCGCAGTATCAACTGCTCTATCCGAACCCGGATGATGTCGTGCTCAATGTCGACATCAACTTCGCCCGCGCCGGGCTGACCGAAAACCAGACCTCGGTCGGCAATGCGGTCAATGCCATCCAGACCGACCTGACCTCGCCGGCCTTCACCAAAATCGCCGAAGCGCTGTTCTATATTCCGACGCTGGGTCAATTGGGGGCTGTCTACGATTCCATCTCGGGCGAGGGCGTCAGCGGCTTCGAGCAGCCGCAGTTCGACGCCTATGACACGTTCTTGGCTTCGATGAACCGGCAGGCCAATTTCTGGCGCACTGGCCTCGGCATAGATCCGGCCGACCGGTCCGTGACGCCGCAGGCCTACGACGAGCCGGCGCCGAAGAAGAATCCGTTCAAGGCCATGCAGCCGGATGAGCGGCGCTGGAGCTATTGGGCGACAGCCGGCGCCAATGCCGGTGAACTGAGTGGCGATGCGATCGTCGGCAGCGCCGACAATGTCTACAAGGGCGGCAGCTTCGCTGTTGGCCTGGACTCTGCCGGCGATCCCGATGTGCTGATGGGTTTCGCGCTCGGCGGCGCGGCGGCTTCCTTTGCCGTCGCTGATCGCCAGACCTCCGGCAACATCATCGGCGCCCAGGCCGGCGGTTATGTCGCCCGCAAATGGGATCAGTTCTACATCAATGGCGGGCTGGCCTTCGGCCTCTACAACAACAATATCCATCGCGCCACGTCCGTGCCCGGCTCCAATGCGCCGCTCAATCCGGTGCCCGGTGTTTCGACGGAGAACTGGCGCAGCAACTTCCTCAGCGCCGGCTTCGGCACCAACATCGAGGCCGGCTGGCGCCAACAGGTGGGGCAGGGTGCAATCACGCCTTTCGCCGCGCTGCAGTTCTCGTTCCTGTCGATGGACGGCTTCGATGAGAGTTCGCTTGGCGGCGGCTCTCTCGGGCTCAGCTTCGACCAGCGGATGATAACCTCGCTGCCGGTCTCGCTCGGCCTCCAGCTCGACACGACGATCGGTGTCGGCGACGGCCAGTCGTTGCAGGCCTGGGGCCGTGCCGCCTGGGTGCACGAGTTCGAACCGGACCGCTCGGTGCGACCGAGCTTCCAGGCCGCGCCTGGCTATTCCTTCGTGATCCAGGGCGCCGCGGCGGCCGAGAACGCGCTCGCGGTCAATGCCGGCCTGAAGATGGACTGGAGCAGCAACACTTCGATGTTTGCCGCCTTCGACGGCAAGTTCGGCGACGGCGTGCAGACCTATGGCGGCAATGTCGGCCTGAAGGTGAACTGGTAGGAATCGGCCTTCTCAAAATTTCGGTGGCTCGGACACGATGTGCCCGGGCCGAGCATCTCAGCCGCCCGGCGCGGGTGGCCTAGCCAATTCTTTCGGCCGGCGCGATCAGGCTGGACAATCGTCTCACAGGATTTGCCGAATTGGTCTATGGAGGGGAAAACCGACCTGGACCGCGCCCATGAGATTTGTCGAGACCTTCGATCTCTATCCGTTCCTTGACACGACCGTGAGCCTTGTCGCGGCGTTCATTCTTGGCACTCTGATCGGCGCCGAACGCCAGTATCGCCAGCGTACGGCAGGCCTGCGGACCAACGTGCTGGTCGCCGTCGGCGCGGCCGCCTTTGTCGATCTGGCGCAGCGCATTGCCGGCTCCACCGAGGCCGTGCGCGTCATTTCCTACGTGGTTTCCGGCATAGGCTTCCTGGGCGCCGGTGTGATCATGAAGGAAGGCATGAACGTGCGCGGCCTCAACACGGCCGCGACGCTCTGGTGCTCGGCCGCGGTTGGTGCGTGTGCTGGAACCGACATGATCGCCGAAGCGGCCTTGCTTACGGTCTTCGTGCTCGCCGGCAACACGCTGCTCAGGCCGCTCGTCAACATGATCAACCGCATTCCCATCGACGACCGCGCAACGGAGGCGACCTACGAGGTCAGCATCATTTCCAGCCGCGAGGCGATGCCGCAACTGCGTGATCTGCTCGTGGAGCGGCTGGAACTGGCCAATTACCCGGTCAGCGACGTGGTCGTTGCCGATCGCGGCGACGACACGGTGGAGATCGTGGCGACGCTGGTCTCCACCGCGGTCGATCCGCACGAGATCGAGGCCGTGACCGACTATCTGGAAAAGCAAAAGCACGTGTCCAACGCCAGCTGGGACGGCAGCACCAAGGATTGAGCCGTTCCGGGCGCGTGAAGCCGACAAGATTTGCCACTCGCCTGCGTGCCATTCCAGCCATGTGCGGCTGTTGTGTGGGCATGTTCAATTCTGTCGCGGGTCGGTGAGATTTTTAGCCAAGGCATCAAGGGTCTGTAAACTTCTCCCCTTTACCACCGTGACATGGCCTCGTGGCGGAGCGGCTACGCTAGAGACGGCAAATCTCGGAAGCCTCGGTTCGATTCCGAGGCGAGGCCTCCAATATCCCAATCTGTTGAATTGACCCGGATTCGGCGTGCCCGCAGGATGGCGATCCGCGCTCAGCCTGTCATCCCGGCATCGGTTTTGGAATGCCCACGGCGTTCACCCGGCCTATAGCGGCAGGGTGATTTCATCAGACGCTGAACGCGCTAGCGGAACAGATATTTCGACACTTCCGGATTGCCCCGTCGCCACATCACGTTGTCGAGGAAATAGTGGTGCACGTTGATGAATATCAGGACGATGAAGAAGAACAGCGATGAACCCAGGGCTTGTTCGTCATAGGGGATCAGGGCCGTCAGCACCGTCGGGATCAGCCAGAAGCCCACACCGCCGAGAAGCAGGCCGGCGCTGACGAATTCGAGGACCCGCACCCTGTAGCCCCGACCGAGAACGGACAGGAGTCTCGACCGCGGTGCTCTCTCGGCCCGGGGTGCGTCGCGTTCGACATTGCTCTGGTAGCGCCAGACCACCGCCAGGTACTGCAGGGAATGAAGCGCCGGCACCACGAGCAGCCAGAGCGGATTTATCCTCACGATCAGGATCCAGAGATACAGGGACGCCGCATATGCGACGATGCCATTATACGGCAGGCTGCGCCCATTCCTGCTCCAGCGGTTGATCAGCATCACCGCCGTGGCGGCGGTGGAAGCCGCCGCTATCGACAGCGCGATCGCATTGAGCCATGCGGGAGTGGCGAACGTATAATATTGCAGTCCGTAATAGCTGCCTTCGCTGACGGCCGTATTCGTCTGCAACCATGCGAACAGCCACACAGCATAGCTGTTGACCAGCAGGATCTTCTTGTCGAGGTCGCTGAAGAACCGGCGCTTCAGCACGGCATCGACCATCAGCATGCCATAGCCTTGCTTGACGTAATGCCAGCCGACGAAAAAGAACATCGCATTGGCGGCGTTTCCCAAAAGCCTGGCGTTGGCCGTTGTCGCGCCATAGGCAAAGAATGCGCCCATGAGCAGGGGAACGACGATGCCGGCCAGGATGTAGCGGATCTGGAGGCCCTTGTCGTAGCCGTCGCCGCGCACCTTGCACCCGAAATTGCGATAGAAGATCTGGTACGAGTGGGCGAAGTGCGGATAGTTCAGCACATAAGCCAGCAAAAGCATCGTTGCCGCCAGAAGGCCTTCGTATTTGAGCGGTACGAAGATCAGGATCGGCAAGATCAGAAAGGCGCTCCCACCAAGCATCAGAAAGTCCGCCAGCGGACCGAAAAGATATCGCGGTCGCGTCGTTGCTGCTGGAGTTCGTGCATCCGCCGAAAGGTGAATTGCCATATGAGCGCTCCCTCCGGCTCCAGTTTAACCATCGGTCCGCCTGCCCGACAAGGCCGCGATGTTTGGCTGGCACATCCGCCCGTGACAACTACCCCGCGAAGCCGTGCGGATGATCAAGGCATTGTCTCACCGCTTGAAAAGGGCAAGTTATCCGCCCTATTGGTCATTCACCATTCGGGTATGGATTCGACGCAATTTCAGCAGGAACCCCGGTGCCTCAACGAGGTCTTCAGTGAGAATCGACAGACCCGTCCCTGTTAAAGATTAGCTCGTTGTTGGGCATGCCGCCCGGGGAATAAAACACGATCTTGTTCCCCTCAATCCCGTAACTAGAAGAGATGTCAGCCTCGAAAAATAGGGTAATCGGCTCGGCGCCGCGAAGAATTCCTCTTAATTCTGGAGCTCCGAATTTCGCCAATTTCTGTTTTTCGGCATTTTCATCACCATACCAGAAAGTGCCGTCCACGTTCGCAACCAGACGTTCGCCACTTAGAACCAAAAGGCAAGATTTCTGTTCATTTCCTATCTGGCAATCATATTCTACAATCATATCCCTGACGCCATTTCGATCGATGTCGTAAAGCGTAATGGTCTTGAAGTTGCAGCCAAGGGTCGAATACCAATTCGCGGTATGGTTGCCGTGCACGAAGCTGAGGCTCCCTCCATATCTATCGTTGCTGAGCCCGATGGTTTCCGGCTTGCCGTCTGCATCAAGGTCAAAATCGAACCTTGCCTGCCCACATGATTGAACAACCCCGTCAATGAGATTGCCCGCATTCCAATCGATCTTGGGTCGGTCGATACTGTCAACCGATGCCCGCCAATCGTATAGCGACAACATGCAGTCGAAGTCGGCTGTCGACACGGTGACGGCACCATTGGGAGCTGGCTTCATAATGTCGCAAGCGTCTCCGGGTTGAACGCTGTGTCTCGCTGAGAGGGTAGGCTCTCCTCCTTGCCATTGTGACTTCCGCCACTGAATTTCAGGCGTCTTTCTGAGCAAGTAGGCGGGCAACTCCAACTGGAGGCTTGCCGACGACACGACGTGCGCGGTGAGGGCAACGTCCGCTCCCCATCCCAACTCAAGGCGCGGAAGCTGCTTACCGCCGGTCGCGGAACTTACTCCGTTACGGGTATCGATGAGTGCCGATAGGATCGTTGGCTTTTCCCGGATATTGGCCGCGAAGATTTCCGCGAAAGGGCTGTTTTTTCCGTTCAGCGTATCAATTGCCGGCTGTCCGCTCGATGCGGAAAAAGCAATCGTGTATTCGCCGCCTCCTGAAGGGTCGGTATCGACCTGGGCGGGCGACAATGGCCTCACGCTGCGGACACTGACATCGTCTAGGACAGGTTTGGCGTCCCCGGCGCTGGCGACTGCCTGTTTTACATCGACAATCGTGCGGCAGGCATCAAAGACGACGAGAACTTTCCGATAACCGAGCTTGGAGATCGCGGCGATTATCTGCGAGATTGGCTGATAATCGTTCGAGCTGGCGGGCGAACTGAGAGAAAACGAAGGAAAGAGCAACGCTGCATTGCCATTCACGGTGGCGGCGTGACCCGCATAATAGAAGATAAACACGTCCTTGCGAGGGCTGGTTTTGTAGCTGCCGATAGCGCTAGCAAGCGATGTCTGTGTCACATCCATTATCGTCGTTGACGCGATACCGCGCGATTTCAGCGCGGCGCCAACAAGAGCAGCATCAGCGGCTGGCGTCTTGAGCTTCGCCACGTCCAAATAGTCGTCATTCGCGACGAACAGGGCATCAATGCTGTTGCCCGTAATGATGTCGTTGGGGAACGACAGCTCCAGTCCGCTGAGTGTGATCGCGCCGGAAGGGGAGGTTCCGGCAACAGGTTGGGAGACAGCGGTATTTCCGGCCTGGTGTGTGTTGGCTATGTCGAGTTCGGCTGACATGCCAGAATAGAGTTCGATCTGCCGTCCGTAAGAATCCGATAGGCACGCGATGTCGTTGCCGCAAAGATTACGAGTGCGAAGCCAGTTTCTTTGCAACTGTTGCAGCTCAGCCTTCCGCAGGGTGACGCTGTTCAAAGTTGAGAACATTCCGGTGAGATTGATTTCCTTGCGTCGTAACGACTCGTCGCCGCAGATGGCGAGTTCGGCAGGCGATTTGGCTTTGTCACACCATTCGGGGACTAAGTTGTCGTTGGTCGCCGATAGTGACCGAAGGTCTTCGACTTCACCTTCCAGGACCTGTCTTATACATTTTCCGTCGACCGAACACGCTATTCGTTCCTTTGCGCGCGCACGACCTATTCCCTCTACCGCGGATCGTCCGAGTTTCTTGGCTGTTTCTGCATAGGTCTTGCTCATAAGTGCCTCCAAGGCACCCAATTGCGGGTCAGCGCAAATTACCTTCTCATCCGGCCTTCTTGCCTTCCTGCAATCAAAGCTCGGCGAGCTGGCTGTCCAAGCTGGCGCAGCGGCGAGAAATGCAATGGCAAAAAGAAGAATTGCTGACAGTCGCATGCAACGCCTAAACTCAAACCGCCAACATTTCTTTCGCGGAAGTCTGGCAGGATAGTGACGTACGAATGTTTACGAGACAAGCAGGTTCTCCGACGTCCTGCGTGCCGTGGTGTCTGCAAACTCAAGGGTGGATTTCTTGATTTCCTGGGCGGCGCAAGATCGCAGCCTCGCCAACTGCCCAGCGAATTCGCCGCCGTGATCCAGCCATGAAAAGATCTGGTACGCCCAAGGGGAATCGAACCCCTGTTACCGCCGTGAAAGGGCGGTGTCCTAACCGCTAGACGATGGGCGCGCTCAGACGAAGCGGCTTATAATTGCGTTGTTGGCAGCCGGCAACCCTAATGCCGCCAGAAGCGACAACTTTTTTCAAGGATGGCAAAGACGCTTTGCGGCCGCGCGGAATCCTGCACTGCATCCCAACGCTCAGAGATGTCGAAATGGAGGAAAATCAGCCTTCGCCACCGCCGCCGCTGCGCCGGCGGCAGCGCCAGTTCCAGTCGCGTTCGGGGCCGACGTCGACGTGGACCGAATCGGTGTGGCAATAGGTGCCGACGCCGCCACGGCCAGGCATGGTCCTGATGTAGTTCGCCAGTTCCCACTTGGAGACGCCGGGCACCTGGATGTCGGCGGCCGCGCAGTACATGTGCAGCGAATTCTTGGCGCCATTGGCGCGGCGGTTGCGCGCCGGATCGCGATAGCCCGAGGTGACGACCATCTTGCGGCCGTAGTGGCCCTCGATCGTCTTCAGCACGCGCACCAGGGAGGGCTTCAGGCAGGCGACATCGACACTCTCGTTCTGCTTGAGCAGCCCGTTGGGCGCCAGTCGTGCCATGCCGGCGGCGGACGCGACCTGATAGCCGCCGCCTTCGTCCTCGTTGAGATCGACGTCGCTCTCATCGTCCAGGCCGGATTTGCGCTTGATCTCGAACAGCGCCGTCTGACGAACGCCGGGCAGCGCATCACTGCCGGTGATATGGCCGGTGTCGCCGCCTATCGAAGCCAGTTGCACAGGCTTTTGCGCGGAATCGGCCGAGGCCAATGTGATGATCGGTTTTGCCGGCGCCGGCGCTGGCGCGGGTTTGGCTTGCGCGGCTGGCTGTTCGCCAGCGCGCGTGTTGACCAGAGGGGCAGGCGTCGCCGAAGCGGGCGTGGCACCGAACATAGAGGCCAGAAAACCTCTTTTCTTCGGCGCTTCGGGTTGTGGCATTTCGCCCGCGGTCACATAGACCGGATTGTTCATCGCCGGTGCCGCGGCCGGTTTGGGCGCGGTCACCGCGGCATCGGCGGCGGCGATCTTCTGGGCGACCGCGTCGGTCTGCTGCGCCGTCTGCACCGGCTGCTGCAAGGACTGCGGCGTATGCCCCGCGATCGTTTCAGCGCCTGCCGGCGTGGTGAGCGGAAAAGCTGCCTCGGGCTTGGCCGTCGGCACGTAGGCGATTGTTTCAGGCAGGGCGGTATCGCCTTCGCCCATCACGGTCGCCTGCTCGGTGGCGTGCGCGGCCGCTGCCTGCGACGACGAATCGACGGCGGCGATCGGCTTGCCGGTGGCGGCCGCATTCATGTCCGAGGAAGAAGCATTATAGCCGGGCATTCCGACCGACATCGTCGGGTCGCCGGCCGAGGTGCAGGAAGCCAGAAGCACGGAGCAGAGCGCTGCCACAATGGCGCGGCGTTCTCCCTTTGCGAGGCTCCATCCTGCTGATTTCAAAGTCAAATTCCCCCTCGATGCCCGGTCGGTATACCCTTGGTGCGGCATAGTAGATCGCCGTCCAAAGTGACCTTTGTCTCCGATCCGGAAACGAGACCTGTGTCAAATCCGCAAGCGTTGAAGTATTTTCACGGTGGTTGCCGAATTACGGCTGCTTGATGGTTGACGCCACCATTTCGCCCGCTTTTTCCGGGCCGTCAACTCACCAGACATTACAGTCCGTTACACACGCACCTTCACATAGGTGCCGGGAGCATCGCCCAAGGTTTTCATATGCTTGCCGGGTTTGCGGGCAGGCACACGGCTGTTGTCCTGGGCTTCGATCCAGCCTTGCCAGTGCGGCCACCACGACCCCGGATGGTCGGTTGCCTCGGCGATCCATTGGTTGAAGTCGCCGGTCGGCGCGCCACCTGTCCAGTACTGGTATTTGTTGGAGGCGGGCGGGTTGACGACGCCGGCGATATGGCCCGATCCGGCCATCACATATTCGACCTTGCCGCCGAAATATTTCGAGCCGAGGAAGACGGACAGCGCCGGCGCGATGTGATCCTCCCGGGACGCGAGATTGTAGATTGGAATGGTGACATCGCCCAGCGAGACGGTATGGCCCGCCAACTCCATCGTTCCGCGCGAGAGGTTGTTCTCGAGATAGCAGTTGCGCAGGTAGAAGGAGTGGTTGGCTGCGGCCATGCGCGTCGAATCGGCATTCCAGTAGAGCAGGTCGAAGGGCAGGGGGTCCTTGCCGCGCATGTAGTTGTTGACGACATAGGGCCAGATCAGATCGCCCGAGCGCAGCATGTTGAAGGCGGTCGCCATCTTGGTGCCGTCGAGATAACCTTTTTCGTTCATCGATTTTTCAACAGCCGCGACCTGTTCCTCGTCGACGAACACCTTCAGGTCGCCGGCATGGGTGAAGTCGACTTGCGTGGTGAAGAAGGTCGCGGACTTGATGCGGTCGTCGCCCTCCGCGGCCATCAGCGCCAGCGCCGCCGCCAGCAGCGTGCCGCCGACGCAGTAGCCGATCGCGTTGACGTCGTGCTCTCCGGTCGCCTTCTCGATCGTGTCGAGGCCATATTGCAGGCCTTCCCGGATATAGGCTTCCCAGTTCTTGGCGCCGTGGCGCTCGTCCGGGTTGATCCAGGAGATGACGAACACGGTGTGACCTTGTTCGATCGCCCAGCGGATGAAGGATTTTTGCGGGTTGAGGTCGAGTATGTAGAACTTGTTGATCCAGGGTGGGCAGATCAGCAGCGGGCGTTTCAGCACCGTCTCTGTCGCCGGATCGTACTGAATGATCTCGGCGACGTCGCTGCGGCCGACCACCTTGCCGGGCGTGGTGGCGATGTTCCTGCCAATCTCGAAGGGCGAATAGTCGGCCTGGCGCAGTTTCAGGTCGCCCTTGCCGGCGGCGATGTCCTCGGCCAGCATCTTCATGCCACGCACCAGGTTTTCGCCGTTGGAGGCGACGGTTTCGCGAAACAGTTCCGGGTTGGTCAGGATGAAATTCGACGGCGAAATGGCGTTGGACACCTGCTTGACGTAGAAGCTCGCCTTGTGGCGGGTGTGATCATCGAGCCCCTCGGCGTGCTCCACAAGATCGGCCGCCCAGCGCGAGGTGACGAGATAGGCCTGTTTGAGGAAGTCGAAAAAGGCGTTGCGGCCCCATTCCGGGTCCTGAAAGCGCTTGTCGCCCCGCTCCGGCTTGACGGCGTCGTCCTGTCCCTCGGCGTTCGGGCTGACACGCTGGATGGCATTGGCCCATACGGTCATATAGCCGGCGAACAGCCGTGTCTGCGCTTCCAGCGCACGTTGCGGGTCGGCCAGCCAGTATTCGCTGAGCTTGGAGAAGGTCTTGACCATGTCGACGACGGGCTCGGCGACATGGTCGCGCACCTCACCCTTTTCGCGTGGCTCGGCCCAGGCTGACGCCGCTTTGCCGGCTTGTTCGACCATCCGCGCCATATTCAGCGCGAAGCGCTCCGGGTCCTTGACCAGATATTGCTCGACGGTTGAAGGTCCGCCATCTTCCGCTTTGCCCGAATCGGGTGTTTTGGACATGGTTCGCGGGGTTCCTCCGGAAGCGTTTTCTTGACATATTAACATGGGACATCCGACAGGGTCCAATCTCGCTCTACCCCGGCTGCCAAGGAAACAATATGACGATTAATATTGGCGGGACTGTTTTTTTCAACGCCGCATGCCTTTGCCGCATCGGTGCGGCGGTCATCCTGCTGGGTGTCGCCGGCTGCTCGAGCACGAATAGCGGCGGTCCGGTGCCGATGGCATCGGATGCGGGTCCGAAGGATACCGGAACCTTTCCGAACCTGAATATTCCGCCCAAGGTTGCTGCGCAGCAGTTCACGCCGGCCGAGCGCGACGCCAAGCTGGCCGAACTGAAGGCCGACAAGGGCGGACAGGCGCCCAGGGGCGGCGCTCCAAAGGTCACCAACCAGGGAGCTCTGACCGATCTTGCCAAGCAGCATGGCCCTCAGACGCTGAAGCAGATCGAAGGCAAATGCGACCCGACCCTCGACCCTACCTGCAAATGAGTATATAGCGCGCGCCCAATGCCCTAAGATATTCGGGGCCCCTTTTGCTGTCTGGAACTGCCATGGAAGAATTTCACAAGGTCCGCCGGCTTCCGCCCTACGTTTTCGAGCAGGTCAACCGGCTCAAGGCCAGCGCCCGTTCGCGCGGCGCCGACATCATCGACCTTGGCATGGGCAATCCGGACCTTCCGACGCCAAAGGCCATCGTCGATAAATTGTGCGAGGTCGTGCGCGATCCGCGCACGCATCGTTATTCGTCCTCTCGCGGTATTCCCGGCCTGCGCCGCGCCCAGGCCGCCTACTATCAGCGCCGCTTTGGCGTGAAGCTCAATCCTGATACCCAGGTCGTGGCCACGCTCGGTTCGAAGGAAGGCTTCGCCAATATGGCGCAGGCGATCACCGCGCCCGGCGACGTGATCCTGTGCCCGAACCCGACCTATCCGATCCATGCCTTCGGTTTCATCATGTCGGGCGGCGTCATCCGCTCGTTGCAGGTCGAGCCCGATGACGGTTTCATCCCGGCGGTCGAGCGCGGCATCCGCCATTCGATCCCGAAGCCGCTGGCGCTGATCCTCAACTATCCGTCGAATCCGACGGCGCTGGTCGCGTCGCTCGATTTCTACAAGGACGTGGTCGCCTTCGCGAAGAAGAACGACATCATCATCCTGTCCGACCTCGCCTATTCTGAAATCTATTTCGACGGCAATCCGCCGCCTTCGGTGCTGCAGGTTCCCGGCGCCATCGACGTCTGCGTCGAGTTCACTTCGATGTCGAAGACCTTTTCGATGCCGGGCTGGCGCATGGGCTTCGCGGTCGGCAATGAGCGGCTGATCTCGGCGCTGACGCGGGTGAAGTCATATCTCGATTACGGCGCCTTCACGCCGATCCAGGTGGCGGCCGCGCATGCGCTCAACGGCGACGGCGCCGATATCGCCGAGGTGCGCGACGTCTATCACAAGCGACGCGACGTGATGGTCGACGCCTTCGGGCGTGCAGGGTGGAACATTCCGGCGCCTGCCGCCTCGATGTTCGCCTGGGCACCGATCCCCGAACCGTTCCGGCATCTGGGCTCGCTCGAATTCTCCAAGCTGCTCATCGAGCACGCCGACGTGGCGGTGGCGCCGGGTGTGGGCTTTGGCGAACATGGCGACGATTTCGTGCGCGTGGCGCTCGTCGAAAACGAGCACCGGATCCGTCAGGCGGCGCGCAACATCAAGCGCTTCCTGTCGACCAGCGCCAAGCAGCCCAACAATGTGGTGCCGCTTTCAGCCCACCGCTAACTAAATTTCGATCTGATTGAGGGACGTCGCCTGCCATGGCTGAAGCACTGCGTGTTGGAATAGCCGGACTTGGCACGGTCGGCGCGTCGGTGGCGCGCGTGCTGCGCGACAAGGCGGCGGAGCTGACCCGGCAATGCGGCCGCGACGTTACGGTCACCGCTGTCTCAGCGCGCGACCGGAAGCGCGACCGGGGTATCGATCTCGGATCGGCGACCTGGTTCGACGATCCGGTCAAGATGGCGCAGGCCGCCGACATCGATGTGTTCGTCGAACTGATCGGCGGCGATGAGGGAGCCGCACGGTCGTCGGTGAAGGCGGCGCTCGAAGCCGGCCGCCATGTCGTCACCGCCAACAAGGCGCTGCTGGCCAAGCATGGCGTGGCGCTGGCCGAGATCGCCGAGAAGAAGGGTGTGCTGCTCAACTACGAGGCGGCGGTAGCAGGTGGCATTCCCGTCATCAAGACGATGCGCGAGGCGATGGCCGGCAATTCGGTCACGCGCGTGTTCGGCATTCTCAACGGCACCTGCAACTACATCCTGACCCGCATGGAGGCCGAAGGCGTCTCCTTCGACGTCGTGCTGAAGGATGCGCAGCGGCTCGGCTATGCCGAGGCCGACCCGACCTTCGACATCGAAGGCCACGACACCGCGCACAAGCTGTCGATCCTGACCAGCCTTGCCTTCGGCACCAAGATCGCCGCCAACGACATCTACATGGAGGGCATCTCCAACATCACCCAGGCCGACATTCGTGCCGCCGGCGATCTCGGCTACCGGATCAAGCTGCTCGGTGTTGCCCAACGCACCGAGAGCGGCATCGAACAGCGTGTGCACCCGACCATGGTGCCGACAGCTTCCGTCATCGCGCAGGTGCACGGTGTGACCAACGCCGTGGCGATCGAAACCGACATCCTCGGCGAACTACTGCTCTCCGGCCCCGGCGCCGGCGGCAATGCGACGGCCTCGGCGGTCATCGGCGACATTGCCGATATCGCCAAGAGCCGGCCAGGATTCCAGCACGGTCCGGTCTTCGGCCGGCCCGCCAAGGAGTTGAAGCCCTACAAGAAGGCGCAGATGCGCAGCCATGCCGGCGGCTATTTCATCCGGCTGACCGTGCATGACCGCATCGGCGTGTTCGCCGCGATTGCCAAGCGCATGGCCGACAACGACATTTCGCTGGAATCGATCGTCCAGCACGCGGTCGGCGGCGAGGCGGAGGCGCAGAAGACCGTGATTCTCGTCACCCACGAGACCACCGAGGCCGCCGTGCGCAAGGCTGTCGACGGCATCACCAAGGATGGTCACCTGACGGACAAGCCGCAGGTCATCCGTATCGAGCGGGCAGGGTAGTCCGCTGCCGTCACGATGCAGGAACCGCGTCGGCGCGGCGTGACCGGCATCGGAGATCGATCGGAACGAATTCGTGTCGGGGCCGTTCTCTTGGTCAACAACCAAGGGAGCCGCTTCATGGCCGATACCAGCAAGTCCGACACCCCCCAGATCGACGACATCCAGAAGACCCTGGAGAAGCAGATCGCGGATCTCCGAAAGGAGATTACCAAGATCAACAAGAGCCTGGCGGAACGGAGTGCGGAGCTTGTCGACGAAGCGTCGGATCAGGCTTCGCATTTCTACGACACCGCTGCCGCCCGCGCGTCGCGGACCGCTCAGCAATTGCGCAGTCAGGCACAGGTCGTGTCCGAGGTGGCCCGCGAAAATCCCGGCACCACCACCGCGGTCGTCGGCGTGATAGGTCTGCTCGGCTTTCTGGCCGGTCTGGCCATCGGCCAGTCCATGAACGATACGCAGCGCCGCTGGTATTGACCGCGTCGGCATAGAGCCGGCGCTGCCGGCTCATTCCCCGTTAAAGCAATCACTTCAAGGAGGACACCATGGCTTCATCCATGTTGATCGGCATCCTGATCACATTCCTTGTCATCATTCTCGTGCTCTATCTGGTCCAGCGCCTGCCGCTGGACGGGCGCATGAGGCAGATCGTCCAGGTCATTGTCATTATCATCGGCATTATTTCGCTGCTGAAATACCTTGCGGTCTTCTAGGCCGCCAAGGCGCAATCCCGATATGTTTCCAGCCGGCTCGGCCTGCCATGGCCGAGCCGGCATCATTTCAAGAATGCGGTTCAATCGATTGATATTGTTCGCGTTTCGATAAATGCCCCGGCAGGTCTTGCCGTTGTCATGCTCGTTTGACAAAACAAGCGCGCCTCCGGCGGGAGGTGGCATTGAAACGAGGAACTGCCGAAATGAATGTGGCCCAGAACATCGTCGCCGGCCTAGACCGGATACTTACCATGGAACTGGTGCGTGTCACCGAGCGGGCCGCTGTCGCCGCCGCCAGGCTGCGCGGCCGCGGCGACGAGAAGGCGGCCGATCAGGTCGCCGTCGATGCCATGCGCCAGGAACTCAACCGCCTTGCCATCAAGGGCACGGTGGTCATCGGCGAGGGCGAGCGGGATGAGGCGCCGATGCTCTATATCGGCGAGGAGGTCGGCACCGGCAAAGGTCCGGCGGTCGATATCGCGCTTGATCCACTCGAGGGCACGACGATCTGCGCCAAGAACCTGCCGAACGCGCTCGCCGTCATCGCGATCGCCGAGAAGGGCAGCCTGTTGTTCGCGCCCGACGTCTACATGGACAAGATCGCCATCGGTCCGGGCTATGCCGAGGGCGTCATCGATATCGATGCCTCACCGGCCGACAACATCGCCAGCCTGGCCAAGGCCAAGGGCGTCGCGGTGTCCGACATCACAGCTTGTATTCTCGACCGGCCGCGCCACGCCAGGCTGATCGATGCCGTGCGCGCCACGGGCGCCGCGATCCGGCTGATCGGCGATGGCGACGTCGCCGGCGTCATCCACACCACCGATCCCGACGAAACCGGCATCGATATCTATCTCGGCACCGGCGGCGCGCCGGAAGGCGTGCTGGCGGCGGCCGCGCTGCGCTGCACCGGCGGCCAGATGCAGGGCCGGTTGATCCTCGATACGCCGGAGAAGGTCGCGCGCGCCGCCAAGATGGGCATTGCCGATCCGAAGCGGGTCTACCGGGCCGAGGACATGGCGCGTGGCGATGTGCTGTTCGCGGCCACCGGCGTGACCGACGGCAACATGCTGGACGGCGTCAAGTTCGGCCGCACCTATGTCACCACACATACGATCGTGCTGCGCTCCTCCTCACGCACGGTGCGCGAGATCAAGGCCCGCCATCAGGATTTGGATAAGTTCTAGGGCCGCTTGCGCAGCCGGGTTGCAGTTGCTAGCGATCTGGCGACGCGGCATTCGGATGGTTTCCGCGCGCGTCTGAAAGGCGGAAAGCGTAGTCTCTCTTGAAGTCCCCACGACGGCGCGCCAGCGTGATCCGCTTGGCTTTGTCAGCCTTTGGGCTGTTGTTAGTGCAGGTCGTTATCCCAAAACCGCTGCACACTTTTGGGCGACATGCATTATCCTGCCGCCATGCATGAGTTGGCAAAGCGCATGACAGGCGAAAGGCGCCTTTTCCTCGACGTCAGGCAGTCGGCCACCGGTCTCTCCTGGGAGCACCGGCTGACCGAGCGGCAGGACATGATCGCGCTCGCCATCGCGCAGGGCCATGGCGTACCCGACATCGTCGCGCGCGTTCTTGCCGGGCGTGGCGTCACCGCCGACCAGACCGAGCGGTTTCTCGACCCGACGATCCGGGACCTGTTGCCGGATCCGGCCTCGCTGACCGACATGGACAAAGCTGCCATCCGCATCGCGGAGGCGGTGATGGCCAGGGAAAAGGTGGCGATCTTCGGCGACTATGATGTCGACGGCGCTGCCTCATCGGCCCTGCTGAAGCGCTTCCTCGCGCATTTCTCGGTCCCCTCCGAAATCTATATTCCCGATCGCATCTTCGAGGGCTATGGCCCCAATCCCGATGCCATGCGCGAACTCGTCTCGCGCGGCGCGAGCCTGATCGTCACCGTCGATTGCGGCACCAACAGCGCTGTTTCCGTCGAAGCCGCCAACGAGGCTGGCGCCGATGTCGTGGTGCTCGACCATCATCAGGTTGGCGGCGCGCTGCCAGCGGCCCTTGCCGTCGTCAATCCCAACCGCGACGACGACCTTTCCGGGCAGGGACATCTTTGCGCCGCCGGTGTCGTTTTCCTCGCTTTGGTGCAAACCGCGAAGGTTCTGCGCGGCCGGACCAGCGCCGCGATGCCGGATTTGCTTTCATTGCTCGATCTCGTGGCGCTTGCCACCGTATGCGACGTGGTGCCGCTCACCGGCGTCAACCGCGCTTTCGTCGTCAAGGGACTGCAAGTGGCGCGCCAGCAGAAGCACGAAGGCCTGGCCGCACTGGCGCGCGTGTCGCGCATCGGCGAGCCGATCAGCACCTTCCATCTCTCCTATCTGATCGGCCCGCGCATCAATGCCGGTGGGCGCATCGGCGATGCCGCGCTCGGAAGCCGGCTGCTTGCGACCGACGATCCGGTCGAAGCCCTCACCATCGCCGAGACGCTCGACCGCCTGAACCAGGAGCGGCAGCAGATGGAGCAGGAGATGCTGGCCCAGGCGCGCGCCGAGGCCGATGCCGAGCTCGCCGGCGGCAGCGGGCCGGCAATCGTCGTCACCGCCAGCAACGCCTGGCATCCCGGCATTGTGGGTTTGCTTGCTTCGCGGCTGAAGGACCATGCGCGCCGGCCGGCCTTCGCCATTGCTTTCAACGCTGTGGGCATCGGCACCGGTTCAGGCCGATCGGTGTCCGGTTTCGATCTCGGCCGGCTGGTGCGCGAGGCCGCCGACGCCGGGCTGATCGTCAAGGGCGGCGGCCACGGCATGGCGGCCGGCATCACCGTGGAGCGCGCGCGACTGGGCGAACTCAGGGCATTTTTCGAGGAGCGCGCGGCTGCGGACGTGTTCCGGCTGCAGGATGAGGAAAGCCTGGCGATCGATGGCGCGCTTGCCGCGGAGGGCGCGACGCTCGGGCTTCTCGACGCGCTGGAAAAGGCCGGCCCCTTCGGCGCCGGGCACGTAGCGCCCGTTTTCGTGCTGCCGCGCCATCGGCTGGCCGACGCGCGCCCCGTTGGCACCAATCATATCCGCGCTGACCTACAGTCGGAAAGCGGCGGCCGCATCCAAGCAATGGCCTTTCGTGCTGTCGACACCGTGCTCGGCGAGTTCCTGTTCAAAAACAGGGGCAAGACGATGCATGTCGCAGGCTCGTTGTCGGGCAACTATTGGAACGGCAACCGCACTGTGCAGTTCCGCATCGTCGATGCGGCACGGGCCTAGCGCGAGGGGGGACTCAATTGGCCGGCGCGTAGCACAGCAGCGTCACGCCCTGGCTCAGACTTTCCGTGCCAAGCGGTGTCAGCGCCAGCGACAGGCCGGACTGGAAATACGGCTTGCCGCCACCCAGCACCACAGGATGCATGTAGAGCCGGTATTCATCGATTAGATCCGCCCGTGCCAGAGAGGCCGCAAGATCGGCACCGCCCACGATCATCAGGCCTTCGGTTTCCTCCTTTAGGGAACGAACTTCGGCAATGGCGTTGTGGCTCACCAGCCTGGCATTTGGCCCGACATGGGCGAGCGTGGTCGAGAACACGATTTTCGGCGTCTGCCGCCATGCGCGAGCAAAATCGCGCTCGACCTCGCTGGCCCCAGTCTCGCGTTCGGGGCTGTCCCAGAAGACCATAGTCTCGTACATCCGGCGTCCGGCGAGGACCGCCGCGGACTGTCTCATCATGTCGTTGAAGTGCTGGTGCAGTTCCGTCTCGGGCACCGGCAGGCCGATGTCCTCGTCAGATCGGGCGATATAGCCGTCCAGCGATATCAGCATGGAATAGATGATCTTGGCCATTCGCGCCTCCGGTTCGCTGAATGCATACTGTATAACTGATTGTATTTTGCAATCAGTTATACGAACAGAGATTCGGGCGTGACATCGCGTCGCCAATGACGACGGAGGATGCCGAGGATGCCGAATGGGTTCGTGCTAGCCGAGAACCGCCTGCAGCCGGGTGAGCTCGCCGATCTGCGCCATCGTCGCCTGGTAGCCAAGTTTGATGGCTTCGTCGGCGCGGTGGAACTCGGTCAGGCCGATATGGCTAAGCTTGGGCTGCAGCGACATGTCGGGCGGATCGCCGGCAAGCCTGGCGCGCGAGATGCGGTCCTGGATGATGTTGAAGGCCTCGACCATCACGCCCGTGATGCCGAGGCGCGTCTGATGCGACTGGTGGTCCGGGTCCAGGTGGCCGGAACGCGGCGCGTCCTTTTCGACGACCAGCTCGCCGGCGCTGTGTTTGATCACGGCGGCGCGGCCGAACAGGTCGTAGTGGAGGTTGACGGCTACAACGAGCGGCTGCTCGTAGGCGCGGCAGACCGACACCGGCACCGGATTGACCAGCGCCCCGTCGACCAGCACGCGGCCATTGCAATTCACCGGCTCGAACACGCCGGGCAGTGCATAGGATGCGCGCATGGCTGTTATCAGCGAACCGCTCGACAGCCAGATCTCATGGCCGGTACGGATTTCCGACGCCACACAGACGAATGGCTTGGGCAGATCCTCGAAACGGATGCCGTTGACATGTTCACGCAGGCGGGCGTCGAGCTTCATGCCGCCGAAAAGACCGTTGCCCCGCAGATTGAGGTCGAGCAGGCCGAAGATGCGCCGCCGGGTCAGGCTGCGAGCGAATTCTTCAAGCTCATCCAGTTTGCCGGCGAGATAGCAGCCGCCGACCAGCGCGCCGATCGAGGTGCCGGCGATCATCGAGACTTCGATACCGGCTTCGTCGAGCGCACGCAGCACGCCGATATGGGCCCAACCCCGGGCGCAGCCGCCGCCGAGCGCGAGCGAAATTCCTGTTTTCCTGGGAGGTTTGGTTTCGGATGCGCCGCCGGATGAGGACAGGCCGTTGGCCTCCCTGACATCTGGTCTGTTACGCAATGACGCCCATTCGAGCATCATGATCTCCCTTGTCCCAAGCCTAATATACGGACCGCCCGTATCGAAATGATGAATCTGTGTGGTTGATGTCTGGCAGAAGGTTCAAGCCGATGGTTTCCGATATGTGGTTTCCGCATCGAACAGCGGCTTGCTGCCGTCGTCGGCAAGCGTCCCCTTGCCGTCGACCAGCCCCACCGTCCGATAAAAGCAGGAACGCCGGCCCGTATGACAGGTTGCGTCGTGGCCCAACACTTTCACGCGAAGCCACAATGCGTCCTGGTCGCAGTCGGTGCGCATCTCGACGACATGCTGGAGATTGCCCGAGGTTTCGCCCTTCTTCCAAAGCGCGTTGCGCGAGCGCGACCAATAGTGGGCGATGCCTGTCTCCAGCGTCAGCGCCAGCGCCTGGGCATTCATGTGCGCGACCATCAGCAGCATGCCGTCGGCGGAATCGGTGACGACGACGGTAACCAGACCGGCGCTGTCGAAGCGCGGTGAAAACACCGCGCCTTCTTCCAGAGCCTTCTTGTCCGATGGAGCCTTTGAAAATTCCAGTGCCGACATCGCCGGTCCTTGAGCTAGCGATGCCGGGCGAGGCGCTTACGCCCCGCCGCGCACCATGGTGACGAAACGGACCTGCTCCTCGGGCGTGTCCTTGAACACGCCGGTGAAGGTGGAGGTCAATGTGGTGGAACCCTGCTTGCGGATGCCGCGCATGGCCATGCACATATGCTCGGCCTCGATCATGACGGCGACACCGCGCGGGTTGAGCACATCCTGGATGACGCCGGCGATCTGCGCGGTCATAGCCTCCTGCGTCTGCAGGCGATGGGCGAAGATGTCGACGACGCGCGCGATCTTGGACAGGCCGACCACCTTGCCGTCAGGCAGATAGCCGACATGCGCCTTGCCGATGATCGGCACCATGTGGTGCTCGCAATGCGAATGGAACTGGATATCCCTGACGATGACGAGGTCGTCATAGCCGGCGACTTCCTCGAAGGTGCGGCCGAGTTCCTCGGCCGGGCACATGTCGTAGCCGCCGAACATTTCGCGATAGGCCTTGGCCACGCGCTTGGGCGTGTCGATGAGGCCCTCGCGGTCGGGATTGTCGCCGGTCCAACGCAGCAGCGTGCGCACGGCGGCCTCGACCTCGGCTTCGCTAGGCCGGTCGGTGACCGGCTTTTCCATGTATGCGGACTGGGGCATGAGTTTCTTTATGACGGCATCCATAAAAGGCGTCTCCCGTAGTTCCTCTCCAAGGAGGAACGAGTTGAACGGACCACGACCTTTCGGTGTCGGAAACTCGCCCCGTTTCCAGCCCCGTAAGCGGCGTGAACTTCCCGGCCAGGACAGCGGCGCTCATCGCCTTGTCGTTACCGGACTGCCAGCATTATATAAGGTCGTAGCGAGCGAAAGGAAGACACTGCAGCGGCAATCGCTGTTCGCTTGGCGGCGACGGATTGGAAAATAATGATCAACGACGTCTACAACGCGAAAATTCTCGGTTTCGCCGGAAACATCGCCCGCATTGGCCGTCTCGACCACCCCGATGCGACCGCGAAGGCGCATTCCAAGCTGTGCGGTTCGACCGTCATCGTCGATCTGAAGATGCAGGATGGCGTTGTCACCGATTTCGCTCATGACGTGAAGGCCTGCGCGCTCGGCCAGGCGTCGTCCTCGATCATGGCGCAGCATGTGGTGGGCGCCAGCGCCGAGGAATTGCGGGCGGTGCGCGAGACCATGCTGAAGATGTTGAAGGAGAATGGCGAGCCGCCGGAAGGCCGCTTCGCCGACCTCAAATATCTGGAGCCGGTGCGCGACTACAAGGCGCGCCATGCCTCGACCATGCTGACCTTCGATGCTGTGGTCGACGCGATCGGCCAGATCGAGAAGAAGCGCGCCGAAGAAGCCGCGTGAGCGCGCGCCTTGATCCCGCCGTGACGATCGGCCTTGGCGAAAGCAACTCCGATTCCTCACGCCATGGCCCTGTTCTCGCAGCCACTCTTGCCGCTTTGCTGCTGTCGGGCGGTGGCTCAAATGCTGCCGAAATCACGGTCCAGCGAGACATAGCCGACTATCTCATGAAGGCGATCCAGGTCTGCTGGAACGTGCCTGCGTCGGCAAAGCACGTTGCCCATGTCGAAATCAGCCTGAACAAGGACGGGTCGCTCGCCGGTCCGCCGAAAATTGTCGGCCCCGTGACACCGTCACGGGATGCGGTTGCCGAAGCCGCCATCCGGGCAATCACGCGCTGCGCGCCGTTTCCCGGGCTGGCTTCCTACACGGCACACTATGATCTGTGGCGCGATGTCGTGCTCACATTCAACCCTGCGGAAGATACGGCGGGTGCGCCTGCGAAGATGGACGCGACCGATCTGGACAAGCTTCTCGAGAAATACAGGAAGGCGAAGTAGCGGGTCCGCCGGCAGGCTCCGGGCTGCTGCCTATGACGACCGCCTGCTTGCGGCAAACTCGCTTCTCACCCAGTCGGCGAACGCCGCGGCCGGTTCGGCGAGATCGCGCAAATTTCTCGCCACCAGCCAGTAGGAGCCGGAGGCGACGTCGATGTCGAACGGCTTGACCAAGGTGCCGGCCGCGATCTCCTCGCCGATCTGCAGGAGATCGCCCAGCGCCACGCCATGTCCAAGCAAGGCGGCCTGTTTCGACAGCGATGCATCCGCCAGCATCGGGCCACGCGCGGGCACGGCTTCGGCAGGCACTCCGGCTGCCTCGAACCAGCGTGCCCATCCCTGACGGTTTTCCTCGTGCAGAAGCGTGTAACGGGTGAGGTCAACCGGCTTCTCTAGGGGCGGGCCGGACGCCAGCAGGGCTGGCGAAAGGACAGGAGAATCGACCGTCGAGGCAAGCTGCTCCGCCTCGGCGCGCGGCCACGACGTGGCGTGCGCGCTGAAGCGCAACGCAAGTTCTGGTTGGTCGCCGCGGAATTCTATCAACCTTGGCTCGACCTCGAGAGAGACGTCGATATCGGGCCGCAATTGGCGAAAGCGGTTGAGCCGGGGCACCAGCCACACGGAAGCAAGCGACGGCTCGACACTGACGCGCACCACCGACTGCACGGGGGCTGCGATCAATTCAGAAAGCAACCTGTCGATGCTGTCGAAACTGCGGACCAGTTGAGCGAGCAGGCGCCGGCCGGTGTCCGTCAATTCCACACGCCGATGGTGACGTTCGAACAGGGGCTGGCGCAGGAAGGTTTCGAGTTCGCGGATCTGCCGGCTGATTGCCGCCTGCGAAACGAAAAGCTCCTCGGCGGCCTTGCTGAAGCTCAGGTGCCGCCCCGCTGCCTCAAAGCTTCTCAATGCCGTCAACGGCAAGCGTCCGCGCTTCATTTCGCATAACCCAGGATTATCCGAAATGGAAATTATACTCGTTTGAAGGCGAAGGCCAGCGGCGGTCTAATCTCTCCCTAAAGGAGATCGACCATGATCCAGTTCCTGAACATTTTCGGCGACGTCATGCGGATCGCAACGTTCCAGTGGCGCGAAGAAAGCCATCACACGAGGCGCTGCGGCGAGCCTGCTGACTTTGACCGGTGGTCTCATCCGATAGCCAGGCAGCCGTTTCGCCGCTCCCGTCCATGATGCAAGGCGAGGAGAGATCGGGATTGCGTTCTCCTGACGAAGCCCACATCTATCGCAGGGAATACGCGACGCGGAGATTTCGGTGCACGACCAGCATCGGCATGCGCATACAGCCGGACCGCCGAGGCGCGGCCGCAACTGGGCCGGCCCGTGGCGCAAGACGCCCGGTCGTCTCTTCGGCACGTCGTTCGTGCGCCTCTACCAACTGACGCTGTCCGGCTTTGTCGGCAATTCCTGCCGGCACCTGCCGACATGCTCGGAATATGCCCATGAGGCGATCGCCCGCCATGGCCTGTGGGCCGGCGGCTGGATGGGATTGTTCCGGGTGCTGCGCTGCGGTCCCTTCGGCACGCACGGGGTCGACCTCGTGCCGGAAGCGCTGGCGGACCGCTATGTCTGGTTCATGCCGTGGCGTTACTGGCAAATCGGCAGGAAAGCTGGCAAGGCCAACAGCCGAGGGCCGTCCGGAAACGGGTGGTGATGCCTGCGGCCTGAGGCGACACTGAGACCTCAAGATTGTGAGGTCTCCCGATGATGTCGCTGTTTCTTGCCTTGCACATACATGCTTCAAAAAGCGGTGATGGATTGTTGCCCGAATTCCTTGGAGCAACCCCGTGCCCGCGCTGTCTGGCGAAAACCAGGAATGAAAACGCCGGGAGCTCCGGCCCGTTCACAAAAGGCGCGTCAAAACCCGATCCGCAGCCGCGCAAGACCGATCGACGGCCGGTCATACTCTAGGCTGCGTTTACGATCCGGTAGGGTTAACGCGAGCCTGCACAAAGACTGCGCATTTGAGACAAATTCGAGACAAGAGACCCCGCTAAGCCCGCTTACGAATCCCCCTCTGGAGCGAGCATCCCATGCGCAACATCGATCGTCTTCCCTTCATCATGGCCGGAGTGCTGTTCCTGCTCGCCTGGTTGCTGGGATTTCCGATGCGCGCCCAGTCGGCGCCGCTCGGCGATGTCAAATGCACGCTGATTGCCGACGCGGCGAGCGGCAAGACGCTCTATCAGGAGGGCATCTGCGACCAGCGGTTCAGCCCCGCTTCGACATTCAAGGTGCCGCTTTCCCTGATCGGCTACGACGCCGGCATCCTGACCGACGAACACACGCCGACATGGGACTACAAGCCGGAGTTCAACGCGGTGAAGCGGGACCAGAAGTCAGTCGATCCGGTGATCTGGGAGCGTGATTCCATCATCTGGTTCTCGCGCGAGATTACCCGCAGGCTCGGCAGTGAGAAATTTGCCGGCTATGTATCGAAATTCAACTACGGCAATTCGGACGTTTCGGGCAATCCCGGCAAGGACGATGGGCTCACACGTTCCTGGGTCAATTCTTCGCTCAAGATCACGCCGGTTGAGCAGGTTGCCTTCCTGCGTCAGATGCTCGCCGGCAAGATGCCTGTTTCGGCCAAGGCCCATGAAATGACGCGCGCCATCATCCCGAGCTTCAAGGCCGGCGATTGGGCAGTTCAGGGCAAGACCGGCAGCACGAGGCTCGGAGAGGCCGGCAAGGATAAGCGCTCGCTCGGCTGGTTTGTCGGCTGGGCGCAGAAGGACGGCCGCCAGATCGTGTTCGCCCGGCTCGTTGTCGACACCAAGCGGACCGACATGCCGAAGGGATTGGCGACACGGGCCGCGTTCCTCAAGGACCTGCCGCAACTGATTGACTGAGCCGGGCTTTACGGCGGCGCCATCTGCTCATAAAAGACTGCCGCCGCCGGACGCCTCCGGCTAACCTGATGCAGGTCGCCGACGTAAGCTGCCGACGATCTGTACTTTACCACCCGCGCTCGTTTGCGGGACTGGATAGGAGATACCGATGCTGAATTCCGTTTCCCTGACATTTCCCGATGGCTCCGTGCGCGACTACGACGCGGCGATGACCGGCGCTGGCCTGGCCGAATCGATCTCGAAGTCGCTGGCCAAGAAGGCCGTGGCCTATGCGATCGACGGCACCGTGCGCGATCTCTCGGACCCGCTCGGCAAGTCCGGCAAGGTCGAGATCATCACTCGCGACGATGCGCGCGCTCTCGAGCTTATCCGTCACGACACGGCGCATGTGCTGGCGGAAGCCGTGCAGGAATTATGGCCGGGAACGCAGGTCACCATCGGGCCGGTGATCGAAAACGGATTCTATTACGATTTCGCGCGCAACGAACCGTTCACCCCGGACGATTTCCCCGTGATCGAGAAGAAGATGCGCGAGATTATCGCGCGCAACAAGCCGTTCACCAAGGAAGTCTGGACGCGCGAGCGGGCGAAGAAAGTCTTCGCCGACAAGGGCGAGCGCTACAAACTCGAACTGATCGACGCCATTCCGGAGGACCAGGATCTCAAGATCTACGCGCAGGGCGACTGGTTCGACCTTTGCCGTGGCCCGCACATGGCTTCCACCGGGCAGATCGGCAACGCTTTCAAGCTGATGAAGGTGGCCGGCGCCTATTGGCGTGGCGATTCGAACAATCCGATGCTGACGCGCATCTATGGCACGGCCTGGGCCGACCAGGCGCAACTCGAAGCCTACCAGACGATGCTGGAGGAGGCGGAGAAGCGCGATCACCGCAAGCTTGGCCGCGAAATGGACCTGTTCCATTTCCAGGAAGAGGGGCCGGGCGTCGTCTTCTGGCACGCCAAGGGCTGGAAGATGTTCCAGAACCTGGTCAATTACATGCGCCGCCGCCTCGACGAGCAAGGCTATCAGGAAGTCAACGCCCCGCAGGTGCTCGACAAGAGCCTGTGGGAGACCTCGGGCCACTGGGGTTGGTATCGCGACGCCATGTTCAAGGTGACCGTCGCCGGCGACGACACCGACGACGACCGCGTCTTCGCGCTGAAGCCGATGAACTGCCCTGGCCACGTGCAGATTTTCAAGCACGGGCTGAAGTCCTACCGCGACCTGCCGGTAAAGCTGGCGGAATTCGGCAATGTGCACCGCTACGAGCCGTCGGGCGCGCTGCATGGGCTGATGCGCGTGCGCGGCTTCACGCAGGACGATGCGCATATTTTCTGCACCGAGGAGCAGCTGGCGGCGGAATGCCTGCGCATCAACGACCTGATCCTGTCGACCTATGCCGATTTCGGTTTCGACGAGATCAGTGTCAAGCTGTCGACGCGGCCGGACAAGCGCGTCGGCACCGACGAGGCCTGGGACCATGCCGAGGCGATCATGGGCAGCGTGCTGGAGACGATCCGTACGCGCTCCGGCAACCGCATCAAGACCTCGATCAATCCGGGCGAGGGCGCTTTCTACGGGCCGAAGTTCGAGTATGTGCTGAAGGACGCCATCGGCCGCGAATGGCAATGCGGCACCACGCAGGTCGACTTCAACCTGCCGGAACGCTTCGGCGCCTTCTACATCGGCTCGGATTCGGAGAAGAAACAGCCCGTCATGGTGCACCGCGCCATCTGCGGTTCGATGGAGCGCTTCCTCGGCATCCTGATCGAGAACTATTCCGGCCATTTCCCGCTGTGGTTCGCACCGTTGCAGGTGGTGGTGGCGACGATCACTTCGGACGCCGACGCCTACGCCACCGAGGTGGTGGCCAAACTGAAGGCCGCCGGCCTGTCGGCGGAGGCTGACCTGCGCAACGAGAAGATCAACTACAAGGTCCGCGAGCACTCGCTGGCCAAGGTTCCGGTCATCCTTGTCTGCGGCAAGCGCGAGGCGGAGGAGCAGACGGTCAACATGCGCCGGCTCGGCTCGCGCGATCAGGAATCGCTTGGTCTTGCCCAGGCGATCGCTCAGCTTGCGGATGAGGCGATCACGCCCGACCGCCGGCGCAAGCGCGCCGCCTGATACAGAGCACTCTCGATCGAAATGGCGGTGGAGCGATCCACCGCCATTTTCATATCCCTGTCACGACAACCTTGTAACGAGCCCCGATGCTCAAGCTGAAATCGCGCGAACGACCGTTCCCCGAGCTTTCCTACGCCAATCCGCGGCAGCCGGCGCTGACGCGCTGGGTCATCCATTCGATCGAGGGCCTGTCCGGCCGCGATCGCTTTGCCGCGCTCTATGATTTCTGGCGCCGTCAGGTGGTGCCGACGGGCGAACGTATCTTCAGCCGCATGCTGGACCTCATCGACGTGCGCGTGCGAACCGCCGACCAGTGGCCGCCGAAGAACCTGCCCGATACCCCGCTGGTGATCGTCGCCAACCATCCCTTCGGCATCGGCGACGGTATTGCGGTGCTTTCGCTGGTGGAGCAGCTCGGGCGCCCGTTCCGGGTTATGATCCACAAGGATCTGCTCAAGATCCGCGAGATGGAGCCCTATTCGCTGCCGATCGATTTCTCCGAGACCAAGGACGCGCTGAAGAACAACATGGCGGTGCGCCATGAAGCGGTGCGGCTGCTCAGGGAAGGCGTCACCATCGTGGTATTCCCGGCCGGCGGCGTCGCGACCGCGCCGAAAGGCTTTGGCCGGGCGCGCGATCTGCCGTGGAAGATGTTTCCGGCTCGTCTCGTCCAGGATGCCAAGGCCTCGGTCATTCCGATGCATTTTTCCGGACAGAATGGCAGGCTGTTCCATCTGGTCAGCGGGCCGATGAACATGGCCGAGCGCGACGGCCGCGTGGCCAAATTCGTGGGAAGGGCCTCGCTGACACTGCGCCTTTCGATGCTCATCCATGAATTCGCGCGGCTGTCCGGCAAGGCAATCGATGTGCGCGTCGGCGACGTGCTGCCCTGGAGCGAGCTTGAACCGCTACGCGACCGCAAGGCTTTGCTCGACCGCCTCTATCGCGGTGTCTTCGATCTGGCGCCGAGCTTGCCGCGCCGCCGGCTTCCGTTCCTTCCGGCGCGGACCAAACTGGCCGCCTGAGCAAGACTGGCACCAAATATACGACGCGAGTTGCTTCGCGGACACAGTCATTGGTTGCGCCGCCTGCTACGAATAGAGCGGGCAAGGGCAATGTCGATGAAGACCATAAAAAGCCTCGGCTTGGCGAGTGTGATCCTGGGTGTTGCCGGTGGGATCGCAATCAATGTCGCTGTGGCGGCGGATTTCAACGCCTCGTCGCCGTCTTGGACCGGAAGTTACCTCGGCGCAAATGTTGGCTATGGTTGGGATTCGGGCGGTGTTGATCTGTCAGAAAGATCAACGGACCCTGCTCTCGACGGGTTCCTCGCGGCTATTGCCGGCATAGGTCTTTTCCCAACGTCGTTGTCGCCGAAAGCACAAGGCGTCATTGGCGGTGGTCAGGTTGGTTATAATTGGGAATTGCAATCAGGACTGGTTGTTGGTCTCGAGGCTGATCTGCAGGCTTCCGGCATAAAAGGGTCCCTATCCGAGGTTAGGTCTCCCCAATTTTTCGACACAACTGCGACCGGAGTGGGCAAGCAAATCGACTGGTTTGGGACGGTGCGTGGTCGCGCGGGTTATCTGGTCAACCCGCAATGGCTGATCTACGCCACAGGCGGTTTGGCGTATGGCAAGACCAGTCTCAATTTCAATACGGCTGACATAACGTCAGGCTGTCTGGCAGATGCGTTTATTTGTGCGGACCAGACGTCGTCAAAAGTCAAATTCGGCTGGACGGCGGGCGCCGGTGTGGAGACAATGTTGGCGCCAAACTGGAGTGTCAAGGCTGAGTATCTCTACGTCGATCTTGGCCATCGGTCCTTCGATGCGGTCTCGAACACTCCCATCATCTTCACCTCATCGGCTGCCTTTCACGAGCAGATCGTGCGTGTCGGGTTGAACTATCATTTCAACTGAGTGACGGTCGCCTAATCCGCGCCTTCCTCGGGGTCCATCGCGGCGGCTTCGGTCGCCAGAACCTCGATTTCCTGATTCTGTCCGGCAACCACCGTGAAATCCTTCTGGTAGATGCGGTCGCGGTTCTTGGCGATAATCGTATAATCGCCCTCGGCCAGCACCAGGGAGGCGAAGGCGCCTACGGTTTCCTTGATCGGATCGCCGGATTCGTTGAGTAGCGACCACGACGTATCGGCGATCGCTTCGCCGCCGGTCTCGCGCACCAGTTTCATCGTGATTTCGGCTGCGTGATGCTCGACAGTGGCTTCCGTCAGCTTGCCGGCCTCGACGCGAATGTCGGAGCGGATGACGGCGTTGACCGCGCCATAGGTCGAGACGACGTGGTAGATGCCTGCGTTGAGCCGCACGACACTGTTGGGCTCGACATCGGGAATGATCAGCGCGCGGTCGCCATTGGGCTCGGCGTGGCCCTCATAGATCGAGAAACGCAGTTTCTTGGGCGGAATGCGCACGCCGCCGGAGAGAACCGCGTCGAGCTTCAGGCCGCCGGCATCGAGCACCACGCTCTCGCGTTTGGCGTCCTTTCCGACGGTGATGCGCTTGGTAGCGCCCGCGCGGCCATAGGAGGCATGAACCAGGTAGCTGCCGGGTTCGAGCTGAAAAACGGCCGTCCCGCCATGGGCAGAGGCAACCATCGGCAATTTGCCATTGACGGCTTCCGGCTTGAAGACGCGCCAGACGAGGCCGCGGGTGATATCGGTGCCCTTGTCGGTCAATTGGGCGGAAAGCGTGATCGCGCCACCGCCGCCAATGGCCAGCGAGGTCTCACCCTTCGGCGTCGCATAGCTCGATATGCCCGGAAGTTTCAGGTCGCCGACACCGTCCTTTTCCTGCGCAAGCGCAAGGGCCGTCGGCGCCATGAACAGCATGGTGCAGAGCCAGACCAGGAAAAGACGCAGGCGCCCCTCAAACATGTCTTGCGTTGAAGCCCATGGCGGTGGCAATTTCAAGGCTTAAGAGTCCGATCCGTGTCTCTTCAGCCCGGCGCTTTCGCGCCTTTGCCCGAGCCGCCCGAATTCCCGATGGTGCGCTTCAGCTCAAAACCGAGTGTCTAGGAGACTTGCGCCCATGGCGTGGCCGATCATCGACTTCCTGCTGACCCGCAATTCCGCGCCGATTCCCGAACTCAAGGAGCCGGCACCGAGCGATGCCGATGTCGCGACGATGATCGCGGCCGCTACAAGGGTGCCTGATCATGGCCGGCTCGAACCCTGGCGCTTCATCCTCTATCGCGGTGATGTCCGCGTCGAGATCGGCAAGAAGCTGGCCGAACTCGCCGAACAGCGGGAAGGCCCGTTGCCCGAAGGCCGCCGCAACCAGGAGCTGGCGCGGTTCTCGCGGGCGCCGCTGGTGATCGGGGTAGTGTCGGTACCGAAGGAGAGCCCGAAGATCCCGCAATGGGAAATGTTCCTGTCGGGCGGCATGGCGGCCATGAACCTGATGATATCAGCCAATGCGCTGGGCTATGGCACCAACATGATCAGCAACTGGTATTCCGATGTTGCGGAGGGCAGGGCGATACTCGGGCTGGCGCCGCAGGAACGCGTCGTCGGCTTCATTCACATCGGCTCCTACGCCGGGCCGGCGCCGGAACGCCCGAGGCCCGATCCCGCCAAGCTCTACGCCGATTATACCGGGCCCTGGGCGGGCTGAATGTTCTACGAGCCGTCCAAGGGGCATGGCCTGCCGCACGATCCGTCGAAAGCGATCGTGGCGCCGCGCCCGATCGGCTGGATATCGACATTGAACAAGGCGGGCGAGATCAACATCGCACCGTACTCCTTCTTCAATGCCGTTTCGACGCGCCCCTTCATTGTCTGGTTTTCCTCGGAGGGCGAGAAGGATAGTGCCTCCTTCGCGCTGGAAACCGGCGAGTTCGTCGCCAATCTGGTCAGCCGCGATCTTGCAGAGAAGATGAACTACACCTCGGTCAATGCGCCGCGCGGCATCAACGAGTTCACCTATGCCGACCTTGCCATGGCGCCGTCGCGTCTGGTGCGTCCGCCGCGCGTGGCGGCGGCGCCCGCGGCACTCGAATGCAGGGTGACGGAGGTCTTTCGCCCCAAGGGACTGGACGGAGCGCCGACCAGCGCCGTCGTCGTCGCCGGCGAGGTGGTCGGGGTGCATATCGACGATGCCTTCCTGAAGGACGGCCTGTTCGACATTACCAAGGCCGGCAACGTCGCCCGCCTCGGCTACATGGACTATGCCAGCGTCGACGAGGTCTTTTCGATGCGCCGGCCTCGCTGGGGCAAGGATTAGGGTCCGGACTTGGTCATCCTATCTTGCCGGCGTCTTGTCGCCGCCGGGCGGTCATGACGGCCCTGACATAACCGGCTTCACTGATCCGGATGCTTCCGTCGGGGAGGCCGAGTATGCGGTCGAGAGCGATCTCGTAGAGCCTGACGCGTCTTTCCAGGGCTTCAATCGCAACCTCCATGTCGGCATCGCCGCCGTTTATCGCCTTGGCCACGACATCGTGCGTGGCCATGCCGAACTGCATGACGATGTCGGCGACACCCTCCGGATCGAAGGTCTTGAAGGTGCCGTCCTCGACACCTTGCCGGATGATCCTGACCAGCAAGGGTGTAAACGATGCGCTCGCTGCCAGGTTGATGCGGTGGAAAAGCACCAGATTCTCTGGCCGGAATATCGTCTCGAAAAGGGCCCAGGCCTCCGGCGCGGTATCGATCTTGGCCCGCCGCGACTGGGCGAGCAGGCTATTCAGGCGGCCAAGCGAATCGAGGCCGGGGTCGCCCGATATGTGCTGGACACCGGCCATCGCCTGTTTCGCGAAACGATCGGCCAACGCCTCCAGCAGGGCCTCCTTGGAGGCAAAATAGTGATAGAAGGCGCCCTTCGAGATGCCGGCGGACGCTATGACATCGTTCAGGCTCGCCCGGTCGTAGCCCTGCGTCAGGAACAGCGCCTGGGCATGGTCCAGAAGTTCTTCTCGCCGTAGTTCCGGATGCTTGATCACACGGGGCATGACGAAACCTTCTGCACGCGATGGCCGCTTTCGTCCAGCCATTCCGGCGGCTCGCTTGAATTGTAGACCAATGGTCGGTATAACAGACCGGTGGTCTAATTCAGCCAATGCCGGCGGCGGCATATCGTGGAAAGTCGATCATGATCGCGAAACTGATCCTTCAGACGTTCATCTGGTTCGGCCTCATGGGCACCTTGCTCTTTCTGTCGGCCGGCACACTGCACTGGCCAGCCGCATGGGCCTATCTGGTCCTGATGGTGGGGCTCAGCCTCAGCCTTGGCGTGGCGCTGTCGCGGCGCGATCCCGGCCTGATGAAGGAGCGGCTGAGCCCTCCCATCCAGAAGAATCAAACGGCGGCCGACAAGGTGCTGCTGTCGGTGCTGCTGCTCGCCATCTTCGGCTGGCAGGCATTGATTGGACTGGACTTCCGTTTCGGCTGGTCGGCGGTTCCCGTCTGGGTGCAGGTCATCGGCGCTTTGGTGCTGCTGGTCGGCATCTGGCTCTGCTACCTGACGATGCTGGAGAACAGCTTTGCCGCGCCCGTCGTGAAAATACAGGACGAGCGCGGGCAGCATGTGATCAGCACCGGCCCTTACGCCTATGTCCGCCATCCCATGTATGCCGGCGCCATCCTCTTCTTCGCCGGGACGGCACTGCTGCTTGGTTCTTGGTGGGGGCTGGCATCGGTGGTCGTGTTCATCGTTCTGCTGGCCATGCGCACCTTCATCGAGGAGAAAACGCTGCGCGCCGGCCTGCGCGGCTATGAGGACTATGCATCCAATGTCCGCTACCGTCTGATCCCGCTTGTCTGGTAGTGTTCGAAGGCTAATTCCCGTCTGCCGTACGAGCCTGGCCCGCACGGAGGATTACCTCAGCTATGAAGATAGCGAAGCGTTTCCCGCAAACTTGATGATTATCTGTCGGGCAACTGTTTGGCTGAGTTTAGCTGATAGGCGCTTCTTGGATGCCTTCTGAGCCGCCATGCATTGAGAGATATAATCAGTACGAGGTATCCGAATAACGCAACAAGTCCCCAGAGGCCATCAACGATTCCAATAGACACCGTGGCCACGGATGCGACCACGGCCAATGTATAATATAGGACCGAGGCCCAGACATATTTCTCCATCTGAGAACTGCTCATGGATCGCTCCTGAAGGGCGGTTCACGACTCACTTATGCCGAGTGATACTTTTCGACAACGCCCTGCTAGGCGAATTCGCCGTTCGCCCAACCTTGCCGTAGTGGCCGCGCTGAGCGCGCCTTGCGTCTAGGCGAAAACTCCCGCCACCCTGGCGCGCGCCAAAAGCCTTTCCGCCAGCCGCAGATGCGGGCGGTCGTACATCTTGCCGTCGATGCCGACGACGCCGGGATTTCCCGCCGCCTTGAACGCCGCGACGATGGACGCCGACTGTTGCACGGCTTCGGATGAGGGCGTGAAGGCTGCATTGATGACCGGCACCTGGTCGGGGTGGATCGCCATCTTGCCGGTGAAACCGTCCCGTTCGGCCTCGGTGCACTCGGCGGAAAAGGCGGCCATGTCTCTGAAGCCGGGGAACACGGTGTCGATCGCCGCGACCTCCGCCGCCCCGGCGGCGAGAATGGTCATGGTGCGGGCGAGGCGGAAGACATCGGTGTAACGACCCTGCCCGTCGCGGGCGGAGCGTGCCCCGATCGCCGCGGACAGGTCTTCGGCGCCCCAGGTGAGGCCGGCGAGCCGCGCACTCGTGCCGGCATAGGTCGCAGCGGCAAGCACACCGGCCGGGGTTTCAGTGATGATCGGCAGGATTTTTGTCACGCCATCGGCCAGGCCGTTTTCGGCCTCGCGCACCCTCAACTTCGCGGCAAGCTGCTGGACATCCTGGCCGCTGTTGGATTTCGGCAGCATGATCCCGTCCGGCTTCGCCGGAACGAGAGCGGCGAGGTCATTGTCCGTAAGCCCGGTCGAAAGATCGTTGACCCTGACATAAATAGCCGAACGCGTTTGGCCGCGGCGTTCAACGATGAAGCGCGCCGCGATGTCGCGCGCGGCTGCCTTGTTCTGCGGGGCCACGGAGTCCTCGAGATCGACGATCACCACGTCGGCGCCGGCGGCAAAACCTTTCTCCAGCTTTCGCTCGGAATCGCCGGGAACAAACAGCAACGAACGCATCAGGCAGCCTTCTTCAGCATCATCGCCTGCCTCGTGCATTTGGCGACGAGAACGTCGTTCTGGTTATAGGCGCGGTGCTCGAACTCGACGATGCCGCGATCGGGCTTCGATTTGGACTCCCGTACCGAGACAACGGTTGTTTCGATCCTGACGGTGTCGCCGTGGAACACCGGGTGTGGAAACACGGTTTCCTTCATGCCGAGATTGGCCACCGTCGTGCCGACGGTGATGTCGTTGACCGAGATGCCGATCATCAGCCCCAGCGTGAACAGCGAGTTGACCAGTGGCTTGCCCCATTCGCTCTTGGCGGCGAAATCGAAGTCGATGTGCAATGGCTGCGGGTTCAGCGTCATCACCGAAAACAGCATGTTGTCGCTCTCGGTCACGGTCTTGCGCAGCGTATGCTGGAAGACATGGCCGACGACGAATTCCTCGAGATATAGCCCTGCCATGTCTGTCTCTCCTCCGCTGGTTGACGGTTGATAGGCGTTGCAAACCTGGCTCGCAAGCCAGTTAATGAACATGGTGAACCGTTCGTAAACCATTTCTGCCTACCGTCATCACCGGGGCCGGAAACCATCCGGCAAGGGGCATAAGCAGACAGGCATGGTTGTTGTTTCGCATTTCCTGAAATGGATCTACACGGCCAGGGTCTCGGAGCGCGCCGCCGCGGCCAACGCGCTGGCCCGGGCCTATGTCAATTCCGAACTGCCGTTCGAGGACCGCTGCGCCGCCGAAGCGGCATTGACGCTGCTCCTGGACGACGCCTCGTCGAAAGTGCGTCTGGCAATGGCCGAAGCGCTGTCGATGAGCCACCACGCGCCCTTGCAGATCATCAGCGCGCTCGCCGCCGACCAGCCGGAAGTCGCCGGTGTCGTTCTGGCGCGCTCGCCGCTGCTTACCGACGCCGACCTGATCAATCGCGTCGCGGCAAGCCAGAAGGCGACGCAGAAGCTGATCGCCGACCGCCCGCTCGTCTCGATGGCGCTTTCGGCGGCCATCGCCGAGATCGGCGAGGCCGAAGCCTGCGCCGTGCTGCTCGGCAACAGCGGGGCCGACATCGCTTCCCTGAGTTTCCGCCGCATGGCCGAACGGCATGGGCACTTGCCGCTGGTGCGCGAGGCGCTGATATCCGATGTCAGGCTGCCTGCCGACTGCCGCCATATGCTGCTGGTAAAGCTTGGCGAGACATTGAAGACCTCGCCGCTGGTGATGGCGCTCATGGGCGCCGCGCGCGCCGAACGCGTCATGCGCGATGCCTGCATCAAGGCATCGGTGACCCTCATTGAGGGCACGCGCCAGGAAGAACATGCCGCACTGATCGAGCATCTGAGGCTGCGCGGCGATCTCACCGCGAGCTTCCTCATCCGCACCATCGCGCATGGCAAAGTGGATTTCTTCGGCTCCACGCTGGTCGTGCTCGGTCAGCAGTCGGAACAGCGGGTGCGGGCGCTGCTGGCCGGCGGACACGACGTTGCCCTGCAGGCGCTGTTTCGCAATGCGGGCCTGGCTGCCGGAACGCATGCGATCATCCTGCGGGCGCTGAAGATCTGGCGCGAGGTTGCCAATGGCAAGCGCGTCGCTGGCGTGCAGGAAGTCACGTGGCTGATGCTGAAGGAATTGGGTGGGCAATCCGCCGAAGGCGACCTCGCCGCCCTGGTCAAGTCGATCCATCTCGATGCACTGCGCGAGAATGCGCGCGGCCATGCTCTGGCGATAGCCGCGGCGTAAAGGCGTCGATAGCGACCCAGTGCCGCAGACGACAGGATGTAGGTGATGATCTGCGCTCGCCTTCTCAAGAGGGCTTTCAGGTCTTGGGAGGCGGGCTGATTTGCAAACTCGCGCAACTATAGCTTTGCGCGACGAGAACGGGGATCACATAGGCCTTTGGGTCATCGAATATTCGAAGAGCCGCAACCTTTGATTTGTCAAAGAGAACACGAATGGCATAGGCATCAGCCGCCTTTGCGGCAGTTGCCTTGGCTTCAACCTTGAAGGCAAGGAACGTCCATCCAGCTCCGTCGACGCTCCGCTTGATAGTCTGGTCATCCGTCGGAACCTGGCAACCAAAGCGGCGAAAACCCAGCGCACGTAAGGTCTTGGCCAAGTCTGCTGCCGGTACGACTTTGCTCCCTTCCTGTAGAAGATTGGCCGTCGTCAAGTCATGGATCAACCCGGTCGGCGCCAGCGCCTTGACTAGAGTAGCGCGCGGTGTAGCGGGCTCTGGATCGGCCCGGCCATAGGCACTGAGGACGGCGATGACTTGGTAAGCCACATTCTGAACCCTGTCCGGGGCAGGCTGTTTCACGTCCGGCAAGTCGTTGTCGGGCGCACTTGAAAACACGTCTGCCACCGAATCGGCATTGATGGCTGCCATGCCCTTAAAAAGCTTCCGAATCTTCGGCGGGAACTCCGCGATCGCCGCAGCATACTCCTTGCCCAGTGTCTTCATCATCCCTTCGTCGTGGAGGCCGGCCCGCCGCGCCAGAAGGAAGAGCGCGAAGGCGTGATCAGCGGTGCTGTGGAAACCGAGATCGTCAACTGCACCATCGACTTTCGACCTTGTTGCGTCAGGATCGTCCGTGGCCGATATACTGGTGCCCGCGGTCTTCAATGATGCGGAAAAGTCTGTACGGAAGCGGTCGTCAAGAACCATGGACGCGATAGGGTAAATGTCGACTGTCACTTTGCTGAACGCTGTGAGCACAGTATATCTGCCGACGCGGAGTGGACGCGATATCGCTTGGTTTGCGCCAGTTGACAGCGTAGCTAGCAACGCTCCGTAGGGAGCGTCGAGCCTGTCTACTTTGGTTAGAGTGTCGGCGACATTTTTGGGCAGGTCAACTCCAGAGAAGAGGGAAAAGAGTGGAGGAATTATGTCGATCCCAGCCATAAGTGTCTTATAGAACGCAGACGGGGAATCTGACTTCCCGAGGGTTACTATCGAAACCAAGGACAGATCTGCCGCGCCTGCTATGTAGAATGAATTATCGCATTTAGTGTTGTTTACAGAGGACAGACTGTTGACGGAGTATATCGGAACGGCGATTTTAATGTCAGCGGCAGCGGGAAGATCAACGCTTTTTCCGTCTGCCTTTAACGCTGGTAGTGACGTTGATACGATAATAGTTTGAGTGGCAATGGTTGTGCTCCTGAAGAAAAGGCCGATCGTAGTCTCTCCGGCGAGTGGTTTTCTTGGTTCGCATTTAAAGTCGACCCGATAGGTGTTGTCAGACTCGCGTTTGACAACTTTCTTTGGCGTTTCGACAATGTTGGCGACGTCCTGTTTGGCGTCTCGAGGTAATTTGGCGATTGAAGCTCCCTGCGCGAGGCCGGTGGCAATGGCTATTCCAAATAGTGCGAGTAGCACTGTATAAATTCGCATTTTCCGCCCCTTTCACAGACCCATCTATTCTGTGGGCCGCGCCCCCAGCGACCGTTGAACGATAGGCCGGAATCTTGGTCACGTCGATGGAGATGTATGTCATTTTAGCAAAAAACAGAGAAAATAATGAATGTTACTCTTTATGTATTTATATTTTCAGCAACGTGATTTTTGTGATCGTATTGCTTGAATCAAAATCGATGTATGGCCAGAAACATCCCGATGGAATTGCGTCTCGGCCGACGGATTCTACGGAGTATTTTTATCCATAGAAACTTGTCACTCGATGCCGTTGATTGATCTGGCGAAATGTCCAGCCTAACCCCGATCTTTTGCAAAAAAATCCGGAAAATCCTCCATTGCCGCGGCGATGATGCGCAGCGAGGCCGCGATCTGCAACATATCGCCCGTGGCGTTTCGCTGGGCTATGCTGGCCGCATACTGTCGGGCGACGGCGATGGTCGCAGTCTGAGGGTCGCCGGGGGCTCGAAACAGCAATTCGCGCGCCAGCCCTCTCAGGAAATTGGCGACCGAAAGCGCCGTTTCGGACGGGATGGCATGGTTCAGGCTCGCACCGCGCAACCGCAGGATCTCCAGGCCGACCGTGACGGCGGCGACGCCGCCGCCCAGAACCGCTTCGCCGGTTCGGCCTGAATTCTGCACCAGCGGCATCAACTGGTTGACCCGGTCATAGGCCAGGCTCTCGAAGGCCGAACGCCTGGGCACACGCTCATGCAGGCAAAGCCGCGCCAGGTCCTCGCGCATGGCGCGCACGATGCGGTTGGCCGCGAGCCAGGGATCGGCTGGCAACACGACGATGAACACGCCGATCGCCAGCAGGATGCCGACCAGGATCGATGCCGAGCCGGCGAAGAACGGGCCTGGCGCGTAGGTCATCGCCTGATGCGGGCTGAGGAAAGCGAGGAAGTTGATGGCGAAGGCCGTCGCCACGCCGACATAGCGAGGATTTGCCATGGCAAGGGCAGCCGGCACCATGATGGGCACGACAAAAAGCATGAACCAGCCGAAGCCGGGCAGAGCGGGAAGCGCGATCTGCCCGACGAGAAAGGCAAAGGGCAGGGCGATCAACGTTCCCTTGAAGAATCCCCAGGACACCTGCACTGGGTCGGGGCGCGCGGCGAACAGGCTCGACACGACGGCGACGAGAATGACGGTGCCGGCTGCTTCCGACCATTTCGTCGTCAGCCAGAAGGCGGCGACCAGCAGCGTGGCAAGGGCGGCGCGGATGGCATTGCGGGTGGCGCCGGGATAGTCGCGATGCACCACCAGCGCGGGTTGCCGGCTGCCGGGGCCTGGGCGGCGTGTGGCCGGCGCGCGCAAGGCATCCAGACCGCGCAGCACCTGTTTGAGCGCCTCGGCGAAATCGGCGGCGATGGTCAGGCGGGTGATGGTGCCGACCCTGTCGTCGCCTTGGTCGGCGGCGGCATCGGGCAATTGCCTGGCCTTGGCCGCGATCGCATCAAGCCGTTCCACCCAGGGCGCTGTGTCATCCAATGCACCCGGTTTGGCCGCCAATTCACTGACCAGTATGTGCAATTCGCTGCGCACCGGAATGAGCGCGGCGTTCTTTGGGGCGGCATGGGAATAGAGCGCGCGCGCTGCCGACAGGGCGGAAAGAAGCTGGCCGATGGTGCGCCTCACCGGGTGGGAGCGCGGCGCGAAGCTTGGTGCCTCGAGCCGGGCATAGGCGCGCATCTCGCCAAGTGTCTGGGTGTCGGCGACAAGCTTGCGGTGCAGGCCGATGAGCGTCGCCCGATCGCCGCCCGAAAACGCGCCGCCGGCGTAGGTGGCGAGATCGATGATGCAGCGTTTCAGCCGCGAGATGATGGCGTCGCTGGCAAGCTTGGGTAGGATCAGCCGGCTGGTCAGCCCGGCGCACACGATGCCCAGCACGATCTCGGCGCAGCGCGCGACCGCGAGGTCGACCACCAGATGGGGTTGGCCGAAGGCGGGCAGGCCGATGATCATCGCGGTATAGCCGGCAAGCGCGGCGCCATAGGCTTCCGGATTGCGCAGCAGTGACGAGACGAAGGTGCAGATGCCGATCCAGATCGCAAGCACCGTCACCAGCACCCATGGACTGGTGCCGAAAACCGTTGTGATGCCGATCGCCGCGACGCCGCCGGCAAGCGTGCCAAGCAGCCGGTAGAAGCCTTTCGCCAGCACCATGCCGGCAACGGGCTGGGCGACGATGAACACCGTCATCATCGCCCACTGCGGATGGTCGAGCTTCAGCGCGTAGGCAACCAGCAATGCGATCAGGCCGGCCGAAACGGTTCGCAGGGCGAAAATCCAGTCTGAGCGCGTCGGTTGCGTCAACCCGGCCAGGCTGGTCTCGAAATAGGCTTTCAGCCGTGCGCCGGTCACATGCTCGTCTCCGCGGGGTTGAGCTTGTTATGGACCGGCAGGCGGCTAGATATCCAGCACTTCCGTCTCGGCGAATTCGGCGCGTTCCTGGATGAAGCGGAAGCGGGCTTCCGGCTTGGTGCCCATCAGCGCGTCGACCGCGTCCTTGGTCGCGGCCTCGGCGTCGATCACATCGACCCTGAGCAATGTGCGCTTCCTCGGATCCATGGTGGTTTCCTTGAGCTGCGAGGCCATCATTTCGCCCAGGCCCTTGAAACGGCCGATCTCGACCTTGCCGCGCCCGGTGAACTCGGTGCGCAGAAGTTCGTCCTTGTGCGCATCGTCACGGGCATAGCCGACCTTGCCGCCCTGCCGGATCGAATAGAGCGGCGGCACCGCCATATAGAGATGGCCGCCACGGACCAGGCCCGGCATCTCCTGATAGAAGAAGGTGATCAGTAGCGAAGCGATGTGGGCGCCGTCGACGTCGGCGTCGGTCATGATGATCACGCGGTCGTAGCGCAGATCCTCGTCGCGGTACTTCGATCTAGTGCCGCAGCCGAGCGCCTGGATCAGGTCTGATATCTGCTGATTGGCGGCCAGCTTGTCGTTGCCGGCGCTGGCGACGTTGAGGATCTTGCCGCGCAGCGGCAGCACCGCCTGGCTGGCGCGGTCGCGCGCCTGCTTGGCCGAGCCGCCGGCCGAGTCGCCTTCGACGATGAAGAGCTCGGCCCCGGCCGCGGCATTCTGCGTGCAGTCCGCGAGCTTGCCCGGCAGGCGCAGCTTGCGCACCGCGCTCTTGCGCGAGACTTCCTTCTCCTGGCGGCGGCGCACGCGCTCATCGGCGCGCGCGATCACCCATTCGAGCAGCTTCGAGGCCTCTTGCGGGTTGTCGGCCAGCCAGTGGTCGAATGGATCGCGGATCGCGGTCTCGACGATGCGCATCGCCTCGATGGTCGCCAGCCTGTCCTTGGTCTGGCCGACGAATTCCGGTTCGCGGATGAACACCGACAGCATGCCGGCGGCCGAGATCATCACGTCTTCCGAGGTGACGATCGAGGCGCGCTTGTTGCCCACCAGTTCGGCATAGGCGCGCAGGCCGCGCGTCAGCACGTTGCGGAACCCGGCCTCATGCGTGCCGCCTTCTCCGGTCGGGATGGTGTTGCAGTAGGAATTGATGAAGCCGTCGCCGCCGAACCAGGTGACCGCCCATTCGAGCGAGCCATGGCCGCCCTGCTTGTCGCTCTTGCCGGCGAACACCTCGCGCGTGACCTGGAACTCGTCGCCCAGCGTGGCTTTCAGATAATCCTTCAGGCCGCCCGGGAAATGGAACTCGGCCTTGGCCGGCGTCGGATCTTTGTCCTTGATCAGCGATGGATCGCAGGTCCAGCGGATTTCGACGCCGCCGAACAGATAGGCCTTCGAACGCGTCATGCGATAGAGCCGCGCCGGTTCGAAGGCTGCGCCCTTGCCGAAAATCTGCTCGTCGGGGTGGAAGCGGGTCCTTGTGCCGCGGCGATTATGCACCTCGCCAAGATGCTCCAGGCCGCTCACCGGTATGCCGCGCGAAAAGCGCTGGCGGTAGAGCTGGCGGCCGCGCGCCACTTCGACCTCGAGATGGTCGGACAACGCGTTGACGACGGAGACGCCGACGCCGTGCAGACCGCCCGACGTTTCATAGACCTTGGAATCGAATTTGCCGCCCGAATGCAGCGTCGTCATGATCACTTCGAGCGCCGGCTTCTTGAACTTCGGGTGCGGATCGACCGGGATGCCGCGGCCATTGTCGGTGACGGTCAGGAAGCCGTCGGCCGACAGCTCGACATCGATGAAGGTGGCGTGGCCGGCAACCGCCTCGTCCATCGAATTGTCGATGACCTCGGCGAACAGGTGGTGCATGGCCTTGTCGTCGGTGCCGCCGATATACATGCCCGGCCGCCGGCGCACCGGCTCCAGGCCTTCCAGCACCTCGATGTCGGCGGCACTGTAGCCTTCGGAGCCGTCACGGCTCGCGGCGGGGCGTTTGGCCGCCGCCTGGACCAGCGGATCGGCAGGGCGCGCCGGGGTGCGAACGGGCTGCGGCTGCTTGTCCATATTGCCGAAGAGATCGTTGTTGTCGTCCATGCCTGCCATAGGGTCCGGTGCTGCGAATCACCCGCCGATACTGCCACGCTTTTCAGCGCCAAGCGACGGAGGTTCCTGTTACGTTCGGGGATTTAGCCCCTCTTATCCTAAAACCATTCGATAACCAAGCGGGCGGAAATAGGTCCGCCGTCGGCCTTCTGGATTCCTGATTCTTTAACAAACCGGCCTAGCGTGAGCCTCACATAACAAGAAATTACGGGCATCAGGGGTTTCGGCGTGAGGGGCAAGGCCATAACGATGATCGGCATCGCCGCCGTTTTCGGCGCGATCTCGATCTTTGCCGCGGATTTCTGGGTCAAGAGCCAGGCCAGGGCCAACGGCGAAGAGAGGACGGCGTCGATCGCCGCTCCGGCGCCGCCAAAGGTAGAGTTCAAGACCATCGTCGTGGCGAACGCGCCGTTGCGTTACGGCATGGAACTCGACCGCGCCAAGCTCAGCGAAATTCCCTGGCCGCAGGATTCCCTGCCGCAGGGCGCCTTTGCCACCGTCGACGCGTTGCTTGGCGACGGCAACCGCGTGGTGCTGTCGCCGATCGATGTCAACGAGCCGGTGCTGCTCACCAAGCTCTCGGGGCCGAACGGCCGCGCGACGCTCTCCAACATGCTGTCCCCCGGGATGCGCGCGGTCACCATCCGCACCGACGAGATTGCCGGCGTCGGCGGCTTCGTCACGCCGGGTGATCGGGTCGATGTCATGCTGACGCGCGATGCCGGTGAAATCCAGGAAGTGGCCAAGAACGCCCAAGGGGCGGCCGGGTCGACCATCACCTCCGAAATCGTCGTCGCCGACGCAAGGGTGCTGACCGTCGGGCAGGGCGCCGACGTGCGCCAGACCACGCCGCAGGTCGCCAATTCCGTGACCATCGAGGTGACGACCGAAGGCGCGCAGAAAGTGGCGCTGGCCCGCACCGTCGGCACACTCTCGCTGTCGCTTCGTTCGGCCGGCGAAGGTGGCGACGGCAAGGATGGCGTCACTACCATCTCCTCCTTCGGCGGATCGGTGGCGTCCAAGGCCCAGGCCGCGGCCGGCTCGCTGTTCGATGCGATCACCAAGGAGCCGGAGAAGCCGAAGTTCAAGACAGTCATCGTGACGCGCGGCACGCAGGCTGAGGAATACCAGGTTCCTGCGCGGGACCAGAAATAAAGGCCGGTGGGGACCGGGCGGGACGGGACAATGCTGATGCGTACCCAATATCGAATGACAGGCTGGCTGCGCCCCCTGGGCGCTCTGGCGATAGCGGCTTCATTGGCCGTAGGCGGCGTGCTCACGTTGCCCGGCGTAGCCAGGGCGGACAATGACGTCGTCTATGTCTCGGCGACCAAGAATGCATCGATCAAGGTCGCCAAGGGCAAGCCCAAGACGATCGTGACCAGCGCGGCCTTCTACCAGATCGTCATCGGCGATCCGGAGATCGCCAACGTCAACCCGCTGACCGACAAATCCTTCTATGTGCTGGGCAACAATCTCGGCACGACCGGTATCGCGCTGTTCGACGACAAGAAGCAGCTTGTCGGCACTGTCGACATCGAGGTGACGCTCGACACCGACCAGTTGGCAAGCACCATCCGCGCCAGCGTGCCGGACGCCAAGATCAAGGTCGGCTCGGCCAATGGCCGCGTCGTGCTGTCGGGCGAGGCCGATGATGCGGTTGCCGCCGAAAAGGCCAATCAGATCGCCACGCGCTTCTCCGGCAAGGAGGACGTGATCAACTCGGTCAACATCTCGTCGTCGCAGCAGGTCCAGCTCAATGTCCGCTTCGTCGAGATCAACCGTCAGGCAGGGCAGGATCTGGGCGCCAAGTACAGCGCCAATTTCGCCTACGGCATCGGCGGGCGTAGCGTGGTGCTGAGCCCGGATGGAGCGTCGGTGCCGACGGCGGGTACGGGCGAGATCATCGGCAGCCTGCTGTCGAACGGCGTGTCCATCGATATCGCCGTCAAAGCGCTGGAGGAGCGCGGCCTGGCCCGGATGCTGGCCGAACCCAACCTGATCGCCCGCTCCGGCGAGACGGCAAGCTTCCTCGCCGGCGGCGAATTCCCGATCCCGGTCTCGGAGGACAACGGCAAAATCTCCGTCACCTACAAGAAGTACGGCGTCAGCCTGGACTTCACGCCGACCGTACTCAAGGACGGGCTGGTCAGTCTCGACATCGCGCCGGAAGTCTCTTCGATCGACGCGTCGGCGTCCTACAACATCGGCAACATTTCGGTGCCGGGCTTTACCGTTCGTCGCGCCAAGACCTCGGTCGATCTGAAGAATGGCCAGAGCTTCATGATCGCGGGGCTGCTGCAGTCGCAGAACGACATCACCACGTCGCGCATTCCGGGCCTCGGCAAGATGCCGGTGCTCGGGTCGCTGTTCTCGTCGAAATCCTACCAGCGGCGCGAGACCGACTTGGTCATCCTCGTGACACCCTATCTGGTCAAGCCGGTCGATCCGTCGAAAAAAATGGTTGAGCCGACCGATGGCACGCAGCCGGCCAGCAATGCCGACTATTTCCTCAACAACACCGAGGAAGTGAAGGCGCCGGACGCTGGTCGGGCGCTTGCGCTGGCCGACGGCGGCACCGCACGGACCGCGCCCGCCACCACGGTCGGACATTTCCTCGACCTGCCGAAGGATTGAGAGCCATGCGTCTGGTCTTGAGATCGAGCCTCGCCCTGCTTCTTGCCGGTCTCGCCGGGGGCTGCACCAGCGACGATTATGTACGCAGCGAAGGGGTGACCACGGGTGTCGGTAACGCCCAGGCCGCCAACACCGCCATGCAGATGGTCGATCCCTGGAAATACGGCGTCCAGAACACCAGGCTCCTGGTGCCAGCCAAGCGTCCCGCGGCGGCGCCTGTTACCGCGGATCAGGCCGCCGCTTCGAAGGCATCGCAGTCGACCACCTCCGACTGATCCAAGGGACGACTGCGTCAACAGGCTGGCAAAATGGCAAACGGCATCAAGACAAGGAAAATCCTGCTCGTTTCGACGGACAGGACCTTCGTGCAGGACACGCGGACGGCTTTCGCCGCTTCCGAGATCATCCAGCTTTCGACTGTGGAGAAAAACGTCACCGAACTGCGCGGTGAGATCCAGGAAGCCGAGTTCGGCGTCATCATCGTCGACATGGACGCGGCGCGGCTGGAGGAGATCGAATCGCTGCAGCGCATCATGCGCCGGCTGGAAGGCAAGGCGCCGGTCGTCGTCGTCACCCAGGAGTTCAACGCTGCCGCCGTGCGCATCCTGGTGCAGCTCAAGGTCGCCGACTTCCTGGTCAAGCCGATCACCACCGCCGATCTGGTGCGCTCTGTCGTGCGCGCCCTGCAAGGACCGGGCCGCGAGGAAAACACCGAATCGCAGATCTACACCTTCATGCCGGCCGCCGGCGGCGTCGGCACCACGACACTGGCGCTGCAAACCGCGTTCCAGCTGCATCACTCGGTGACGCGCGGCGCCTCGACCTGCGTGGTTGATCTCAATTTCCAGCAGGGCGCCTGCGCCGAATATCTCGACCTCGAGCCGCGTTTCGACATCACCGAGATCGAGAACCAGCCGGAACGCCTCGACCGGCAACTGCTTGACGTGATGCTGTCCAAGCATGCGAGCGGCCTTTGCGTGCTGGCGGCGCCGACCCATCCGGCCGAAATGCGCTCCTTCAAGACCGATGTCGTGGTGCGCATGCTGGATCTCGTCTCGGCCTATTTCGACAATGTCGTCATCGATATGCCGCGCACCTGGTTTCCGTGGACGGAGACCGTGCTGCTCGGGTCCAACAAGCTCTACATCGTCGCCGAAATGACGGTGCCTTGCCTGCGCCACACGCAAAGGCTGATCCAGGCGGTCTACGAGACCGCGGGCAAGGAAGTGAAGCCGAACGTCATCGTCAACCGGTTCGAGCAGAAGATGTTCGACAATGGCATCAAGCAGGCGGACGTCCAGGAAATCCTCGGCGAGCATTTTGTCGGCGGCATCGCCAACAATTACAGGCTGGTGCGCGAGGCGGTCGATCGCGGTGTGCCGCTGCACGAGATCGATGCCAACGCCAATGTCGTCAACGACCTGAAGAAGATCATCCTGCCCGAAGAAGCCGTCGCGACCGGCGGCAAGTCGAGATCCCTGTTCAGCCTCGGCAAGGGCCTGCTCAAGAGGAAAGCCGGATGAGCAGCCGCTTCTCCACCCTGCAGAACCGGGACACCCGACCGCAACGACCCGTGGAATCGACGCCGGTCGCGCATCATGCGGTGATCATCCCGACCAGCCGCAAGTCTTCCCCGGCAAAAGCCGAGATCGCGCCGGCCAAGAACGCCAACAAGGTGCTCGACGCCCGCGTGCGTATCCACCGCATGTTGCTGGAGGAGATCAACCTCGTCGCGCTGGAGCGTTTGCCTCGCGATGAGATGCGCCGCCAGGTCCATGACTTCGTGTCGGAAAAGACCCGCCAGGAGCGGATGGCGATCAACACCGCCGAGCTCGACGCGCTCGTCGACGATATCGTTGACGAGATGGTCGGCCTTGGTCCGCTCGAGCCGCTGCTTAAGGATCCCGACATCAACGACATCCTGATCAACGGCCATCAGAACTGTTTCATCGAAAAGAAGGGCAAGCTGCAGCAGGTCCACATCCCGTTCAAGGATGAGGCGCATCTGCTGCGCATCATCAACAAGATCGTCGCCGCCGTGGGCCGCCGCGTCGATGAATCGCAGCCCATGGTCGACGCGCGCATGCTGGATGGCTCGCGCTTCAACGCCGCCATCCGCCCGGTTGCCGTCGATGGGCCGCTGGTGTCGATCCGAAAATTCTCCAAGAACAAGCTTGGCCTGCACAGGTTGGTCGAATTCGGCGCCATCACCCAGAACATGGCCGAAGTGCTGGCCGCCGCCGTCCATGCCCGCAAGACGACGATCATTTCGGGCGGCACCGGCACCGGCAAGACGACGATGCTGAACGCGCTGTCGGCCTTCATTCCGGAAGACGAGCGGCTGATCACCATCGAGGACGCTGCCGAACTTCAGCTCCAGCAGCCGCATGTGGCGCGCATGGAAACGCGTCCCGCCAATATCGAGGGCCATGGCGAGTTGAAGCAGCGCGACCTGGTCAAGAACGCGCTGCGCATGCGTCCCGACCGCGTCATCCTCGGCGAGTGCCGCGGCGAGGAAGCCTTCGACATGCTGCAGGCCATGAACACCGGCCATGAAGGGTCGATGGCGACCATCCACGCCAACACGCCGCGCGATGCGATTTCGCGTCTCGAGCAGATGCTGGGCATGACCGGCATGCCGATGACGGTGCAGTCGATCCGCAGCCAGATTTCCAGCGCCATCGACATCATCGTCCAGCTGACGCGCCTTTCCGACGGCAAGCGCAAGGTGACCAGCGTTGCCGAAGTGACCGGCATGGAGGGCGACGTCATCCAGATGCAGGAGATTTTCCGCTTCGTGCGCACCGGTATGGATGCCGATGGCGGGATCCTCGGCTACTTCGAGGCGACCGGCATTCGGCCGCGCTTCCTCGAGGACCTCCGCGCCATGGGCATCGAATTTCCCGGGCGCTATTTCGAACCTGGCCGGCCGCAGGAGTAGCCACGTGTTCGACGGGTTCAGTGCGCTCTATGTCGTCTATGCCGCAGCCGCGCTGACCGGCATCATGATCGCCGAGGCCTGCTACCTGCTCTATGCCGGCCGCACTGACAAGCGCACCGCCATCAACCGGCGCATGAAGCTTCAGGAAAACAAGATCAGCCAGGAACAGGTGCTGATCCAGTTGCGCAAGGAGCGCGGCCTCGAAGCCGGTTCCTCGCTGTTCTCGCCGGACCGGTTCCGGGCGCTGCGCACGCAGTCCGGCATGATCATGCCGCTGTCTAAGTTCCTGATGATCACCACGGCTGTGGCGATGGCCATGGCGCTCGTCGCCGTTTGGTACGGCCTGCCGCTGCTGATGGCCCTTATCCTGTTTCTCGTGCTCGTACCGCTGGTTCCGGTGATGACGATGCGCTTCATGCGCAAGCGTCGGCACAAGCGTTTCGGCGCGCAGCTGCCGGAGGCGCTGGAATTGATCACGCGCGGCCTCAAGGCCGGTCACCCCGTGCCGGTGGCCATCGCCATGGTGTCGCGCGAGATGCCGGATCCGATCGGCACCGAATTCGGTGTCATCGCCGACGAGGTGACTTATGGCTCCGATCTGGTTTCGGCGTTGAATTCGCTGTTCGACAGGGTCGGCCATGAGGATCTGCCGCTGTTCGTCACCGCGGTCTCGATCCAGTCGAGTTCAGGCGGCAACCTGCGCGAGATTCTCGACGGCCTGGCGCTGACGATCCGCGAGCGCGGCAAGCTACGCCGCAAGGTGCGCGCCATTTCCACGGAAGGCCGCATGTCGGCCTACATCCTGACGGCGATACCGGCGCTGCTTTTTGCCGGCATCATGGCGCTGATGCCTGGCTTCTACCGCGACGTCTGGGGCGAACCCAAGACCTGGTACCTGATCGGCGGCTCGGTCACCTGGCTGATGCTGGGCAATCTCATGATGTTCAAGATGTCGAACTTCAGGTTCTGAGATGCAGGGCTTCATCGAATTCCTTGCCTCGCTCGCGCCCACCTCGCTGATGCCGGTGGCCATCCTGCTGCTGGCCCTGGGCAGCGCCGCGGTCGCGTGGCCCATGGTTGTGGCGAAGGGAGACCGTAACGACGTGAAGCGCCGGCTTAAGGTCGATGCCAGTCCGGCGGCGGCCAAAGCCGAGCCGGTGCAGAAGAAGAACACCGATGTCGTGCGCGAGAAGGCGGTGAAGCGGGCGCAGGAGTTCTACGCCAAGAGCGATCCCGAAAACGTCGCGCGGCTGCGCATGAAGCTCATCCAGGCCGGCTACATGGAGCCGCGCGCCGTCGGCATGTTCTTCATCATCAGGTTCTCGATGCTGATCGGCGCCGCGATGAGCGCCTTTATCGTCAATCGCTGGATGGCCAGTGCCGACGCCACCATGACCAGCCGCTGGGCGTTCGTGATCCTTTCGGGCGTGGCCGGCTACTTCCTGCCCAGCCTCGTGCTGACACAGAAGACGCGGGAAAAGATGCGCGAATACCGCAATGGCTTTCCCGACTTCATGGATCTGATGATCGTCTGCTCGGATGCGGGAATGAGCATGGAGGCCGGTATCGAGCGGGTTTCGAAGGAACTCGCCAAGACCTACCCTTCGCTCAGCCAGAACCTGCAACTGGTGTCGTTGGAATTGCGGGCCGGGCGCAGCCTGGACGACGCTCTGAAGGCGCTCGCCGATCGCCTCAGCCTCGACGAGGTACGCTCCTTCGCCACGCTCTTGCAGCAGTCGAAGGAACTCGGCACCAGCCTGTCGGGCGCGCTGCGGGTCTTCTCCGACGAAATGCGCCACAAGCGCATGTCGCTGGCGGAGGAGAAGGCGCATGCCCTGCCGGCCAAGATGTCGATACCGGTGACCGTGTGCATCCTGCCGGTGGTGCTGATGATCGCGATCATTCCGATCATCGTCAAAATGACCAGCGGACATTATTGACGGTTGCCGGCGATGCCGCCTTTCGATGCGGGTATCGTTCAAATAGACTGCGCTCATGGCATTCGCGATCAAGGCCGAAATCACCGATATCAGGGCGAAGACGTTCGCATTTGCCGCGCAGAAGACGATGTATGGCGGCAAGCATATAACCAAAGGCGACGAGATTTTCCTGTTCGCCAGCGAGAACGAAGGCGGCCAGGGCCTTGTCGCGCGCGGCGTCGTCACGTCGGTCGAAGCGGTCGCGCGCACGCCCGGCGTAGCCCGGCAGACGCCACGCGTGAGCCTTGCCATCGAGCGCACGGCGCTGGCCAGGCGGCCGCTGGGCCGCAACGAACTCAAACGTCTTACGGACTGGCATGACGGCCGGCCGGAAACCGAGCTCAACTTCAAATTCTACCGTCAGGCGACGAACAAGGTTGTCGGCATCTCGGACGCCGTGGCGGCATTTCTGGGCGACTTTTTCTAACCTGTACTTCGGCGGTAGCCCAAAGTGTTCAAGCCTGCCGCTGGTGGTTAATAGGCGGTTCTGCGGAAACCAAATCTTAGGTGCATTTCGGCACCGAAGCTTAATCGCTGTGCTGTAGTGTCTTTCCCAGAGAACGACCCGACAAATCGGGCGACGGGGCAGGGCATGCGTCAGACAAGATTCGCGGCGGCGGCCATGGTGGCGGCCGTCCTGATGGTTACCGGGTGCACGACGAACGACAATGTCGACACCACCAAGACCACGGCGATCCCGCCGAGGGCCAAGGACGTCAGCGCTTCCGACCTGGCGCAAGGCAAGGCGCAGTTTCGCGACGCCAATTACGGCTTGGCCGAACAGCATTTCCGCAAGGCGGTCGAGCTGAAGGCCGACAATGCCGAGGCCTGGATGGGGCTCGCCGCTTCCTATGATGAACTCGGCCGTTTCGATTTTGCCGACCGCGCCTATGACCAGCTGCTGAAGGTCGCCGGCCGCAAGCCGCAGGTCGTCAACAATATGGGCTACTCGCAGTTGCTGCGCGGCAACAAGAAAAAGGCCAAGGCATTGCTGCTGGAAGCCAGGGCCGGCATGGCCGACCCCACGGTCGTCAACGCCAATCTCGCGCTTCTGAACAAGGGGTGATGCCTGTCAATCCTCGCGCCGGCCATCGGCGCGGTTTCGGGCAGCTTGTATCGACGCTTTGTAAACCCTAACCGCAGCTTGGGTCGGACGATCGGCTGAAAACCGTATCTGAGGGTTGCCGCTGGCCTAGAATGCCAGGCAAACGCCGACGCTCAAGAGGCCCCCGCCCGATATGCTGGATTTCAGTTCGCTTCTGCTTGCGGCCGCGCTGTCGGGCACCTGCCTGGCCGTCACCATGTTCGCGATCTGGTTTACCGCGCCGCGGGCTCGTTTCGTGCTGACGGTGGCATGCGGCATCCTCGTGCTGGTCGCGCATGTGATCGTGTTCTGGCGGTACACGAGGGAGCCCGATCCGGCGCTCTGCCAGATCGCACTCGCCTTGCTCAATCTCGGCTTCCTGATCATATGCGTTTCGGCAATGCAGTATCTTGGCGTGCCGGACCACAGGCGTGCCGTGGTGCCGACGCTTGCCGCCATGTCCGTTTGCGCGGCCGTGACGTTCCTCGGCCTTGATGGCATCGGTTTCATCGTCACCTATGCGACGGTAACGCCGCTGCTCTCGGCGATAGGCGTGATGTTCTGGGTAAACGGCAGCCACGATCGACGGATCCTGCTGGTGGTTTCCTTCTTGAGCGGCAGCTGCGCGGTATCGTTTGCCCTTTGCGGCGTGGTTCTTCTGGCCAACGGGCAATGGACGCTCGCAGTGGCGCCCGACAATTGGGCCGAGCGGCTGAATTCCGTCGTGGCGGTGGCGTGCATGACCGGTCTTGGTGCGTTGACGCTCTCTCTTCACCATCTGCAGGCGCAGATCGAGCTGAAGGCCGAAACCATGACCGATCCATTGACCGGACTGATGAACCGTCGGGGGCTGACATCCCTCTATGGCGAGCGGACGTTCGGTCCGTTCATGGCTATCGCCATGTTCGATCTCGATCACTTCAAGAAGACGAACGACGTTTACGGCCACCCGGTCGGCGACCAGGTTCTGTGCCGGTTCGCCGCCGTCATCAGGAAATATGCCAGGACCGGCGTGGACGCCTTCCGCCTGGGTGGCGAGGAGTTCGCGATCGTCATGACACGCATGACGGAAGCGCGGGCACATGATCTCGCCAGCAAGATCGGTGTTGCCTTCGGCACCGAGATCGTTGCCACCCAGCACGGTCCGTTACGCAGCACGGTCAGCGGCGGCATCGGCTTTGGCGAGGCAGGCGGCAGCAGCCTGAATGACGTGCTGGCCGAGGCGGACGCCGCGCTCTATGCCGCCAAGCGCGCCGGCCGCAACTGCGTCGTCAACGGCAAGAGAATGGGCAAGGCCGAGCCGGTCAGGCCGGCCTTGCGCTCCGCGTGATTTATTCGGCCGCGCCCAGATAATCCGAAAGCGGCGGGCAGGAGCAGACAAGGTTACGGTCGCCGGCGACATTGTCGATGCGCGACACCGGCGGCCAGTACTTTGCGGCCGTATCCGCGTCACCGGCGGGGTAAGCCGCTTCCAGGCGCGAATAGGGATGGTTCCACTGGCCGGCCAGCGTCTCGGCCGATGTGTGGGGGGCATTGACCAGCGGATTGTCGGCCAGCGGCCATTCACCCCTTGCCACTTTCGCGGCCTCTCCGGCGATGGCGATCATCGCCTCGCAGAAGCGGTCGAGTTCACGCTTGGGCTCGGAATCGGTCGGCTCCACCATCAGCGTGCCTGCGACCGGGAACGACATGGTCGGCGCATGGAAGCCGTAGTCGATCAGGCGCTTGGCGACGTCGTCGACGCTGATGCCGGCACTCTCCTTCAGCACGCGGGTATCGAGGATGCATTCATGCGCGACGCGGTCGCTCCTGCCCTTGAAGAGGAGCGGGAAATGCGGCGCGAGCCGCGTCGCCACGTAGTTGGCCGAGACGATGGCCGTCTCGGTCGCCTGTTTCAGGCCCGAACCGCCCATCATGCGGATGTACATCCAGGTGATCGGCAGGATCGAGGCGCTGCCGAACGGAGCCGCCGACACTGCATGGGCGGAGCCTTCGGTGACATGGCCCGGCAGGTAGGGCTTCAGATGCGCCCTGACGCCGATCGGGCCGATGCCGGGGCCGCCGCCGCCATGCGGAATGCAGAAGGTCTTGTGCAGGTTCATGTGGCAGACATCGGCGCCGATGTCGCCGGGGCGGGCGAGGCCGACCAGCGCGTTGAGGTTGGCGCCGTCGAAATACACCTGGCCGCCATGCTCGTGGATGAGCGCGCAGAGATGGCGCGCGCCTTCCTCGTAGACGCCGTGGGTGGACGGATAGGTAAACATCAGCGCAGCGAGATTCTTCGAATGCTCGTTGGCCTTGGCCCGCATGTCGTCCATATCGATGTTGCCGTCTTCCAGGCAGCGCACGACGACGACGCTCATGCCGGCCATCGCCGCGCTCGCCGGATTGGTGCCGTGCGCCGAGGACGGGATCAGGCAGACGGTGCGATGGCCTTCGCCGCGCGAGCGGTGATAGGCGCGGATGGCCAGCAGTCCGGCATATTCGCCCTGGCTTCCCGCATTCGGCTGGAGACTGACGGCATCGAAGCCGGTAATCTCGGAAAGCCAGCCCTCCAGGTCGCCGATCATGGCGCGATAGCCCGCAGAATGGCTGGCCGGCGCGAACGGATGCAGATTGGCGATCTGCGGCCAGCTCACCGGCATCATTTCGGCCGCCGCGTTGAGCTTCATCGTGCACGAACCCAGCGGAATCATCGCGCGGTCGAGCGCCAGGTCCTTGTCGGCCAGCCTGCGCAGAAAACGCATCATTTCGGTTTCCGACTTGTTCTCATGGAACACCGGCTGGGTGAGAAACTCCTTGCCGCGCGGCTTGCCGGGCATCGTGCTTTCGGCGGAGGTGCCGGCCTTGGCGCCGAACAGGGCCGCGATCGCGTCCAGGTCGACATCTGTCGAGGTCTCGTCGAAGCTGACGCCGACATGGTCGGCATCGATGACGCGCAGCAACCGTCCGGTCTTTTCGGCGGCGGCGGCGATCTGCGCGGCCTTGCCCTTCGCTTCCACCGTGACCGTGTCGAAACGGCTGACTCCCAGCACGCTCACTCCGGCAGCCTTGAGACCGCCCGCCAGACGGTTGGCGAGGTCATGGATGCGACCGGCGATCGCCTGCAAACCGACCGGGCCATGCCAGATCGCGTAAGCCGTCGCCATGTTGGCCAGCAGCGCCTGCGCGGTGCAGATATTGGAGGTGGCCTTGTCGCGGCGGATGTGCTGCTCGCGCGTCTGCAGGGCCAGCCGGTAGCCGGGGCGGCCCTTGCTGTCGGTCGACTGGCCGACCAGGCGGCCGGGCATCAACCGGGTCAGCTTGTCGGAGACGGCGCAATAGGCGGCGTGCGGGCCGCCAAAGCCCATCGGCACGCCGAAACGCTGCATCGGCCCGACGGCGATATCGGCGCCGAGCTTTGCCGGGGCGTCGGTCAAGGTCAAGCCGAGCGGGTCGGCGATGAAAACCACCAACGCGCCCGCCGCGCGGGCTTTGTCGATCGCGGCCTTGTGGTCGCCATAGACGCCATGGGTATCAGGCCAGGAGACGAGCAGCGCGGCCGTGTTGTCGTCGATCGTCTCGCCATCGACCTCAATGCCGAGCGGCTCGGCGCGCGTGCGCACGACGTCCAGAGTCTGCGGGTGGGGCGCGCCGGCGAGCGCCACCTTGGTGCGCTTGTCGCGATGATGGCGCAGCGCGATGCCCACCGCCTCGGCGACCGCCGTCGCTTCGTCGAGCAGCGAAGCCGACGCCACCGGCAGTCCGGTCAACTCGGCCACCAGCGTCTGGAAATTGAACAGCATTTCCAGTCGGCCCTGGCTGATCTCCGCCTGATAAGGCGTGTAGGCGGTATACCAGGCCGGATTCTCGAACAGGTTGCGCTGGATCACCGGCGGCACGTGGACGCCGTGGTAGCCGGCGCCGATAAAGCTCTTCAACACGGTATTGCCGGCCATCTTCGCCGACAATTCGGCCAGCGCTTCCGCTTCGCTGGCCGCAGCCGGCAAAGCGAGCGGCTGGTCAAGCCGGATCGATCTCGGCACGGCCTGGCTGATCAACGTCTCGACCGAGGGCACGCCGATGACGGCGAGCATCGCCCTGACGTCGTTGAGGCCGGGGCCGATGTGGCGGGCCGAGAAGGGGTAGGGTACTGCGGTCATGTCGATATGTCCTGCTGTCAGCCGATATGGGCTTTGTAGGCGGCTTCATCCATGAGGCCGGCGAGCTGGCTTTCGTCGGCGAGCTTCATCTTCCACAGCCATCCGGCGCCCGATGCCGACGAGTTGACCAGCGACGGGTCCGAGGACAGCGTACCGTTGGCTTCGGTGATCTCGCCATCGACCGGTGCGTAGACATCCGAAGCGGCCTTGACGGACTCGACCACGACGGCCGTATCGCCCTTGGTGAGCTTTTTCCCGACATCGGGCAGTTCGACGAAGACGAGATCGCCAAGCTGTTCCTGCGCGTAGTCGGTAATGCCGACCGTGGCGATGCCGCCCTCGACGCTGAGCCACTCGTGATCCGATGTGAAATAGGTCTTTGCCATGAGATTATCCTTTGCGGTAGCGATGTTGGGTAAAGGGCAGGGGGCTGACGTCGACCGGGATTTTCGTGCCGCGCACGTCGGCGAAAACCCGGGTCCCGGGCTTGGCCAGCGATGTGGAGACGTAGCCCATGGCGACCGGATGGCCGGCCGAAGGTCCAAAGCCGCCCGAGGTGACATGGCCGGCGGGGTTGCCGTCGGCGTCGAACAGCGCAGCACCCCCGCGCACCGGCTGGCGGCCCTCGGGCTTCAATCCGACGCGCTTTTGCGGCGGGCCGCGTTCCACGGCGGCCGGCAGCGCATCGGCGCCAATGAAAGCGCCGGTAGCCCTGATATCCCTGGGGATGGCCCACATCAGGGCAGCGGCGGCCGGATCGGTCTCCGGCGTGATATCCTGGCCATGCAGGCAGAGCCCGGCCTCTAGCCGCAGGCTGTCGCGCGCGGCAAGTCCGATCCACATCACACGCTCATCTTCCAGCAGTTTCGCCACAAGCTCGCGCGCGTCGGCCGCCGGCAAGCCGATCTCGAAACCGTCCTCGCCGGTATAGCCGGACCGGCTCATGAACCAGTTCTTGCGCGGCTCGACCCCATGCATGAACAGGAGCGAGCCGGTCTCGATGCCGGCGCGTGACAGCGCCGCCCAGGCTTCCGGTCCCTGGATGGCCAGGAAGACGCGGTCGAGCGGTTCGACCCTGACGTCGAAATCCCTGGCGAGCTCCCGCAGATGTTTTTCGTCGGCCACGGCGTTGCCTGCATTGGCGACCACCATGAAACGCTCGTTGCCAAGGCGGGTGACGATCAGGTCGTCCAGGATGCCGCCGGCTTCGTTGAGGAAGAAGGTCAGCTTGGATTGCGAGATTTCGAGCGTGCCGGCGTCCAGCGGGCAGGCGCGGTCGAGCAGCGCAATCGCTTGCGGACCGCTGACCTCGAACAGTTTCATATGCGAGATGTCGAAAAGGCCCGCATGCTCGCGTGTATGCAGATGTTCCTTCATGACGCCGGCCGGATAGGTCAGCGGCATCGACCAGCCGGCAAAGGCGCCAAAGCGCGCGCCGACGGCGGTGTGGATATCCTCGAGGGGAAGGTGTTTGTCGTCGTCGCCCGTCATGTCATCTCCAGAGTCGCACGCAAACGGCCGCTGATGGCGGCCAGTCCGTGCCCCTCTGTCTGAAGCCTGAGAGACTCGCGCAGCCGGAACTCTGTCAGCGGCGCTTACACCTTCGGCGCGGGGGCAAGCCCCGACTTTCCAGAGTGTCTTTCCCGTCTACGGTTCTTTTGCCTGAGAGATTTCGGGCGATTTCCCCTTCGGCGGCAGCTCTCGCTGCTCTCTCCCGCAAACAGGTAGGACTCGAAACCTCGAGCCCTCGACGCGCCATCCATAGCCCGGGCGCGACGGCTTGTCACCTGTCAGCGACATCGAAAGCGCATCTGGCTGGAACGGATCATTCCCGGTGGCATGAATTGTTCGACAAGTCTTCGCTAACCACGCCGTTTGCCGGTTTTTCAAGACACTCCTGATATACCGAGGAGAATGGCGCCGGCCCTTCTTCCGGCGGACGGGGACGAAAGATGGGCGAACTGATCATGAGCGCGCCGGTGGCGGGGCTGACTTCGAAGAACCGAATCGCGGCGGAAGACGTGGTGATGCTGCGCCGCGAAGTGTTCGCGGACGGCGTGGTGACCCGCGGCGAGGCCGAGGCGCTGTTCGCGCTCGACCAGACGGCGCGCGACAAATGCGATGAATGGGCGCCGTTCTTCGTCGAGGCGGTGACCGACTACATCGTCCATCAGGAAAAGCCCGCGGGCTATATCTCGCAGGACAATGCCGACTGGCTGGTCCGCACGATCTCGCGTGACGGCATGGTCGACAGCCGCACCGAACTCGAATTGCTGGTCCATGTCCTGGAAGAGGCGAAATCCTCGCCGAGCCGGCTTTGCGTCTACGCGCTGGAGCAGGTGGCCCACGCCGTCATCGACGGCAAGGGGCCGCTGATGCTGGGCGGCGCGCTGGTGCCTGGCCTGATCGCCAGGGCCGAGGTCGAACTCTTGCGCCGCATCCTCCATGCCCATGGCGGCGAAGGCAACATTGCCATCACAAGGGGTGAGGCCGAGGTGCTGTTCAAGATCAATGAGCGCACCGCCCAGGCCAAGAATGATCCGGCCTGGAACGAGCTGTTCGTCAAGGCGATCGCCAACTTCGTCATGTGCTCGGCGGGCTATGAAGCGCCGACCCGCGATGTGGCGCTACGCCAGGAAAATTTCCTCGATCACGCCGATCCGGAAGTCGGCGGCTTCTTCCGCCGCATGGTCTCAGGCGGCCTTTCCGGCATCATCGAGTCCTATCGCTCGCCCGGCGATATCGAAGCCGAGTGGGAGGCCAGGAACAGAGCCTCCGAAGCGCTCGCCCGCCGCGCCGAGACGATCGATGCCGGCGAAGCCAGATGGCTGGTCGACCATATCGGCTTGAATCGGCCTCTGCACGAGAACGAGCGTGCACTGCTGACCCTGATCAAGCACGCCTCGCCGGAAATCCATCCGGCGCTAAAGCCGCTGCTCGACAAGGTGGCTTAGTAAAGGCGATCAAACCATTGGTTTAACATCTGCTTTCTCAATATCAGATGCCGCCATACCAGTCGTAGCCATTGTCCTCCCAATAGCCGCCGCGACCGCCGCCGACATCGGCGAAACCGTCGACAAGCTCGATCTTATAGAGATACTTCGGCATCTTGTAGCCGAGCTGGCGCTCGACGCGCACGCGTAGTGGCGCGCCGTTCTCGACCGGCAGCGGCTTGCCGTTCAGCCCGTAAGCGAGGATCGTCTGCGGATGGCGGGCATCGATGAGGTCGATCGTGCCGTAATACTTGATGTCGCCGGACAGGCTGCGGTCGATCGTATCCAGGCAATGGAACATCACGTATCGCGCTTGCGGCTTGACCATCGCCTGGTCGAGCACCAGCGACAGCGGCGTGCCGGTCCATTTGGCGATGCAGCTCCAGCCTTCGACGCAGTCGTGGCGGGTGATCTGGGTGCGGCTCGGCATGTTCTGCAACTGCTCGCGGGTCAACGACAGCGGCTTTTCGACAAGACCTGAAACTTCCAGCCGCCAATCGGCGAAATTGTTGGCCAGCATGGCCTTGTAGTCATCATCGTCGGGCGACGTCACGCCATTCGGCCGCATTGGCTGGCGGATGTCGGCCTCGGTAAATTCCGGCGCCAGAGAATCACGGCCGGCGAGCAGGCGTTGTGCGCGGTGTGTGAGGTCATTGGCGTTCTCGAGGAAACTGCGCAGGCCGCTGCCGATGCTGAGCTGGCTGTCGAAGGCATCGCAGCCCGAGAGGGCAATGCCGGAAAGGCCAAGGCTCGCTCCGGTAAGGAATTTCCGGCGGCTGATCTGAAACTTCGCCATCTCAGGCACTCCTCTCGGCGGCTTTGTCGTCATGCGCGGGAGGGTCGGTGCGGTACCAGCCGGTGATGATCGAGCGCAGTTCGTTGATCGGGCCGGCGGCAAGGATCATCAGGATGTGGATGATGAAGAATGCGACCAGCAGCACCATGACGGTGAAGTGGATGGTGCGCGCCGTCTGCCGGCCGCCGAGCAGATCGTTCAGGAACGGCAGCACCGAGTTCATGCTGGGCGACATGGCAAGGCCGGTGATGATCATCAGCGGCAACAGCACGAACAGCACCCCGCCATAGGCCATCTTCTGCAGGGTGTTGTATTCGCGCGTGTGGTGGAATTTCAGCCTGACGTGGTTGGCGACATCCTGCGGCAGGCGCTTCAAGTCATCCAGGCGTGGCGCCAGATCGCGGCGGATGTGGCCATTGATCAGGCTGGCGATCAGCCAGACGATCAAGGTGGTGGTCAGGATCCAGGCAAAGAAGAAATGGATCACGCGGGCCGTGCCGAGGTCGTAATAGGACGGTATCGTCGCCCAGGACGGGAAGCCGCGAGCCGTTTCGTTGCCGGGAGGGCCTGACCAGCCGAGCACGCCTGTCGTGTCGAAGCGGTGGCCGAAGATTTCGGTATAGCCGCGCGGGCCGGCACTGGTGTTTTCGGCGCCGATCTCGAAGATGGTGTTGTCGTAGCCGAAACCGGATTGCTTGCCGATATAGAGCTGCGGCCGGGCGTTGAAGATCTGCAGGCCGGAAAGCAGCATGAAGAACAACGAGATGGCCCAGATCCAGTGCGTCAGCCGCGTCCAGCGCGACTGCCGGTAGATCAGCGTCTTGTCATTCGAGGCCGGAGCGCCCGGTCCAATCTCGGATTGGCTTCTGGCAACGGATTCCATCTGTCTCGTCTCCCGGCCCGCTGTGTGACCTGCACGTTCATTGTCCCCCTGATACGTCGCGATCCAAACCGATGTTTCATGCGATCACGGATTTATTACGGGGCCCATATCATGGGCCGCCGAGACTGACGGCGAGGTTGACGGCGGCGGCGACGATGACGGTGTTGAAGAAGAACGACAGGATCGAATGGACGAGCACGACGCAGCGCATATGGGTCGTCGAGATGTTGGTGTCGGCGGTCTGCGCCGTCATGCCGATGACCGCCGAGAAGTACAGGAAGTCCCAGCCTTCAGGCCTGGTATCACCTGGGAACAGCAGGCCGCCCACGGGGATCTTCTTCTTTGTCTTCGCGTCGACCTCATCGCCGTCCATCCAGTAGACATGCGCATAGTGGAGCGCCGCCATGGCGTGGATGGTGAACCAGCCGAGCGGGATCGACATGAGCGCGAAGACGAGTTCGAGCGGATGGCCCTTGTCCTTCTGATTGATCAGCAGGAACAGGGAGATAACGGCGACGACGACAACAATGAGCGTGACGGCGAAGATGACCAGCACCGGCTGGTCCGTGGCGCGCGCGTTCTTGCTCAGATATTTGCCGGTGAATTTCGGCATCTGGGAAACGACAAGAACGACGTAGGCGGCGAAAAATGCGTTGGCGCCGATCGAATAGGCAAGCGGTGCGTGCAGGAGCAGCGCCACGAGGAGCGCGAGGATACCGACACACGCCGACATTGCGAACAGCATGTGGCGCTGCATGGGCTTGCTGATCGCCGTTTCGACGGCCATGGCGGTCTCCACCCTGGATGGCGCTCGGTCTCTAATCCGGTGTGGCGGATTTCAAGGCGCGCCGCAAGATGCGGTCGAGTTCGCCGAGAAACTGCGATCTGTCCTTCTGGGTGAAGCTGGCGTTGAAGCCACGGCTTTCGCCGGTTTCGCGCAGGTGCTGTTTGAGGTCGCGCATCGCGACCGCCATGCCGATGGTCTCGGGCGTGAACGGGCGGCCGGTCGGCCCCAGCACATGCGCGCCGAGCGCCACCGTGCGCGCGGCAAGCGGGATATCGGCTGTCACAACGATATCGTTGGCCTTGGCGTTCTCGACGATCCAGTCATCGGCCGCGTCGGCACCCTTGGAGACGACGACATTGCAGATCATCGGATCGCGAGACGGGCGCAAGCCGCCATTGGAAACATAGGTGACGACCACGCCATGCCGCTCGGCGACCTTTTCCACCTCGGCCTTGACCGGGCAGGCGTCGGCGTCGACGTAGATCAAGGGTGCTGGCATCGTCTCTCCGAAACGGGCAGGGGCCGGAACGTGTCCGGCCCCCATATCTCTAAATCCCGGAACTGTCAGGCCGGCAAGGCACCGGATTTCTTGGCCGTCCAGGTGGCAATATAGTCCATCAGGCCGGGGCTCAGGCAGTCATAAGGCTCAAGCCCGGTCTTCTTCAACTGGCCGCGAATGCCGTCCATGCGCTTGGGGTCGACGCCGGATTCGATGATCGACGACACGAAGGCGGCGAAGCCCGGGGGTGACCAGCCATCCTCCTCGAAGCGCTCGGGATGGATGAAGGTCAGCCCCTTGAAGGGATGGTCGCGCTCTACCGGCCCATGCATGTGGACGCCGCAGCCGGTGCAGGCATGGCGCTGGATCAGCGCCGCCGGGTCGACCACTTTCAGCTTGTCGCCATTCTCGGTGACGGAGACGTCGCCCGTGCCGGCTACGGCAACCACCGAAAACACCGCGCCGTCCGGTTTCCAGCATTTGGTGCAACCGCAGGCGTGGTTATGCGCGATCTGGCCCTTGACCTTCACCTTCACCGGTTTGCTGGTGCAGGCGCAGACCAGAGTGCCGCCGGCAAAGCCGGCGCTCTCCTTGGGCAGGCCATTGTCGATCGAGTGATGCAGTTTCTCCGCCATTCCATTTCCTCCCAGTTTAAGAACCACAGAGGTCGCTGGCCGGTTGGTCGGCGGCTTGTGGCTTTGGCTTCAGTAAACGACGACGCTGCGGATCGACTTGCCCTCATGCATGAGGTCGAACCCCTTGTTGATGTCCTCGAGCTTCAGCGTGTGAGTGATCATCGGGTCGATCTGGATCTTGCCGTCCATGTACCAGTCGACGATGCGCGGCACATCGGTGCGGCCGCGCGCGCCGCCGAAGGCCGTGCCCATCCAGGTGCGGCCCGTGACCAGCTGGAACGGACGCGTCGAAATCTCCTGGCCGGCGCCGGCGACGCCGATGATGACCGATTTGCCCCAGCCGCGATGCGAGGCCTCTAGCGCCTGGCGCATCACCTTGGTGTTGCCGGTGCAGTCGAACGTGTAGTCGGCGCCGCCGATCTGGTCGGCGCCACGTTTGGTCATGTTGACGAGATAAGGGACGATGTCGCCGTCGATTTCCTTCGGGTTGACGAAATGCGTCATGCCGAACCGCTCGCCCCAGGCCTTCTTGTCGTTGTTGAGGTCGACGCCGATGATCATGTCGGCGCCGGCAAGCCTGAGGCCCTGGATGACATTGAGGCCGATGCCGCCCAGGCCGAAGACGACAGCGGTGGCGCCCTGTTCGACCTTGGCGGTGTTGATGACGGCGCCGATGCCCGTGGTCACCCCGCAGCCGATGTAGCAGATCTTGTCGAATGGAGCGTCGGGATTGACCTTGGCTACCGCGATCTCGGGCAGCACGGTGAAATTGGAGAAGGTCGAGCAGCCCATATAGTGGAAGATCTTGTCCTTCCCGATCGAGAAGCGCGAGGAACCATCGGGCATCAGGCCCTGGCCCTGCGTGGCGCGGATGGCGGTGCAAAGGTTGGTTTTCCTCGACAGGCAGGACGGGCACTGCCGGCACTCCGGCGTATAGAGCGGAATGACATGGTCGCCCTTCTTGACCGAGGTGACGCCCTTGCCGACATCGACGACGACGCCCGCTCCCTCATGGCCGAGGATGGCCGGGAACAGCCCTTCCGGATCGGCGCCCGACAGCGTGAACTCATCGGTATGGCAGATGCCGGTCGCCTTGACCTCGACCAGCACCTCGCCATCGCGCGGACCGTCGAGGTCGACCTCCATGATCTCCAGCGGTTTTCCGGCGGCGACGGCGATGGCGGCGCGGGTTTTCATGAGAAATTCCTCCAATGCAATTTTGTGTCCAAGGTTTCAGCATTCCTGCGCCGATTCAACCCATCTTGGCGACGAATGATGACGCAAAATCATTCGTCCAGGCGTTTATCAAGCATACCAGCCAGCAGTCCGCAGGATCGCATCCGCCAGTTCCGCTGGAGCTTTGCCGTCCGTCGTTATCTGAAGCAAACCCTGTTTGTCTTCCTCCGCCATGCGCCGTGCCTGATTGAGGGTGCGCTGCAACTGCTCTTCCGCGCCAGATCCAACCTCGCGCCGGCTCAGGCGCTCGGTCAGTATCGGTTGCGAAGCTTGCAGGCGCACCACCGAGATTTCGGCGTCCGGTATCGCGGCGAGAATCCAGCGAAGGTCGAAGGCGAGATGCATCATGACGCCCGACATTACCAGTCGTGAGTGGCCCATCGCACGATATGTCGACCAGATCGCCGCCAGGTTGATGGTGCTGATATCGGTTGTGCCAGGTCGCAAAAGCTCCAGTTCTTCGGCCTTGGGGCGGGGATAAACCCGGTCCAGTTCGTCGGTTTCGATGATCGCATGGCTTATCTGCGCACTGGCAAGCTGCTTGCCGATCTCCCAGCAAACGGTGGATTTCCCGACGCCTGCGGGTCCCGTGATCAAAAGGATATGCACTGCGTCTGGCTTCATGCGTCGGTTCCGGTGGCGACGGTCGCACCTTCCGGCAGGCGGCATGACGTTGGCAAGCCGAAAGGTTTGGTTTCTTGGACCGCCTCGAAGCGCTTGAGCCTATGTCTCGAAGCCCATAAGAAGAGGGAGCATCCGAGGGAAGGCCTTTAATGTTCACGAAAATCCTGATCGCCAACCGCGGCGAGATCGCCTGCCGCGTCATCAAGACGGCGCGCAAGATGGGGATTGCCACCGTCGCGGTCTATTCGGATGCCGATCGCGATGCCGTGCATGTCGAAATGGCCGACGAGGCGGTGCATATCGGGCCGGCGCCCGCCGCGCAGAGTTACCTGGTTCCGGAAAAGATCATCGCCGCCTGCAAGGCGACCGGCGCCCAGGCTGTGCACCCCGGTTACGGCTTCCTGTCCGAACGGGCGGCCTTCTGCGAGGCGCTGGAGAAGGAAGGCATTGTCTTTATCGGCCCGAAGCCCAAGACGATCATGGCGATGGGCGACAAGATCGAATCGAAAAAGTTTGCCAACGCCGCCAAGGTATCGACGGTTCCGGGCTGGCTTGGCGTCATCGAGGATGCCGATCATGCCGAGAAAATCGCCGGCGAGATCGGCTATCCCGTGATGATCAAGGCCTCGGCCGGCGGCGGCGGCAAGGGCATGCGCATCGCGTGGAACCAGTCGGAAGTGCGCGACGGTTTCGACCGGGCCCGCTCCGAGGCCAAGAGCTCGTTCGGCGACGATCGCGTGTTCATCGAAAAATTCGTCGTCGATCCACGTCACATCGAGATCCAGGTGCTGGCCGACGCCCATGGCAACGCACTCTATCTGGGTGAGCGCGAATGCTCGATTCAGCGCCGCAACCAGAAGGTCGCCGAGGAGGCGCCATCGCCGTTCCTCGATGCCAAGACGCGCAAGGCCATGGGCGAACAGTCGGTGGCCCTGGCCAAGGCGGTCGACTATCAGAGCGCCGGCACTGTGGAGTTCATTGTCGACAAGGACAAAAACTTCTATTTCCTTGAAATGAATACGCGATTGCAGGTCGAGCATCCGGTCACGGAGCTTGTCACCGGCATCGATCTGGTCGAACAGATGATCCGTGTCGCCGCCGGCGAGAAACTCGCTCTCAAACAGAGCGATGTGAAGCTCAACGGCTGGGCAGTGGAAAGTCGCCTCTATGCCGAGGATCCCTATCGCAATTTCCTGCCGTCGATCGGTCGGCTGACGCGCTACCGGCCGCCGGAGGAGGGGCAATTCGGCGATGTCGTCGTTCGCAACGACACCGGGGTCACCGAAGGCTCCGAGATTTCGATGTTCTACGATCCGATGATCGCCAAGCTCTGCACCTGGGCGCCAACCCGCATCCAGGCCATCGATGCGATGTCGGAAGCGCTCGACAGTTTCGTCGTCGACGGCATCGAACACAATATCCCGTTCCTGGCCGCCCTGATGCAGCATCCGCGCTGGCGCGAGGGAAGGCTGTCGACCGGCTTCATCGCTGAGGAATATCCCGACGGCTTTGCTCCTGTCGCGCCCGATTCCGGGGAAAAGGCCGTGCTGGCCTCGATCGCGACCGCGATTGAATTGCTGCGCCGCGACCGCCTCGACAGGCTTGGCGGCCGGCTGGCGCCGCATTCGGGCGCGCTCAAGCGCGACTGGGTGGTGAAGATCGGCGAGGACTATCTCAGCGCATCCATCCTCGAAGGCATGATTTCCATTCCGATGGAAGTCGACCTGTCGATCGACGGCGGCAAACCGCTGACCGTGTCATCCGACTGGCGGCCGGGCGACCTGATCTGGCGCGGCACGGTCGGCAGGCATGGAGTGGCCGCCCAGATCCGGCAGGTGGCCAATGGTCTGCGTATCGCCTGGAAAGGCATGTCGGTGACCGCGCGCGCCATGCTGCCGCGCACGGCCGAACTCGAAAGGCTTATGCCGGAGAAGGTGGCGCCTGACACGTCGAAACTGCTGCTGTGCCCGATGCCGGGCCTTGTCGTGTCGATCGCCGTTGCCGAAGGGCAGGAGGTCAAGGCCGGCGAGACCTTGGCCGTGGTCGAGGCGATGAAGATGGAAAACGTGCTGCGCGCCGAACGTGACCTGACCGTCGCCAAACTCAACGCCAAGCCGGGCGACAGCCTGGCCGTCGATGCGGTAATCATGGAATTCGCCTGAGACAATCTGGGGGCATACCCCGGCGGCCCGAAGGCGTTCGCAGCAGGTCGGTCGAACCTGTGGTCAGGATCGGTTTGTGCTGGACTGGTTTAGCCCGGTCCGGGACAATACATCTCCATCGACTCAAGATTTGCGGGCAGCGCGAGAAACCATGGCGGATGAGAGACTTCCACGCGACCCCTTGAAACGCGAAGCCGTGATCGCTGCCATGCCGCCCAAGGCGCCGGTGCGGCCTTTCGTGCATCTGCGCGTACATTCGGCCTATTCGCTGCTCGAAGGCGCGCTTCAGCTTGGCAAGATCGTCGGCCATGCGGTGAAGGACGAGGCGCCGGCCATCGCCGTCACCGACACCAATAATCTGTTCGGCGCGCTCGAATTCGCGCAGAAGGCGGTTAAGGATGGCATCCAGCCGATCATCGGCTGCCAGATCGCGCTCGCCTTTTCCGGAGAAAGCAGCGACGGCCAGCGTGACCGCCGCCGGCAAGGGCCGGAGATGCGGCCGGTCGTCCTGATCGCGGCGACCGAAGCGGGCTATTCCAATCTTGTCCGGCTGGTCAGCCGGGTCTATCTGGAGACCCCGCCGGGCGAGGCTGTGCATCTCACCACCGACATGCTGGAGGGGCAGGCCGACGGGCTGATCTGCCTGAGCGGCGGGCCGCGCGGCCCGATCGGCAACGCCTTGAAGGAGGATCGCCGCGATCTGGTCGAGGCTCGGATGGCGACACTCAAGACGCTGTTTGGCGACCGTCTCTATGTCGAGTTGGAACGGGTTGCGGGTTACGATCGGATCATCGAACACCAGACAATCGAACTCGCCTACGCGCACGCGCTTCCCCTGGTTGCGACCAATGAAGCGTTTTTCTCCTCGCGCGACGATTATGAGGCGCACGACGCGCTGATAGCCATCGCCGAGGGCTCGGTGGTCGCTGTCGATACGCGCCGCCGGCTGTCGCCGGACAATTTCCTGCGCAGCCAGGCCGACATGTCGCAGCTGTTCGCCGACCTGCCGGAAGCGATCGACAACACGATCGAGATCGCGCTGCGCTGTTCTTACTACCCGAAAAACCGCAGCCCGATCCTGCCGCGCTTCACGGGTGGCGACGCCTCCGACAAGGATGCTGCGGAAAAGGCCGAGGCCGCCGAACTTGCCCGCCAGGCGCGGGAAGGGCTCGACGCGCGGCTTGCCTTGCACGGGCCGACACCCGGCTACACGGTGGAGCAATATCGCGAGCGGCTCGAGTTCGAGCTCGGCATCATCGAGAGGATGAAGTTCCCCGGCTACTTCCTGATCGTTGCCGACTTCATCAAATGGGCGAAGTCGCAAGGCATTCCGGTCGGCCCTGGCCGTGGCTCGGGCGCCGGATCGCTGGTCGCCTATTCCACCACCATCACCGACATCGATCCGCTGCGCTTTTCCCTGCTGTTCGAGCGCTTCCTCAATCCGGACCGCGTGTCGATGCCCGACTTCGACATCGACTTCTGCCAGGACCGGCGCGAGGAGGTGATCCGTTACGTCCAGCAGAAATACGGCCGCGACCAGGTCGGCCAGATCATCACCTTCGGTACGTTGCAGGCGCGCGCCGTGCTGCGCGACGTCGGCCGCGTGCTGCAGATGCCCTATGGCCAGGTCGACAAACTGTCCAAGATGGTGCCGCAGAATCCGGCCAATCCGGTCAAGCTGGCGGACGCCATCGCCAATGAACCGCGCTTTGCCGAGGAGGCCGAGAAGGAACCGATCGTCCAGACGCTGCTCGACATGGCGCAGAAGCTGGAGGGGCTCTACCGCCACGCCTCCACGCACGCCGCCGGCATCGTCATTGGCGACCGGCCGCTGTCGCAGCTGGTACCGATGTACCGGGATCCGCGTTCGGATATGCCCGTGACCCAGTTCAACATGAAATATGTCGAGCAGGCCGGCCTGGTGAAGTTCGACTTCCTCGGCCTGAAGACACTGACGGTGCTCGAAACGGCGGTGAAGCTGATCCGCCGGCGCGGCGTGGATATCGATCTGGCGACGATCCCGCTCGACGATCCCGAGACCTATGCCATGCTGTCGCGCGGCGAGGTGGTCGGCGTGTTCCAGGTGGAAAGTGCCGGCATGCGCAAGGCGCTGATCGGCATGCGGCCGGACTGTATCGAGGACATCATCGCGCTGGTCGCGCTCTACCGTCCGGGCCCGATGGAGAACATCCCGACCTACAACGCCAGAAAGCATGGCGAGGAGGAGATGGCCTCGATCCACCCCAAGATCGACCATCTGGTGAAGGAGACGCAAGGCGTCATCGTCTACCAGGAACAGGTCATGCAGATCGCGCAGGAGCTGTCCGGCTATTCGCTCGGCGAAGCCGACCTTCTGCGACGCGCCATGGGCAAGAAGATCCGCGCCGAAATGGACAAGCAGCGCGAACGCTTCGTGTCCGGAGCCGTCGAGCGCGGTGTGAGCAAGCCGCAAGCCGACTTCATCTTCGACCTGCTGGCCAAGTTCGCCGACTATGGTTTCAACAAATCGCACGCCGCCGCCTATGCCGTCGTGTCGTATCAGACCGCCTATCTCAAGGCGCATTATCCCGTGGAGTTCCTGGCGGCCTCGATGACGCTCGATATGGGCAACACCGACAAGCTCGCCGATTTCCGCCAGGACGCCTTGCGCCTCGGTATCGAGGTTCTGGCGCCTTCCGTGATGAGCAGTTTCCGTCCCTTCGAGGTCGGGGAGAACCGCATCTACTATTCCATGGCCGCGCTCAAGGGGGTCGGCGACGCTGCGGTCGAGCATATTGTGGCGGTGCGTGGCGAAAAGCCGTTCAAGAGCCTTGCCGATTTCTGCGAGCGCGTCGACCCCAAGATCGTCGGCAAACGCGTCTTCGAAAGCCTGATCATGGCCGGCGCGCTCGACTGTTTCGGCCACGACCGCGCCCAGATGATGGCCGGCGTCGAGCGCATGATGGGCCTTGCCTCGCTTGCCCAACAGAATGCCGTTTCCGGCCAGGCCGATATCTTCGGCGCGTCGCTTGGGGCGCAGTCGCAGGCGCTTAACCTGCCGGCGACCGATCCGTGGCTGGCCGCCGACCGGCTGCACCGCGAATTCCAGGTTGTCGGCTTTTATCTCTCGGCTCATCCGCTCGATGAATACAAGGCCGCCCTGCAGAAGATGCGGGTGCAGAACTGGGCGGAGTTCTCGGCCGCCGTCAAGCGGGGCGCCGCCGCCGGCCGCCTGGCGGGAACCGTCACCAGCAAGCAGGAGCGCAAGACGCGCACCGGCAACAAGATGGGCGTCGTGGCCTTTTCCGACACTTCCGGCCAGTACGAGGCCGTGCTGTTCTCGGAAGCACTGGCACAGTATCGCGATCTTCTGGAAGCCGGGCGCTCCGTCGTCATCACCGTGGCGGCCGAAGACAGGCCCGAGGGCGTCAACCTGCGTATCAATTCGGTGCAGTCGCTCGAGGATGAGGCCAGCCGCATCCAGAAGGCGCTGCGCATTTTCGTCAGAAACGATGGGCCTGCCTCGATGATCCAGTCTCAGCTTACCCAACGCGGCGAGAGCCAGGTGAGCATTATCGTGATCAAGGAGGAAGCACAGGGCGAGATCGAGATCGCCTTGCAGGGGGGCTATCGCGTGTCGCCGCAGATCGCCTCGGCGATGCGGGCCGTGCCGGGCGTGGTCGAAGTGGAGCTGGTGTGACCATCGCCGCTGGCGGATCGCGGTCCGGCGGCCGCCATTGGCGGCTTGCCTCGTCGCGGCTTTCATGAACACCGCCGACAACAACCGATCTCGCGATCTTTCGGGAATGGCGCGGCTGCGCGATAGCTTGCGAAAGCTCTATCACGGGCGCTCGCCGGCCGCTTTCCGGTTCCAACTGGTGGCGGTCGTCATCGACCTCGCCATCATCGCTTTCTTCATCGCGACGCCCGTCATCCAGCAGTCGGATTCGTTTCTGTGGCTGGACTATGCGGTGGCGGCGCTTGTCGCCGCCGACCTTTTTGCCCGGCTGCTCGCCTCCAACGACATGCTGCGGCTGATGAAGCAGCCGACCTCCTGGGTGGATGTCTTCATCCTCTTGACGCTGCTGATGCCGACGGCGCTCGCCAGTCTCGGCTTCCTGCGCATCCTGCGGCTATGGTCGTTGTCGCGCAGCGGTTCGATCTGGCGGCATTTCCAGATGCGCGGCTTGCGACCCTGGCGCGAGGCAAGCCATGCGGTCATCAACCTTTTGACGTTTCTGTTCGTCGTCACCGGCTTCGTCTACACGTTCTTCTTCCGCAACGGAGCGGGGCTGGAAAACTATGTCGACGCGCTTTACTTCACCGTTGCCACGGTGACCACGACAGGCTTCGGCGACATCGTGCTGCCCGGTATCGCCGGCAAGCTGACGGCCATCGTCACCATGATCATCGGCATATCGCTGTTCGTCAGGCTGGCGCAGGCGATCTTCCGGCCTGCCAAGGTTTTCTATCCCTGTCCGCAATGCGGCCTGCAACGGCATGAACCCGATGCCGTGCACTGCAAGGCCTGCGGGCACATCCTCAACATCCCCGACGAAGGGATTTGAGCCTGCTATGACGCTGCGGCCTCGGCTGGCTTTATCGGCTTGCGCTGAAGGTTCAGCAGATTGCCCATCAGGATCAGCAGCGCGCCGCCGGCGGTGAAGACGTCGATCTGTTCCTGGTAAAGCAGCCAGCCGACCAGCGCCGACAGGGGCACGCGCAGGAAATCCATCGGTGAAATCACGGTGGCGTCGGCATAACCGAGCGCGCGTGCCATGCAGAAATGCGACGACATGCCGGTAAAGGCGATCAGCAGGATCCATGGCCACAATTCGAGCGACGGATTGCGCCACTCATAGAGTGCCGGCACGAGGCCGACCACGGACTGGATGATGAGCATCCAGAAGATGATGCGCACGACGCTGTCGGTTCGCGTCAACGACTTGACCAGGACCAGCGAAATGCCGAAGCAGACCGCGGCGCCCAGCACCACCAGATGCCCGGCATCGATCGCGCCTGCGCCGGGGCGGACGATAATCACCACACCGATGAGCCCGAGAACGACCGCGGCCAGTTTGGCCCGGCTCAGCCTTTCGCCAAGGAAGGTCACCGCCAGGATCGCCGTCCAGATCGGCGTGGTGAATTCGATCGAGATCAGCACCGCCAGGGGGATCAGCGTCAGGGCATAGAGCCAGGCCGCCTGGCCGGTATAGTGGACGACATTGCGCGCGATATGGGCAAGCGGGCGTTGCGTGCGCATCGCGGCAAAGCCGCCGCTCGCCATCACCAGCGGCAGGAGGATGAAGAAGCCGATCACCGAGCGCAGTTCAAGCACCTGGAAGACGTTGAGTTCGGCCGTCGTGGCCCGGCCGGCAACCGACATCGCCAGGAATGACGTGATCGAGAGCGCCATCCAGAATGCGGCCTTGGGGATAGAGGGGGTGGGTGCCATCTGAGCTATGTCGCAGGCCAGGGCTTGTGGGGCAATCGCTAGCAGGCCCATTCTTCTGGGCCAGTTCAAACGGGCTCGCGGCGGAACAGTCGCCCTGGCCGGGCGGAACTTGACACGGCAAGGGGCGTTGAGACGTGGTATGCACCCAAGCCTGATGGTTGCCGTTCCAATCCGACGAGGAGAGCTTCGATGATGTCACCAGCGCGGTTTGTGCTTGCCGGTTGCCTGCTGTTTGCGGCGAGTTCGGCGCATGCGGACGAGAGCAAGTTCCTCCAGTCATTCCAGGGGAATTTCGCTGGCAAGGGAACGGTCCAGGTGACGACGCAGGCGCCCACGGTCAGCGTTTCCTGCACGTTCAAATCGGATGCGACATCATCCTCGCTGTCGCTGGACGGCAAATGCACCGGCCTTGTCCTGGTGAGCCGCGCCATCAGCGCCCGGCTCAAGACCAGCGGCAGCAAGTATTCGGGCGTCTACATAGGCTCACGCACCGGTCCGGCTCAGCTCAACGGCAGCCGCTCCGGCAACGCCATCAACCTTGCCATACGGTGGGCCAAGGTCGTGAATGGCGACCGCAGCGCGCAGCTTACGGTGGAGAAAAAGGGCGCCAACGGCATTGTGCTGACCGTCACCGATCGCGATCCCAAAACCGGCAAGAACGTGGTGACGAGCCGCATCGACCTGAAGCGCACCTGAGGATCGACTAGTCCTCGAGCGGCTCCGGCGGATGGGCATCACGGCCTCGGCCGAACGTGTAGCCTGTTTCCACCGCCTTGCGGCCGAACTTGTCGCGCAATGCGTCGATGGCGCCTTCGGCCATGGCGCGCTTGCGCGACTGCACGTCGACCAGGTCAGGCGGATCGGCCTTGTCGTCGTCGGAGAGATCGCTGACGCCGATGCCGAGCAATCGGTATTTCGTTCCGTCCGCTTCCTTGCGCAGAAGCTCCACACCGGTCGAGAAGATGCGGTCCGCCAGCCGGGTCGGGTCGCCGAGTTGCCGGTTGCGCGTGCGCAGTTTGAAATCCTGGGTTTTCAGCTTCAGCACCACCGTGCGTCCGGCAATGCCTGCCTTTTTCAACCGCGCCGAAACCTTTTCCGACAGGCCGCGCAATACTGAGACGAGTTCATCCAGCGACGCGATGTCGGTGTCGAAAGTGGTCTCGGCCGATACGCTCTTGGCGTCCTGGTCGGGATCGACCCGGCGAACGTCCTCGCCGCGTGAAAGCCGGTATAGCCGGTCGCCCATCACGCCGTAGCGGCGCATCAGGTCGCCGCGCTCCATCTTCTGGAGTTGGCCGATGGTGCGGACGCCGTCGCGCTCCAGCGTGGCGCTGAATGCCTTGCCGACGCCCCAGATCATGGTCACAGGCTGCGGCGCCAGGAAGCCGATCGCTTCGGCCTCGCCGATGACCGAAAAGCCGCGCGGCTTGCGAAGGTCCGATGCAATCTTGGCGAGGAACTTGCAGTAGGAGAGACCGGCCGAAACGGTGATGCCGATCTCCTTCTCGACGGCCTGGGCGAAGCGCGCCAGCACCACGGCCGGCGGCAGGCCGTGCAACCGTTCCGTGCCCGCCAGGTCGAGAAACGCCTCGTCGATCGACAGCGGCTCGACCAGCGGTGTCAGCGCCTGCATCATGGCGCGCACCTCGCGGCCGACGCGCACATATTTTTCCATGTTGGGCGGTATCACGACCGCCTCGGGACAGGCTTCGAGCGCCTTGAACATCGGCATTGCCGAGCGCACGCCCCGGATACGGGCGATGTAGCATGCGGTGGAGACCACCCCGCGTTTGCCGCCGCCGACGATCAGCGGCTTGTCCTTCAGCGCCGGATTGTCGCGTTTTTCGATGGCGGCATAGAAGGCATCGCAATCGATATGCGCCAGATGCAGCCGGTAAAGCTCGGGATGGCGGGCAAGGCGAGGGCTGCCGCAGCGGTCGCAGCGGCGCGTTTCACCGCGCTGAAACGTCAGGCAGTCACGGCAAAAACCGTGCTCGGGATTGTTGACAGGGGCCGCCATCGCTGCGAACATAAAGAGAACAAACGCAATGGTACGACAGCGCAAGGCCAGCGACAAGCTTGGCCTGGGGAGAACGCATGAGCACGAGCGTGGTACCGCTGACGCCTGATCTGTGGCCGGAATTCGAGGATCTCTTTGGCAAGCAGGGTGCCTGTTACGGCTGCTGGTGCACGCATTTCCGGCTGGCGCCGGCGGCGCGGCGCGAAAGCAGCCGAGAGCGCAACAAGGATCACATCAAGGCCCGCATCGAAGCCGGCCCGCCTCCGGGCCTGCTGGCCTTCGAGGATGGTAAGGCGGTTGGCTGGATGCAGATCGGGCCGCGCGCCGACGTGCCCGAATGGAACAACAAGGGCAGGGGTTCGGCACCGATCGATGCCGCGGACGCCACCGATCCCGATGTCTGGGCTATCTCCTGCTTTTTCGTGCGCACAAAAGCGCGCGGCAGGGGCATCACGCATCGCCTCGTCGAAGGTGGCATCGACTTCGCCCGCAGCAATGGCGCGCGGCTTGTCGAGGCCTGCCCGATAGACGTGTCCCGTGATTCCCGGTCGATCGGCCTGTTTGTCGGCTCTTCCCAGGTCTTCGAAAAGGCCGGATTCGAGCGGATCGTGGAGCGCAAGGCGGGTCGCCCGCTGATGCGGCTGGTGCTGGCGGCGGCCAGCTAAGCGTCATCGTCTTGCAGTTGTGATGGTATTTCACTACCAGAATCCGGACGACCTTTTTTGCCTTTCGATCAAACGGAGAGTTCCCGTGAACCGTATGTTGCCAATCGCCTTTACCGCGTTGCTGTTCAGCGCGCCCGCTTTCGGCCAGTCCGTCGACAGCCAGGGCGCCAAGCAATTGTCCGACGATCTGTCACGCTATGTCGGCAAGCAGGCGATCGACAAGGGCATTCTGAAGGTTTCTGTCGAGGGCCAGGCTTACAAGATCGTGTTTGATTTCAAGGCGCTGGCCGCGACCTTTCCCGACCAGAAACTGGTGAAGTTCGACTTTGCGCCCTACGCCCTGCTGGTCAAGCCGCGCAGCGACGGTTCTTGGGACGTCTCGATGGATTTTTCGCAGAGCGCCTCGTTTGAATTCGAAGGCCCCGAGGGAAAGCAGACGACACAGTTTTCGATCAAGGACGGCAAGGGCAGCGGTGTTTATGACCCGGCGCTGGCCGCCTTTACCAGCGGCACGAGTTCGATGTCCGGGATGACGATGTCGTCCGTGGAAGCCAAGCAGCAGATGGACATGAGCGCTGGCGCCGGAAGCGCGACCCTTTCCGCGACCAAGGCCGGCAATGGCGGCGTCGATTTCACCATGTCGCAGAAGATCGCCAACTTCGTCGAAACGATAAAGCTCAACGATCCCGAAAAGGGATTGAATTTTCCCGTCACGGTGAAGTCGCCGGAACTGTCGGTGGAGGCCAGCGGCAAGGGAATGCAGACCAAGCCGCTGCTTGATCTCCTGGCATTTGCCGTGGCCAATGAGGACGAGAAGACGCTGAAGGCCAATCAGGCGCAACTCAAGTCGCTCCTGCTCGCCGCGCTTCCGGTGTGGGAGCGCATCGATGGTACTTACGGCTTCAAGGACTTCGCGGTCGAGATTCCGCTCGGAGCCTTCGGCGCCACGCAGCTCAGCACCGCGTTCGGCTCCGATGGCATCGCCCAGAGCGGCAAGGTCAATTACGGCATCAAGGCGTCGGGGCTGAGCGTGCCGCATCAGCTTTTGCCGAGCTGGAGCGTGGCGCTGTTGCCGACCGACATCGACCTGAATTTCGGCGGCGCCAACATCGATCTCGACAGCATGGCGAAGAAGGCGATCGAAGCCTTCGATCTCAATCAGGACCCACCGCTGTCTCCGGAGTTCGGTGATCAGCTCAAGGCCGACTTCCTGGCCAAGACGCCCAAGGTCGTCATTGGTCACAGCACGGTGAAGAACAAGGACATGGAGATCGCGCTGGAAGGCGAGATGACGAGCTTCGGCCAGAAGCCGGATGCGAATCTCACGGTCGATGTCGCCGGCTTCGATAAGATCGTCGCCGGTCTGCAGGAGGCGGCGAAGTCCGAACCTGAAGTGGCGCAGTATGTGCCTGTCGCTCTCGTCGTGAAAGGCTTTGCCAAGACCCTGCCGGACGGCCGCCTGGAATGGGTCGTCAACACCAAGGCCGATGGCTCGGTCACCGTCAACGGCGTCATGCTGAAGGCCGCCGACCCGGCGGCGGGCGATGGCGTCGAAGACGGTGACGGCGCTGGCGATGAGAGTGGCGGTGACAATGGCGGCAATGACAATGCAGGCAGCGTCAATGCCGGTGACGGCAACGCCGGCAGCGATAATGGCGGGGCAGGCGCGAAGCTTAATCCTTGAGGGGTAGGCCCTAAACTCCCAGAGCGCCGGCAATCCTTGGCGCTGCTTCGTGCCAGTCCTGGACGACGATGACATCGTCCGGGACCGGCGGCAGGAATGCGCGCAGCGAATTGTCCGCCATCAGGTGGAAGAGATTTGCCTCTGCCACCGACTCCCGTACCGACGCCAGATTGTGCGGTTGATCGTCGACGAAGACCACCGGCCGGCCGTTCTTGCCGCGCAGCTTGGCCACCGCCGGCCCCTTGGCCATTTCCGTGGTCAGCAAGGGGTAATTTAGCCCCAGCGCATCGAGATGCGCCCGCCGTGCGGCGCGATGCCTGTGCGGCATGGCCGTCAGCAGGATGATTTCGGCGCGGTCTCCGATGCCCGCGAGCGCTTGCGCGGCCCCGTCGGTGATGCCCTGCCACTCGGCCTGCGCGTCGAAGAAATCGCCCAGCAGCGCAGTGACTTCCGGCTGCTCGATCAGCCGGCCGCTGGCCGTTTCGGCGATGTTGCCGGTCAGCCGGAAGGACGCCAGCGTCAGGCCGTAGCCGCGCGCCTTGAGGAAATGCGGGAAGGGACGGATGAATTCGAGCACGACGTCGTCGACATCGAGCACCAGCAAGGGCCGGTCATCGGCCGCCAGTTCCTCGATCTGGCGCGCGGTTTCCGGATCGTCACTCATATGGAACGCTCATGGTTGTCGTCGCCGAGCGGCAAGGCCCGCAACGCCTTGCCGATGGCGGCCGGCGGCGTGCCGGTTTCCTCGGCAAATCTGATCAGGGTCGGTTCGTGGGCGAGAATGAACTGCAGCACGCCGGCCAGGAAGCCCGGTTCGCCCGCGGCTCTGCGGATCGAATGCGCTTCTATCCCGGTGATCGCCAGAAAGCGCGGCAACAGTTCCGGGTCGGAGGCAACGAAGCCCAGCGCCTTGATGGCAAGAGCTTCGGCTTCTTCGCGCATTGACGCCGCGTTTGCCATCACTACCTTTGGCATGTGGAATGAGTCTCTCCCGCAGTAATGGCAAGAGTTGCCTGCGGCAAGCCTTTACAGCGCGGCGCGCCCTTTGGACGCGCAGGGAGGCGAGGTGGAAATCGCGCTGCTTGGCGGCCGTGGGTTTCCGTTTCGTCAATCATATTGCCGTATAGTGAAGCAGGGTTTGGTGCGTTCAAGGACGGGCGCATGACGGCCACTTTCGAGCGGAAGGCGGCCGGGACGGGATATCGATGCCTAAGAAGGTCATGATCGTCGAGGACAATGAGCTCAATATGAAGCTCTTTCGGGACCTCATCGAAGCCAGCGGCTACGAGACGGTGCGCACCCGCAATGGTCTGGAGGCGCTCGATCTCGCGCGCCAGCACCGGCCCGATCTCATCCTGATGGACATCCAGTTGCCGGAGGTGTCGGGGCTGGAAGTGACCAAGTGGCTGAAGGAAGACGACGATCTGCATGTCATTCCGGTCATCGCGGTGACCGCCTTCGCCATGAAAGGCGACGAGGAGCGCATCCGCCAGGGCGGTTGCGAGGCCTATATTTCGAAGCCGATCTCTGTGCCGCGTTTCATCGAGACCATCAAATCCTATCTGGGCGATGCCTGATGCGCCCATTTTCCAAAGTCGGAGCCTTGTGAAATGACCGCGCGGATCCTCGTCGTCGACGATATCCCTGCCAATGTCAGGCTGCTGGAGGTCCGGCTACTGGCCGAATATTTCGAGGTGCTGACGGCCAGCAATGGCGCCGATGCCATCGAGACCTGCGAAAACGGCAAGGTCGATGTCGTGCTGCTCGACGTCATGATGCCCGAGATGGACGGGTTCGAGGTCTGCCGGCGCCTGAAGAGCGATCCGGCGACGTCGCACATCCCGGTGGTGATGATCACCGCGCTGGACCAAGTCTCGGACCGCGTGCGTGGGCTCCAGGCCGGCGCCGACGATTTTCTGACCAAGCCGGTCAACGACCTGCAACTGATGACACGCGTCAAGAGCCTGGTCCGCCTGAAATCCCTGACCGACGAGTTGCGGCTGCGGGCCTCGACCACGCGCAACATCGGCATCGAGGAACTTCTGAGCCGCAACTTCGCCTCTGCCGAAACGACGCCGAAAGTGCTCCTGATCGATGAGCGCAAGTCGTCTGTCGAACGCATCCAGAAGATGCTGCGCGACAGCGCCGATCTCGATGTAACCAGCGATCCGCATGCCGGTTTCTTCCAGGCGGCCGAAACGCCCTATGAGTGCGTGATGATCTCGACGGCCTTCGCCGACTTCGATCCGCTCAGGCTCTGCTCGCAATTGCGTTCGCTCGATCGCACGCGCTTCCTGCCGATCATTCTGCTGGCGGAGGAGGGCGAGGAGGAACGCATTATCCGCGGCCTCGAACTCGGCATCAACGACTATCTGATGCGGCCGATCGACCAGCAGGAACTGACCGCGCGGCTGCGCACTCAGGTGCGCCGCAAGCGCTACAACGACCAATTGCGCGCCAGCGTCACCCAGACCATCGAAATGGCTGTGACCGACGGCCTGACGGGCCTGCATAACCGCCGCTATCTCGACAGCCATCTGCAGACGCTGTTCGACCGCGCCGTGGCGCGGCGCCGGCCGCTGTCGGTGATGATCACCGACCTCGACCGCTTCAAGTCGATCAACGACATGCATGGCCATGATGGCGGTGACGAAGTGCTGCGGGAGTTTGCCCGGCGGCTGCGCAAGAATGTGCGCGGCATCGACCTTGCCTGCCGGTTCGGTGGCGAGGAGTTCGTCGTCGTCATGCCCGACACGGATGGCATGGTGGCCGAGAAGGTGGCCGAGCGCATCCGCGCCGAAATCGCCCAGAAGCCGTTTGCCATCGGTTCCGACGGCAAGACCATCGAGGTGACCGTCAGTGTCGGCGTGTCGTCGGTGCTGAAGGGGGTGGACACGGTGGCCGCGTTGATGAAGCGCGCCGACCTGGCGCTCTACGAGGCCAAAAGCGGCGGCCGCAACCGCGTCGTCGCCAAGGCCGCCTGACCGATTCGGCCGGATATCCAGTCAAGCAACAGGGTTAGCCATTTACCTTAATCCAAGCGATTCGCGAGGCTTGGTTAAGAAACTGTTGATTTTCATAAGTTCTTGCGCAAATGTGCGGGCCATAGACCAAGACGACCTGGGCACGAGGGTAGACAGCCAGGTCGATCGCAGGAATACCCCATGATGCTCAGGTCCGCCGCATCTCCTGGGTCCGTGGGGTCGGCCGGCCGGCGCTGGCACATAGTGGCCTCCTCGTACCGCTGCCAAACGCCGACCGGCCCCCTTTGCCCGATATGGCATCAGGAGCCGATCAAGCCCCGGACAATCCGGGGCTTTTTTATGCGCGGAAAATCTCGGTAACGCCGGCTGCAAAAAGTCCGTTTGAATGCGGAAGGCCGGGCCCACAGGGAAGACTGTTGCGCGCTTCTGGCCGGCGCGGGAGGAGTATTGTCCTCTCGTAAAGTATATATGGCGCCCGGGGGACTTGCTTCAAGCCCCGGTTCCTCCCGTAAAACCGCGCCCTTGCCAACGGAACGGGAGTATCGAAATGCCGGTATCCATGCCGACAAACCAACCGCCGCGCGATCATTCGGTGCTGATAGTCGGGGGCGGCCCGACAGGGTTGATGCTGGCGGGCGAACTCGCGCTGGCGGACATCGATGTCGCCATTGTCGAGCGGCGCCCGACCCAGCAATTGGCCGGCTCGCGCGCGGGCGGCCTGCATGCGCGCACCATCGAAGTGCTCGACCAGCGCGGAATTGCCGACAGGTTTCTGTCGCAGGGAAAGCTGTGGCCGGCCGCCAGCTTCCACATGGTGCGCCTGGATACCAGCGACTTTCCCAGCCGGCACAACTATCTGCTGGCACTGCGGCAAAACCATATCGAGCGGATAATGGCCGACTGGATCGGCGAACTGGGGGTGCCGATCTATCGCGAACGGGAAGTCACCGGTTTTGCGCAGGACGAAGACGGTGTCGATCTGGAACTGTCCGGCGGTCAACGGTTGCGGACGCAATACCTCGTCGGCTGTGACGGAGGCCGCAGCGTCATCCGGAAGGCTGCTGGCATAGAGTTCGCCGGCTGGGACCCGACGATGAGCTGGATCATTGCCGAGGTTGAAATGGCACGGGAGCCTGAATGGGGATTTCGCAGCGATGCCCATGGCGTCCACGCGATAGGCAAGATCGAGGAGAGCGGCCGGGTCGGCATCGTGCTGACCGAGCGGCAGCTGACGATCGGCGGCGAACCCACCTTGCTCGATCTGCAGCAGGCGTTGGACGGCATCTACGGCACCGACTACGGGGTTCACGGCCCGACCTGGATTTCCCGTTTCACCGACATGGTGCGCCAGGCAACCGCTTACCGGGACAGGCGGGTTGTGCTCGCTGGTGATGCCGCGCACATCCATCCTCCGATGGGCGGGCAGGGGCTCAACATCGGTGTGCAGGACGCAGTCAACCTGGGGTGGAAGCTGGCGCGGGTGGTCAAAGGCATGTCCCCCGAAAGCCTGCTCGACAGCTACCACAGCGAACGTCATCCGGTCGCCGCCCGCGTGTTGCGCAATTCCATGGCGCAGGTTGCGCTGCGTCGCATGGATGTCCGCACCAAGGCATTGGCTGATACTTTTGCCGAGTTGCTCGCCATGGACGAGCCACGCAAGCGGCTGGCCGGGGAGATGTCGGGGTTGAGCGTCCATTACGATCTGGGCGAGGGGCATCCCCTGCTTGGACGGCGAATGCCCGATCTCGATCTGACCACGGCGGACGGGCCGCTTCGGGTCTACAGTCTGATGCACGATGCCCGTCCAGTGCTTCTTAATCTGGGCGAGGCCGGTAGCCTCGATGCCGGCCCCTGGAAGGAACAGCTGCGGCAGGTCGATGCTGCGTATGACGGTGCCTGGGAGCTTCCGGTCCTTGGTGCGGTCGATGCGCCGGCCGCCGTGTTGATCAGGCCCGACGGATATGTGGCCTGGGTCTCGGATGCAACAGATTGGGGATTGGCCGACGCGCTGACAAAATGGCTCGGTCTGCCCGTCGCCTCTTAGCGCATTGGGCGCAAGGCGCCGCATCCTGAAATCTTCAACAGCCAGATCACGAGACTCCTGACAAGCGATTGACAGGGGTCTCGCCAGTGTGCAGATTGGTTGGACCATTGGACCACTTGGAGGAAATGTGGACCAGAACAGCCTGCCACCCATCCAGACCACGGCGCGCGATGACGCGGTGCTGAAGGCGTTGGTGGGCTTTGTCCGCGCCGAGGCCCTGCAGCCCGGCGAGCGGCTCCCCACCGAGCGCATACTGGCTGAGCGGCTGAAGGTCAGCCGCAACACGGTGCGCGAGGCGCTGACACGATGGGAGGGGCTTGGTCTGGTCGAACGCCGGCAAGGCAGCGGCACTTACCTCAAGGCCGCTGTTTCACCCGACATGCTGCATTTGCCGCTGACGCTTGCCGGCGGCAACGACTTCACCAGCCTGATGCATACGCTGGAGATCAGGCGCGCGCTGGAAGCGGAGGCCGCGGCATTGTGCGCGGAGCGCGCCAGCCCGGGCGACATCGCCGAGATCGAGCGCAAGCTCGACATCATGGAGCAGGCGTTCCGCACCCGCGACGGCATGTCCTCGGAGGAGGACTGGGAGTTTCACCAGGCGATTTACCGGGTCTCCGGCAATCCGCTGTTCGAGCAGATCATCGCCGCCATGCACGAGCTGTTCCACCGTTTCTGGGAGCATCCCCTCGGTGTGCGCGATTTCGGCCACGCCAGCTTTCCCTACCATCGCACCATCTACGAACGCATCGCCGCGCGTGATCCGCAAGGCGCCCGCGACGAGGCGCTCAAGCTGATCGCCACCGTCGAGGACGATCTCAAGCGCGGTGCGGCCAAACTCAAACTTCCGAGCCGGACATGAACGAGCATCCCTCAGGTTTCGACCACGATTACCTCGCCGAGGCGGCGACGCTGCTGGCGCATGATGAGCCGTTTCCCAGCGGCGCGGTGGTGCCGCCAATCTATCAGACCTCGCTGTTCACCTTCGCCAACTACGCCGAAATGGCCGATACGTTTGCCGGCAAACGAAAGCAGCCGATCTATTCGCGCGGTGACAATCCGACTGTCATGGAGTTCGAGGCGCGCGTGGCGGCACTTGAGGGCACTGAGGCCGCGCGTGGCTTTTCCAGCGGGATGGCGGCGATCAGCGCCACCGTCCTTGCCTTTGTCGGCGCGGGCGAACGCATCGTTGCGGTGCGCAACTGCTATGGCGATGCCTACCGGCTGTTCGAGCGGTTCCTGCCGCGCATGAACATCAAGGTCGATTATGTCGACGGCTCCGATCCCGATGCGGTCGCGGCGGCGCTGCCGGGAGCCAAGCTGCTCTATCTGGAAAGCCCGACCTCGATGTTGTTCGAGCTGCAGGACCTGCCGCATCTGACGCGGCTGGCGAAAGAGCAGGGCATCATCACCACCATCGACAATTCCTGGGCGACGCCGGTATTCCAGAAGCCGCACACGCATGGCGTCGACCTCGTGCTGCATTCGGCCTCCAAATATCTCGGCGGCCATAGCGATACGGTTGCCGGCGTCGTGGCCGGCTCCGCCGCGCACATCAAGCATATCAACGAGCAGACCTATTCCTATCTCGGCGGCAAGCTGTCGCCCTTCGAGGCGTGGCTGCTGTTGCGCGGCCTGCGCACATTACCGTTGCGCCTGCCGCATCACATGAAAAGCGGACTGACCATCGCAGAGCGGCTGAAGGCGCATGCCAATGTAGAGCGCGTCAACCATCCCGCCTATTCGAACCATCCCGGCAAGGCGACGCTGCGCGGCTATGCCGGCCTGTTCTCCTTCGAGGTGACCGAGGACATCGACATCCCCGTCTTTGTCGATGCGCTGAAATTTTTCCGCATCGGCGTCAGCTGGGGCGGTCATGAGAGCCTGGTCGTACCGGCCAAGGCGTCGCTGGAGCAGACGCCGGGACTGAATTCGATGGCGCGCTTCGGCGTCAGCCCCCGAACCATCCGCTTCAATGTCGGATTGGAAAATGTCGAGGACCTCTGGGCCGACGTGGTCCAGGCCTTCGAAAAAGCCAGAAAATAACAAGCCGCTTCAAAATGGGAGTCTTGAAGATGAAGAAACTGACCGTCATGCTTGCCACCGTTGCGGGGCTGGCGATTTCAGCCGGAAACGCCTTGGCCGACACGACCCTCAAGATGGTCGAGGTGATCACCAGCCCGCCGCGCACCGAGTTCCTGAAGAAGCAGATAGCCGAATTCGAGGCGGCCAACCCCGGCGTCAAGGTGGAGCTGGTGTCGCTGCCCTGGGGCCAGGCCTTTGAGAAGTTCCTGACCATGGTGCAGGCCGGTGATACGCCAGACGTGGTCGAGATGCCGGAACGCTGGATGGGCCTTTACGCCAACAACGGCCAGCTCGAGGACCTCGGACCCTATATGGCCAAGTGGGACGATGCCAAAACGCTTGGCGATCGCGCCAAGCAGTTCGGCTCCACCGTCAACAACACCCAGTACATGATACCGTACGGCTACTATATCCGCGCGCTCTTCTGGAACAAGAAGTTGTTCAAGGAGGCTGGCCTCGACGGTCCGCCGGCAACGCTCGACGATTTCGTCGCCGACGCCAAGAAGATTTCCGCGATGCCTGGCAAGTATGGCTATTGCCTGCGCGGCGGCCCGGGCTCGTATACCGGCGTCAACATGTTCATGAACATCGCTGCCGGCAATGGCGCCGCTTTCAACGCGGACGGCACCTCGACGGCCAATGCGGAAGGCTCCGTCAAAGGCCTGCAGATGCTGGCGGACCTCTATAAAAACGGGTACGCGCCGAAGGACAGCGTGTCCTGGGGCTTCAACGAAATCGTCACCGGTTTCTATTCAGGCACCTGCGCGATGCTCGACCAGGATCCAGACGCGCTGCTCGGTATTGCCGACAAGATGAGTGCCGATGATTTCGCCGTGGCGCCGATGCCGGTCGGGCCAAGCGGCAAGTCGTTCCCGACGCTGGGCTATGGCGGCTGGGCAATGTTCGCCAACTCGCAGCACAAGGACGATGCTTGGAAACTGATGGCGACGTTGTTGTCTCCCAAGGACAATCTTGACTGGGCCAAGGAAGTCGGTGTCATCCCGATCCACAATGGCGCCGATCAGGATGCTCATTTCAAGACCGAACAGTTCAAAGGCTGGTTCGAGGAGCTCAACAACACCAGCAAGTACCAACTGGTGACGCCGCCGACGCATCTGGAGAATCTCGGCAACTTTGTCGACCAAGTCGCCATCAAGAACTTCCAGGAGGTTCTGCTCGGCCAGAAGACGGCCAAGGACGTGGCCGACGAATGGGCTGCTTTCCTGACCAAGGAGCAGCAGGACTGGATGGCGAAGAACAAGAAGTAGTTTTCTTCCCTTCTCCCCGTTTCACGGGGAGACGGTGTCACGAAGTGACGGATGAGGGGCAGCGCCGGGTTCTTAGAAGTTAGCGCCGCCCCTCATCTGCCTGCCGGCATCTTCTCCCCGTTACGGGGAGAAGGAAGCTGTGTTGGCCCCGGCATCCACCCATCACCGCAGAGCCACCAATGTCCTATGCCGTGTCCGAAATACGATCCGCAGGCCCGCCACGAAAAAAGCGGTTCTCCTACGCGACGTTTGAGCCCTGGCTCTACCTCAGCCCGGCGATCGTGCTCCTGGTGATCGTGCTCGTGGTGCCGCTCATAATCGGCATCGGCTATTCGTTCCGCAAATTTTCCGCCTTCAAATCCGAATATGTCGGCCTTGGCCAGTACCATGCCATGCTGTCCGACCCGGTGCTTGGGCAGGCGCTTGTCAACACGCTGTGGTGGACGGTCGCCAGCCTGTTCTTCCAGTTTTTCCTTGGCCTTGGCCTCGCCCTGCTTCTCGACAGACCGTTCGCCGGACGCAAGATCGTGCAAGCGGTGGTGTTCCTGCCCTGGGCGGTGCCATCCTTCCTGTCCGGCCTCACCTGGGCATGGCTGTTCAACCCGATCATCGGACCGCTGCCGCACTGGCTTTTCGCTTTGGGGCTGAGGTCCGACCCAACCACCAGTATCCTTTCCGATCCGGCCACAGCGATGTGGGGACCGATCATCGCCAACATCTGGTTCGGCATCCCGTTCTTCGCCATCACGCTGCTGGCGGCGCTGAAGTCGATCCCTTCGGAACTGCACGAGGCGGCAGCGATCGACGGCGCCTCGCCATGGCAGCGCTTCAGCAAGGTCACGCTGCCGTTCCTGGCGCCAACCATCGTCATCACCGTCATGCTGCGCACGATTTGGATCGCGACCTTTGCCGACCTGATTTTCGTGATGACGGCAGGCGGGCCCGCCGGGTCGACCAGCACGGTTCCGGTCTACATCTATGTCAGCGCCTTCAAGTCGCTGGACAAAGGCTATGCTTCCGCGGTCGCGGTGTTGCTCCTGGTGCTTTTGATCGCCTATGCGGTGGCGCTGATCGCCATCCGACGCACGCTTGTGAGGCATGTCTGATGATCGCCGGACGCTCCGCAACCTCGCGCATAGCAGGCGGCATCGGTCTCTACGCGGCGATCGCCGTCTATGTGGTCTTCGCGCTCTTTCCGATCTTCTGGACGCTGAAAATCTCGGTGACGCCGGAGCGGCTGCTTTATTCGGAGGGTATCACCTTTTGGCCGTCGCAGACGACGCTCAAGAACTTCGCCACCGTGCTCGAAGCCTCCGACTTTCCACGCTATTTCCTGAACAGCGTCATAGTCTCGGTGTCGACCGCCGCCCTGGTGACGGTGATCGCCACGCTCGCCGGCTACGCGATGTCGCGCTTCGCCTTCCGCGGCAAGGCAACGCTTGCCATCCTTTTGCTGCTGACCCAGACCTTTCCGCTGGTCATGGTCATTCCGCCGATCTACCGCATCATGGGCGATATCGGCCTGACCAACAGCCTGATCGGGCTGATCATCATCTACACCGCCTTCAACACAGCCTTCGCCACCTTCCTCATGCAGTCCTTCTTTGACGGCATCCCGAGGGATCTCGAGGAGGCGGCGATGATCGACGGCTGCACGCGCGCCGAGGCCATGCGCCGGGTGATCGTGCCGCTGACGCTGCCCGGCATGGGGGCGACGCTCGGCTTCGTCTTCACCGCCGCCTGGAGCGAGCTTCTCTTCGCGCTGATGCTGATTTCCAGTGACGCCCAGAAGACTTTCGCCGTCGGCCTGCTCACCTTCATCGGCAAGTTCGCCGTCGACTGGGGGCAGATGATGGCGGCCTCCATCCTGGCGCTGATCCCGGTCTGCATCTTCTTCGCCTTCCTGCAACGCTATCTCGTCACCGGCCTCACCGCCGGCGCCGTCAAAGGATAGATCGATGGCCTCTGTTACGCTTGAAAAAGTCCGCAAGGATTATGGCGCCGTCCGCGTGCTGCACGCGGTCGATCTCAAGATCGCCGACGGCGAGTTCGTGGTGTTGGTCGGTCCCTCAGGCTGCGGAAAATCCACGCTTCTGCGCATGATCGCCGGGCTCGAGGAAGCATCCGGCGGCGAGATCCACATCGGCGAGAGGCTGGTCAACGACGTCGCTCCCAAGGACCGGGACATCGCCATGGTGTTCCAGTCCTACGCGCTCTATCCGCATATGGACGTATCGAAGAACATGGGCTTCAGCCTGATGCTGCGCAAGGCTGAGAAGTCGGCCATCGATAGTCGCGTCGACGGTGCTGCCAGGCGGCTGGGGCTCGACAGTTTTCTCGGACGCCTGCCCAGGCAATTGTCGGGCGGCCAGCGCCAGCGCGTCGCCATGGGCCGCGCCATCGTGCGCGATCCCCAAGTCTTTCTCTTCGACGAGCCGCTGTCCAATCTCGACGCCAAGCTGCGTGTCCACATGCGCGCCGAGATCAAGGCGCTGCACCAGCAACTGAAAACCACCTCTGTCTATGTCACCCACGACCAGATCGAGGCGATGACCATGGCCGACCGGATCGTTGTCATGCATGACGGGCTGATCCAGCAGGTTGGCGCGCCGCTCGACCTCTATGATCGCCCGGCCAACATCTTCGTCGCCGGCTTCATCGGTTCGCCGGGCATGAATTTCCTGCCGGCGACGGTGGAGAAGGCCGACAAGGCCGACGCCGTGCTCGCCGACGGCCAGAAGCTGCGGCTCCCGGATGGCCTGCCGTTGAAGGGTGGTGACGCCATCACCGTCGGTCTGCGCCCCGAGCATATCCGGCTGTCCGACGATGGGGCGCTGGGAGGCGAGGTGGGGGTGGTCGAGCCGCTTGGCCTGTCGACGCAATTCTATGTCAAACTGGCCGGCCAGCAGCTCTGCGTCTTTGCGATGGGCCGTGCGGGTGTGAAACCCAGCGACGTCGTGCGGCTGGCCGCCGATCCGGCGGCGCTGCATCTGTTCGACGCCAAAAGCGGCGATCGCATCGGGTAAGCGCAGCCTCTGACTTGCAAACAAAAACGCCGCCCGATGGGCGGCGTTTTTGTTTGCAAGGGGAAAACCCAGATTACTTGATCTTGGTTTCCTTGAATTCGACGTGCTTCTTGGCGACCGG
>NZ_JAFKIC010000071.1 GCF_017306585.1 Mesorhizobium sp. | reverse complement strand
GACCGGCCGGCTCGATCTCTGGCGCTTCTATGCCAGGCGCGCGCGGCGCCTGCTGCCGGCCGCCATATCAGTCATCATCGCCACGCTCGCCGTGGGCTATTTCATCCTGTCGCCGCAGGAACAGGCGCTCTATTCGCGCGGCGCCATCTATGCCAGCGCCTACACGATCAATCTGTGGCTGCTGCGCTGGTCGTTCGACTATTTCGCCAGCGACGCCGCCTCCAATCCCTTCATCCATTTCTGGTCGCTGTCGGTGGAGGAGCAGTTCTATCTCGTCTGGCCGGCCCTGCTCGTGCTCGCCGCCTGGCTGCGCCCGGGCCGGCGCATGGCCGTGGCGGTGATCGCCGTTGCCGGCCTCGCCTCCTTTGTCGCCTGCCTGTGGCTCACCAGCTTCTCGCCGGCCTGGGCCTTCTACTTCTCGCCACTGCGCGCCTGGGAGTTCGCCGCCGGCGGCCTGGCGACCCTGGTGCCGCCTGCCTATCTCCAGCACCGGCTGCGCGCCATGCAGGGCTGGCTCGGCCTGGCGCTGATCGCGACAGCCTATCTCTGGCTGAGCGAAGACCTGCCCTTCCCCGGCTGGTACGCTCTCCTGCCGGTCGCCGGCACGGTGCTTGTGCTGCTGAGCGGCGCCGGTGTGGAACAAGCCGGCTCCAGCGGCTGGCGGATTCCCTCGCCCGCCGCCTGGCTTTCGCTGGCGCCCTTGCAATGGATCGGCACCCTCTCCTACTCGCTTTATCTCTGGCACTGGCCGGTCATCGTCTACGCCGGCATGCTGGCGCCGGATCTCGGCGTCTGGCAACGCCTCGGCTGCGCCGCGCTGGCGTTTGTGCTGTCGGTGCTGACCTATCGCCTGATCGAAAACCCCGCGCGGCACGTCGACTGGCTGGAGGCGGCCGCGCGCATCTTGCGGTTCAGCACAGGACGGCCCGGCACTGGACAACGCGACGCAAGCGCGGCCGCGAAACCGCGCCGACTCCATCCCGCCCTCGCCCTCGCGCCTGCCCTTGCACTGACCGCCGCCGGCGCGGCCGCGGCCTATGCCAGCGCCCATCTGGCCGCGCGCAATATCGACCCTGCCCAGCGCGGCATCGAGCTGGCGGCCGAGCAGCCCTCCGCCGCGCGCGCCGTGGACGGCAACTGCCTGCTCGACTTCCGCGCCGTGAAGCCCAAACCCTGCAGCTTCGGCCCGGCGGATGCCGCCCACACCATCGTGCTGTTCGGCGATTCGCATGCCGACCACTGGTCGACGCCGCTGGTCGAGGCGGCGCGCCGCAACGACACCAAGGTGGTCACCTACCTCAAATCCTCCTGCCGCGCCTCGCGGCTGCCGACCTTCAGCGCGGTGCTGAAACGCGACTACACCGAATGCGACGCCTGGCGCGAGCAGGCGATCGCGGACATCATCCGCGCCAGGCCGCGCCTGGTGGTGATCTCGGAATTCTCGATCGGCAATCTCACCCGCGACATGCCCGCCGCCAGCCGCGCCGCCGAGACAGCGCGCTGGCAGGCGGGCCTGCGCTCCACCTTGCAGGCCTTCAGCCAGGCCGGCGTCGAGACGGCCGTCATCCGCGACACACCGATCAGCGACAGCTTCGCCGATTCCTGCGTTGCCCGCGCGCTCTGGTGGCGCGAACCGCCCTCGCGCTGCGACACGCCAAGAGCGCAGGCCGCCAACGACAACGCCGCCGCGCAGGAGCGCGCCGTGGTCGAAAGCGTGCCCGACACGCGCTATGTCGACCTCACCGACCGCTTCTGCAACAATGCCATGTGCCACGTGTTCATCGACGGCAGGCTGGCGTTCCGTGACAGGCACCATCTGGCGACCGCCTTCGCCGAAACGCTGGAAGCGCCGCTGGAGAAGGCGCTGTTTTAGGGGGCGTGGCTCTCCCTTCTCCCCCTGTGGGAGAAGGTGCCCGAAGGGCGGATGAGGGGTGTTCCAGGAAACACCAGCGTCTCACTCCGCCGGAACACCCCTCATCCGACCTCGCTTCGCGAGGCCACCTTCTCCCACAAGGGGAGAAGGGAAGATCGCGCTCGGCCACCCTGCACCTCACCGCCCCATCATCATCCCATAGTGCACCGCCAGCAGATCCAGCCCCACCTTCAACAGCTTCGCCACCACATCCCTGCCCTCGCCGGTCTGTTCGGCCACGCTCTTCACCGACTGTTCCAGGCACGCCACTTTCCTGACCACATCGGCCACATCCCAGTGGCCCAGCGCCCTGGTCGCGGCGGCGTGTTTGCGGCCGGCGTCGAGCACGCTGTCGGCGATGCCGCCGGCGCGGCCGCCGTCGACGCGTTCACTCCAGCGCATCGGCTTGATCGTGGCCTGCTGGCTGGACTGGAAATGCTCGCGGTAGCGCAGGCCGGCCTCGCGCTGCTGGCGCGACAGCGAGGTGATGCCGACCAGCGGATCGACGCTGCGCACCCGCACGATGCCGCCGGTGGAGGTGTAGCCGTCATTCGACACCTCGTAGACGCGCCGCGCCTCCGCCGTGCCGGTCGCCAGCCGCTGGCGTCCGAAAGCGTCGTCGCGCAGCGCGAAATCATGGCCGACTTCGCGGCGGATGCGCACCTGCTCGGCCTCGCCTTTCGGCAGTTTCGGCGCCTGAGGCTTGGCGGCTCTGGTTTTCCTGGGCATGGGATGGCTCCTGTTGGGTGGGTGTTTCGGACTGTGAGGCTGGCGATCCTTCGCGCCCCCCTCTGCCCTGCCGGGCATCTCCCCCACGAGGGGGGAGATTGGCGGTTTTGGTCGCCGCGCCCTCTCCGGCAATTTCGGCGATTGGCGAAGGCCATGACGCTGCCAATCTCCCCCCAAGTGGGGGAGATGGCCGGCAGGCCAGAGGGGGGCGCTGTCCCGCCGACCTGTCGGATGATCATCCCGCGACCCTCGTCGCGGTTACTTGCCCCGCCCGTCTCTCCATCAGCTCGCGCATCAGCCGCCGTTCGCGCACCTCGATGCAGAGCTGCGCGCTTGAGGGGCAGAACTGGGCGTTGCCGCCTTTCACCTCGCCGCGCACGAAGCGCTGGATGGCGGCGGTGAGATCGGCGAGCTCGGCCTCGCGCACCGCGCCGAGATAGCCGCGCAGTTGCGCGTCGACGTCAGTCAGGGCGGATTGCGGGAAGCAGGCGAACATCGCCGCCAGCGCCTTCGTCGCTTGCTGCAGTTCGGCCGCGGTCATGGATCCTGATCTCCTCGATGATGGCGTTGGCGGCGTCGGCATGGGTTTTCGGCCGCACCCAGCCGGGCGGTTTCTTCGGTCGGGCCGGCCCTGAAGCCAGATCGCGCCTTTCATCACCCCCGATCGAAACCGGGCCGCTTACGCGCGCCCCGCGCGCTGAAAAAGCGGGAGCTTTTTCATTCTGGTTTCTGGACTCTGGAGAATGCCGCGCCAAAGCACCGGCATTTGCCGGCGCATGCGCCTTTATTTTCAACGCGGTGGCGGCCCCGCCGCGCGCGCCGGCGGAGGCTCTCGCCTTGCTCTTGGCCTGCGCCTTGAGCAACTCCCTGGTCAATCGCTTGTGGCCGATCTCGCCCGCCTCGCGCTCGAAGAAGCCCAGGAGATCGGCGCTGATGGCGCGCCAGCGCTTCAGCGAAAGCCGCGCCACCCGCGCGAGCTTGGCGTCATCGTCGGGCAGCCGGCCGCCGGCATTCCACATCGCCATCAGGATGAGCATGTAGGCGCCGATCTGTTCGGTGGAGAGCGGCAGCGTGTCGCCGACGAAATCGGAGACGTAAAGTTGCATGAAGGGCCGCTCGCTCATGCTGGCCTCCGCGCCGGCATGTCCTGACAGATGGAACAACCGGCCGGCCCGCACGTTGTCCCGCGTCCATTCCAAAGGGAGGTTTGCCGATGACGGCGTTCATGCCGGTTACGCTGCGCTTTTGCGACAACAAGACCATGCTGGTCGGCTCGGTGGCGGACGCCGAGACTGCGCTTGCGCGCCAGTGGCCCGACAAGACCGCGCCGGATTATCTGGGCGCCGCAAGGCTGGTCAAGCTTGCCGTCGAAGGCACATGCTGCCCGCGCACCGCCTTCGAGGCCTTCTGCAAAACCGCCCGGCGCCAGGGCATAATGGTCATCAAGCCGAGAAGCCGCGCGCATGACTGGCTCGACGCCGCCGCCAGCCCGTGAAACCCCAGCCCATGAGACCGACGTGAAACGGATGCAACCGCCAGCCGGGCAAGTGCGTTTATAAGGGTAGGCTTGAAAGCCGCGCATGACGCGGTTCCGGGAAAGGTGTAGACTGGCTTTCCCACAGGGACTGCGTGAGAACAAAGCGACGGGGCGCGTTCGCGCCGAACGAGAAATCGCCCTGCCGCCAGACCAAGGGTGAGCGCCGTGGGTACGATGAGAACACCGCTGAAAGTGAGCCTGGACGGACATGTCGAGGAGATCGACAGCGTCAGCGACGCCGCCGATTTCCTGCAGCGCTGGCCGATCGAGCGGCGCGGCCATGTCTATCGCAGCGCGCTCAACGCCTGCAGCGCCGCGATCGCCGCGCAGATATCGGAAGCCGACGCCCTCAAGGCCTTCACCGGCTTTGCCCGCGTTGCCAATATCCTGGTCGACGCCGGCGGCCCGGCCATGCGGCTGGAGGCCAGGAGCGTGCAGAGCCGCATGCCCAAACAGGGCCGGCAGATGCCGAAGTAAGCAAGGTTTCAAGGACGGCTACTCCCGATATTATTGCGACGCCGGACAGTGGCGACGGCGTTGGCGCAGGCTTCTTTCTCCCCGTTTACGGGGAGAAATGCCCGGCAGGGCAATGAGGGGCGGCGCTGCCCTTGGGCGACTTACGCTGTCAGACTGCCACCCTCTGAATCCGATGCGTCGGCGCCGCCCCTCATCCGCCTGCCGGCACCTTCTCCCTGTGAACGGCAGGGCAATCGCATATGGATTCTTGCGATGGATTCTTGCGAAGGGGACCCCCACCCTAACCCTCCCCACAAGGGGAGGGAACGCTGCCGCGCGCCCTATCCATCTTCATGTTGAGGATCGAAACCTCACTCTCGGCCACAATCAGCGCCGGCCAAGTCTCCCTCCCCCTTGTGGGGAGGGATTAAGGGTGGGGGTCAATCTTCGTAAAAAAACCATATGCGATTGCCCTGCCGTGAACGGGGGAGAAGGGAGCATGCTTCAAACCGGCTCGCAGACACGGCGGCGAAAGCGGGCCTCGTGATAGGCGCAGTAGCTTTTCAGCGCCCTGACGCGCATGCCGCAGCACAGCATGTCGGCGCCCGGGCGGCCGCCCGGCGCATCGTCTTGCGGGTTCTCTTCCAGCGTCAGGTCGAGCGGCGCGCGGCAGCGGCCGGGCAGGCAGTCGATGAAGCGCATGGCGACGCCATGCGGCTGGCGGCCGATCGGACCGCGCTGCGGGGCGGGCACCTTGAAGCGATAGGCCTCGCCGTCGGCGATCAGCACGCCCACCTCGCGCACGAACAGGCGCGGCGGCAGCCAGGCCGGCGAAGCGTCACGCCTTGACCGGGCCTTGGGTTTGCGAGCGGCGATGGCGTTGCGCCCGGCTCCATGCAACTCTTTGGCCTTTGGGCAGTCAGCCGCCTTGTCACCAGCCTTGATCTTTGCCGATGCTCCGGCCGCCCGCTTGCCCGTGGATCGCCCGTCCTTATCCCGCCCGCTGGCGGCCTGCCTCGCGATCGGCAGCCTCCCCTTGCCGTTGGCAAAGCCGATGGCGCCCAGCATGGGGTTGCGGTGGACGATGCCGATAATGGCGTTGCGCGAGACCGGGCCGCCGCGCAGCGCGCTGAACGCCGTCGCGATCCCGGAGGCCGAAAGTCCTTCGCCCAGCCAGCGGGCGATCTCCTGCAATTCGGCGTCGCTGTAGCTTGGCATTGTCGGCCTCCGTCCAGGGTTCAGCCTTCGGCCGCGCGGGCAGCGCGCCGTCGGGCAAGCGTCAGGGTTTGGGCATCAGGGCCCGGCCTCCGGGTCAGCGGAGCCGTGGTTGGGTGTTTGGCGGTCGGTGTCCGGGCTCAGCCGGGTGGCGGCGCCTGTCCGGCGGCGAGGCGCGCAAGCCGCGCCTCGGCTGTCTGCCGGTCGGGAGCCGAAACCGCCCTGCCCGTCATCGGCTCGAACAGGATGACGGTGCCGTCCTGGGTGCGGATGCAGGTGCGAGCGAACGGACCGATGGCACTGGCGCCGCGCGGGC
>NZ_JAFKIC010000070.1 GCF_017306585.1 Mesorhizobium sp. | reverse complement strand
GCCATCCCCTGGCAAAACCGGTTCGTCGTCTGCCGACGGAAGCGCCAGGAACAGCACGCGGACTCCGATGAGCAGCAAAAGTCCGGCGGCCACAAAGTCAGGCAGGTCGCCTGGAAGGATCCTGCCGATCCATTCGCCCGAGATCATGCCGATCTCGCTGAACGCAAAACAGATCGCCGTGATGATCAGGTTGGCGATGAATCCGATTCGGATGCTGCGCACCCCGTACGACATCCCGACGGCCAGGTTGTCGATGTTCGAGGCGATCGCCAGTCCGATGATGAAGTACGAATTCACGTTCAGGCGACTTTCAGGCGGCTGGCGAGACCCAAGGCGAGGAGAGCAAGCGGGAAGGCCGCTGTCAAATCCCGGGAAATCTGGTGAAGACGATGCATCAGGCTCACGAAGTGGCTCCCCGGGCCGGATTCGAACCAGCGACCAACCGGTTAACAGCCGGTTGCTCTACCACTGAGCTACCGGGGAACAGTGGCTCTTCAGCAAGTGGCGCTGCCTATAGCAAACCCTTTTCAGCTTTGCAAAGAAGCATTTCGCATTTTTCCGAGACTTTTTCGTGTCGCGGTTTCTCGCAATCGGCGACGTCGCTTCTCATATTAGCCGTCTTGGCGGCCGGCGCGGAACCGAAGCGGCGGTCGCGCCTTTCGTGAACAGGCATTGTCGAGCAACCGGACGGACAGACATTTGGCGATGACGGCAGCGGACGAAAGCCGGATACCGGCAAGGAAAATCTCGGTCTTTGGGCGGGAATTCAGCATGCCGCGCTCGCGCGGCCTCAGAATAGCGATCGGCGTGCTTCTGACCATAGGCGGTATTCTGGGCTTCCTGCCGATTCTCGGATTCTGGATGGTGCCGCTCGGATTGCTGGTGCTTTCCTATGAATTCGCCATGGTGCGGCGCCATCGCCGCCGATTCGTGGTCTGGTGGGAGCGGCGGCGACGGCCGGATTGAATGTCCAACGCGCTGAGCCGGCTGTCGGACTAGGCCTGCGTCCCTGATTGCCGCAAATCCAATTTGCTGTCGACGTTACTTCCCAGCTCTTCGGCGGCCAGATCCTCGCTGATCTCCTTGAGAACGGTCGCGGCCGAAGCGAGGCGTGCGCGGTCGCGCGGCGAAAGCCCGGCTGCACCTTCCACGGCAAGGCAGTCGATGGCGTAGCGCAGCAACTCCTCGCATCCCGATCGCGACAGGCGGTAGCGGGCATTCCTTGCGTCGTCCACGTTTCCCGGCCGCATGGCGCAATCCTCCAGGTTTCTCAACGGAGGCAGGCACGCGGAGTTTCTTGCGATCTTCGGCAATGCTTAACGATCGGCTAATGCATGTTGCGGACGTCATGGCGGCGGCGCGTGACATGGACGGCGGATTCAGGCCGGGGAAACCACGCTGAATGCGCCGTGGCCGCTTGACGGGATTTTTCCCGCAACCTATTGGAACCGGGTGGAACGCCGGGAGCAACGAGGCCTCGTGGCGGAGTGGTTACGCAGAGGACTGCAAATCCTTGCACCCCGGTTCGATTCCGGGCGAGGCCTCCAATGCCCGGTCTCCCGCGCACCAGCGCAGGAGAGGTTCCTGTGCAATGAACCGCGATCGTGTCGCGGCAAGCGAGGCTTGGAACATGAGCGCTGATTTTTCCGAACTTCGCGTCAAGATGGTCGACGGGCAGGTGCGCACCACCGACGTCACCAGCGCGCCGTTGCTGGAGGCCATGCTTGTCGTGCCGCGCGAGGTTTTCGTTGCCGATCGCCAGCGCGATCTCGCCTATATCGACGAGGATATCCGTATCGCCGAGGGCTCGGCCGGGGCGCGCTACCTCATGGAAGCCTCGCCAATGGCCAAGCTGATGCAACTGGCCGAGATAAGCCCCGTCGATTCGGCGCTCGATGTCGGCTGCGGCACCGGTTACGCGTCCGCCATCCTGTCGCGCCTGGCGAAGTCCGTGGTGGCGCTGGAAAGCGATTCGGGGCTGGCGCAATCCGCGTCGTCGACGCTTTCGGCGCTGGGCTGCGGCAATGTGACCGTGGTCGAGGGCGCACTGGCGCAGGGCCACGCGGCCAAAGCGCCCTACGATGTAATCTTCATTGGCGGCAGTGTCGCCAAAGTACCGGCGGCGCTGCTCGACCAGCTCGCGGAAGGCGGCCGCCTTGTCGCGGTCGAAGGGCAGGGCAACTCCGGCGTGGCGCGACTATTTTTTAAGGCCGGGGGGGTTGTAACCGGGAGACGGGCATTTAATGCGGCAATTAAGCCACTACCCGGTTTCGAACGTGAGCATGCTTTCGAATTCTGAATGATTTGGCCTTGCAGCAAAGGCGCTGTCATGGTCGCTTGCATTTGAACGATCGTCGCGGTCCCGGACTGGGGGCACTTTGGGATCGAGCGACAGGGAACATGAAACACGCCACTCCGGCTGCTCTGGAAGGAGAAGCCGGCGCGGCGCGGTTCCCATGGAAAACGAATGAGGGATATACCGTGCCGTCTGTATCCAAGAGTGTTCTTGCCACCGTCCTCGTCTGCGCGACCGCGCTTTCTCCGCTGACCGCCTCCGCGGAAACCATCTCCGGCGCGCTCGCCAAGGCCTATCAGTATAATTCTTCGCTCAATGCATCACGCGCCGGCGTGCGCGTTACCGATGAGGGCGTGGCCATCGCAAAATCCGGCTGGCGGCCGACGGTCACCGGATCGGCCTCGATCGATTACACAAATACCCGCCAGGCCAATGGCGGCGGCAATTCGAAGCTGACGAGCGGCAGCTACGGCATCCAGATCAACCAGTCGCTGTTCGACGGGTTCCAGACGAAAAACAACGTTGCCGCGGCCGAATCCCAGGTCAAGGCGTCGGTCGAAAGCCTGCGCAACACCGAGGAGAACACGCTGTTCAGCGCGGCCACGGCCTATATGGACGTGATTCGCGATAGGCAGATCGCGGTGTTGACCGAGCAGAACCTGCAGTTCCTGACCGAGCAGGCGCGCGCCGCGCGCTCGCGTTTCGAGGTTGGCGAGGGTACGCGCACCGACGTCGCGCAGGCGGATTCTCAGCGCGCCTCGGCGGTCGCCTCGCTCAGTGCGGCTCGTGCGCAGGCACTGGCAAGCGCGGCGACCTATCATCAGGTGGTCGGCGACGAACCGGGCAAGCTGAAGCCCGCTTCGCCATTGGGCAAGATGCTGCCCTCCAGCCTCGCGGCGGCGATCGAGATCGGTTCGCGGGAACACCCGGCCATCCTGGCCACCCAGCATCTGGTCGACGCGGCGGCGTTTTCGGTGAAGTCGGCCGAAGGTGCATTGCTGCCGCAGCTGTCGGCGTCGGCCGGCATTTCCGAAAACTACCGCAACGCCATTCCCGACGTCTCCGGCGCCAACGGCAATTCGACCTCGGCCAATATCGGCGCGACCCTGACCATCCCGATCTATTCGGGCGGCAGAACCTCGGCTGTCGTGCGTCAGAACAAGGAATCGTTGGGTCAGGCCCGCATCCAGGTCGATGTCAGCCGCGATCAGGTGCGCCAGGCCGTCGCCACGGCATGGTCGCAGTACACTGCAGCGCAGCAGAGCGTCACGGCCAACAAGCAGGTGATCGACGCAGCGCAGCTGGCATTGAACGGCGTCATCGAGGAGCGCAATGTCGGTCAGCGCACCACGCTCGACGTGCTCAATGCGCAGAATGTCGTTATCAACGCCAAGATCGCTCAAGCCAATTCCGAACATGACGTGGTGGTGGCAAGCTATGCCATCCTGTCGGCGATGGGCCGGCTGTCGGTTGACCGGCTCGCCTTGCAGGTGACGAAGTACAAGCCCGAGGAACACTACAACGCCGTCAAGGACAAGTGGATCGGCCTGCGTACTCCAGACGGCCGCTGAACTATCGCCGGTGTTGTGACTTCGCGGGACCGGGTTCGAGAGCCGGTCCCGTTTTGGTCTCATGCTCTAATCTGTTGAAATCCCACATGTCCCCAGATTGGGGATTCTCGTGCGGCGATCCGTCGGTTACGCTGTCGCCATGATTCGATCCGGCTTTTCGCCGGAGCGGAAATGCAATGAGGTCACAAGGGCGGCGGATGTGACGATGGCAACGGCAAGCAGCGCGCAGCGCGAACCTTCCATGGAAGAGATTCTGGCTTCCATCCGGAGGATCATCGAGGACAGCGACAACGGCCGCAAGCAGCCCGCGGAGGCTGACGAGTTGCGACAGGATCTGGAGCCGGCCTCTAACGAGGCTGCATCAGCCGACGTCGATGCGTTCCGCGCCGACCTGCATGCCGCACCCGAAGTCAGGAAGCCGGTCGTGGTTGCCGAGGCTGTGGCGCCGGCAGCCGAGCCGGCGATCCCGCGCGTGGAAGCGCCGCCGCGTGCCGATCCCGTCCCGGCCAAAGCGGCGCTAACCCTTGCCGAGGTCAGCGCCCGGATCGCCGCCGAACCGTTGGCCGCAAAAACCAATATCCCGGCGCCCCCGGAAGTTGCCGTGACGAGCGATGCGGCCATTGCCGATTGGCGCCGCGAGATCGCGGCGGTCGGAGAGCAGGCGAAAGCCATACCGGACAGGAGCATCCGCAAGCCGGTTGTCCCCGAGGCGTCAGTGGGTGCCCCGGTTGTGGTTGAGCCCGTGTTCGAACGGACCGCTTCAGTCGGTGCTCCGGACATTGCTGAGCCACGCGCAGCAGCCGAACCGCTCGCGACCCGCCCCGCGATCGTTTCCGAGCACACGGGCCGGCAGGTCGCCGCGGCCTTTGGCGAACTGTCGGACGCCGTGGCCAGCCGCGGCAAGAAGTCGTTCGACGAGATGGCCGAAGAAATGCTGCGACCGATGCTGCAGGACTGGCTTGACAACAATCTGCCGACGCTGGTCGAGCGGCTGGTGCGCGAGGAGATCGAGCGCGTGGCGCGCGGGGCGCAGTGATCCAGGTCGACGGTTCAGCATGTGCGCGCCGCCTCCGGGCGGCGCATTCATGTTGAAGAGGAGCGGCTTCTGGAGCCGGCTGTTACGCGGTACGCGTGAAGCGATTTGCGCTACGTGCGGGCATGGCTTGCGCTTCACCTGCCGTTGAAATGAACAGCGCCGCGCCTATCTGCTTGAGTTGAGCCTGGCAGCCCTTGCGGTTGACTTGGCCAAGCCCTTCCGGTTTACAGCAAACCAGCCAAAATCCCCACAGCGCGGACCATTTCCCATGCTTGAAAAGACCTACGACGCAAAAACCGTCGAGCCGAAGATCGCCAAGGTGTGGGAAGAGGCGGACGCGTTTCGCGCCGGGGCCGGCTCGGAGGAGGGGGCCGAGGCCTTCACCATCGTCATCCCGCCGCCGAATGTCACCGGCTCGCTGCATATGGGCCACGCGCTCAACAACACGCTGCAGGACATTCTGGTGCGCTTCGAGCGCATGCGCGGCAAGAACGTGCTGTGGCAGCCGGGCATGGATCATGCCGGCATCGCCACCCAGATGGTGGTCGAGCGCCAATTGATGGAAAGGCAGATCCATCGCCGCGATCTCACGCGCGAACAGTTCATCGAGAAAGTGTGGGAGTGGAAGGCCGAATCCGGCGGCGCGATCTTCAACCAGCTGAAGCGGCTCGGCGCCTCGGCCGACTGGTCGCGCGAACGCTTCACCATGGACGAGGGCCTGTCCAAGGCCGTGCTCGAAGTGTTCGTCACCCTCTACAAGGAAGGGCTGATCTACAAGGACAAGCGCCTTGTGAACTGGGACCCGAAACTCCTGACCGCGATCTCGGACCTTGAGGTCGAACAGCAGGAGGTCAACGGCAATCTCTGGCACTTCCGCTATCCCGTGGAAGGCGAGACCTTTGATCCGGAAAATCCGAAAACCTTCATCACCGTGGCGACGACACGCCCTGAGACGATGCTGGGCGATACCGGCGTCGCCGTGCATCCCGAGAACGAGAAGCTCAAGGGGCTGATCGGCAGGAACGCCGTGCTGCCGCTGGTGGGTCGCGTCATCCCGATCTTCGGCGACGACTATGCCGATCCGGAGAAGGGCACCGGCGCGGTCAAGATCACCCCGGCGCACGATTTCAACGACTTCGATGTCGGCAAGCGCAATTCGCTGAGGATCGTCAACATCCTGGACGGCGAGGCTCGCATCCTGATTCAGGACAATGCCGACTTCCTGGAAGGCGCTTCTCCCGAGGCGGAGACGCTGGCGCTGCACGGCACGGACCGGTTCACGGCC
>NZ_JAFKIC010000069.1 GCF_017306585.1 Mesorhizobium sp. | reverse complement strand
ATGGATTCTTGCGAAGGGGACCCCCACCCTAACCCTCCCCACAAGGGGGAGGGAACGCTGCCGCGCGCCCTATCCATCTTCATGTTGAGGATCGAAACCTCACTATTGGTCGCAATCAGCGCCGGCCAAGTCTCCCTCCCCCTTGTGGGGAGGGATTAAGGGTGGGGGTCAATCTTCGTAAAAAACCATATGCGATTGCCCTGCACGGAGCGGTGGCTGCTCGTGGCCATGCGGCGATGCACTCCGGCTCAGCCGCCGCGGCGGAAACCGGCCGAGACGAGATTGGCCTTGCGCCAGACGACGCAGCGATTCCGCCCGGCGGCCTTGGCCTGGTAGAGGGCGTCGTCGGCATTGGCCAGCAAGGCATCGAGATCGGCCAGACCGGGATCGAGCCTGGCAATGCCGAAGCTGGCGGTAACGCCAAGCCTCACGCCGCTCACCGAAATCACCGCCTGCTCGATCGCCGCGCGCAGTTTTTCCGCCACTTCGGCCACGCCGCGCAGGCCCGTATGGGCGACGAGCACGGCGAACTCCTCGCCACCCAGCCTGCCGAACAGGTCGGTGGAGCGCAGATGCTGCCTGCAGGCCGCGGTGACGGTGGCCAGCACCTTGTCGCCGGCGGCGTGGCCATGACGGTCGTTGACCAGTTTGAAATGGTCGAGATCAAGCACGATGCAGCCGAGATGATGTTTGTGGCGCTGCGCCAGCGCCACGGCATAGCCGCCCTGTTCCTGGAAGGCGCGGCGTGACAGCACGCCGGTCAGGCTGTCCACCGTGACCAGCCGGCGCAACTCCAGTTCGTCCATCGCCATCTGCGCCAGATCGGACAGGATGGCTACTTCGCGCTTGCCGAAGGGCCGGGGTTCGCGGCCGATGGCGCAGACGGTGCCGATGGCATGGCCATCGCCGGTGCGCAGCGGCACGCCGGCGTAAAAGCGGATATGCGGTTCGCCGGTGACATGCGGATTGTTGGCGAAACGGGCATCGTTCAGCGCATCCGGGACAATTGTCGGGAGCAGGTCCTTGATCGTGTGCCTGCAGAAGGTCTGGTCCCTGGCGGCCTCGCGGTGGTGGAGGCCCTCATAGGCCTTGTACCACTGCCGATGCCCGTCGATCATCGAGACGATAGCGATCGGCACGTCGAATATGTTGCAGATGAGACGCGCGATGCGGTCGAAACCTTCCTCGCGCGGTGTGTCCATGATGTCGAAGCGCTCGAGGGCGGCGAGCCGCGCTGCTTCGACACGATCATCTTCCACGACCAGCGGCGGCGCGTCGATAAAGTTTCTGTGCATTGAACCCAGCTCTGTTGATACCTCCCCCAAGCGCGCGCCGCCGCGACATTGGGATCGGCCTTGTGAATCTTCGGTAAAGCCCCCTCGGCAGGCCACCGTTGCGATTTCCATGTATTTCGGAGGGATCTACCCGTTCCCCCGAACATCCGTTGCAGTTTCCGTCAGCCTCGACAGCTGTTTCTTATGGTTGCGACATCCATGCCGTTGTCGAAGATCCTGGACAGGATGCCGCGTGCGGCTTCAGCCCTTTCCCTGGCTTTGCCGCGAAGTTCGTCGCCGCCGAGCCTGGCGGGCGCATGTGTCTCATGATCCCAGACTGTCCAGGTCCCGTCTCTGTCTTGCATGCACTCAAATCTGGCCTGTCCACGCGTCATCGGCCCGCTCCGCAGGGTCAATTTAGAGACAACGCATCTACTGGCCAGAAAGTTTCAACACGTCGGGTAATAAAGTGTGAAATCTCAAGTAGATAGATGGTCAAATGCAACCTCATGCAACTTCCGATAAGCGCTTTTCAAGAGTATGCGCGAACTGTTCTTGTCAGGCCGGCGGTCATTTCCCGAGGCTCGGGAACACAATTTCGCCGCCTTGGCGCGACGCCTCGTCGATGGCTCTCCGGGCCTAACAGCGGATGCGCCCCGCTTTGCAAACCGGCCGGGCCTTGCTAGGAGGAGCAGGGCGGGTGGCGGCGTGAGGGGAACTCATGGTTGCCGATATCATCAGGCCGATCGGCTTGAGTTTTTCGCTGCTGCGGCGGTTCTGGCCGCAGCTTATGGCGCTGGTGCTGGCCGGGGTGCTGGCCGGCGATCTTCTGATGCAACTGGCGGCCAGGGTGGCGCTGGCCAACCACTTCGCCGGGCTCGCCATGCTGACCCTGGTGGCGCTGGCGCAGCTGGTGGTGACGGTGGCGATGTTCCATGTGCTGCGCCCCGGCCTGCCCAATGTGCTGGCCGCCCAGCGCAGGGACGAGGCGCAGGAGCGCGGCGAAGAGCCCGAGGCGGGGCGGCGCGGCTCGCGGCTGGTGCGCATGATCACCATCGCGCTGCTGCCGTTCTTCGCCTATTACGCGGCCTGGGGCTTTCTCGGCGATATCGTGCGGCAATATTCGCGCGAAACGCTCGACCAGGCCGATTTCGGCCAGGCCGCCAATGTGCTCGACGTGCTGGATTCACGCTGGCTGCTCATCTCGGTGGCGGTGTCGTGGCTCGTCCGGCGGCTCGCCAAGTTCATGCAGGCCAGGACCGGGCAGGCCAAGACCGGGAAAACGAAGATCGGCGCCGCCTCGTTCTGGCAGATCGTGGTGGTGATCTGCGAGACCAACTGGATCTTCGTCGGTCTCTATGTGATCAGCCGCTGGAAGGACACGGCGCTGCAATGGCTGATGAGCCGCAATGTCTGGTCCGTGCTGCGGGCCGCCGCCGATGGGCTGGCGAGCCCGGTGCCGGCGGCGACCGCCGCCCCCATGGTGCCGGTCGAGATAAGCTCGATCGCGCCTTCGACGGTTGCCGTCAACCTGTTCTTCTTCATGCTTCTGCCGCTGATCTGGCTCGTCATGGCGGCGCTGATCTATGGCTATGACGTGCGCGACGACGCGGCCCTTATGCGCGCCAGCAGCCGCGTCGAGCGCGCCGGCCAGCGCTATGCCGGCATGCCGAAATTCCTGCGCGATTTTATCGACCATTTCATCAAGGGCTACCGCTCGCGCTACCTGCCGATCGCCAATGGCGTGCGGCTGACGGTCAGCTCCAGCCTCGTGTTGCTGTGCACGCTGATCGTCGGCTACCGGCTCATCGACTGGGGCGCGGCCTGGCTGTGGCTCGGCGCGACGCGGCTGATCGGCCCGCATGAGCTCGACGTCTGGCAGATTTTTTCGCGCGGCGTGACGCTTCTGTTCGGCAGCCCGTTCCAGGATTCCTCCACCGGCCTGCTGATCGAGCCGCTGCGCATATGTTTCCTGGCCGCCGTGCTGGAAACGGCGTTTAAGCTGACGAAGGGGGCGGAGGAGGTTGGGGCAGTCGAAGCCCGAAAATAGGATTTTTTGTTGATGCCGGCCTTACAGGACCTGGGTTCCTCGCCCCCGCAAAGCGGGGGAGAGGTGGCCGCGAAGCGGTCGGAGAGGGGGCTTCGTAAGGCGCCCTCCCGCAATGAGATGTCCAAGCATCCTCCTGCAAGGTCGGCGCTGCCCCCGCTCCGTCTCGGCTTCGCCGAGCCACCTCTCCCCCACTTGCGTTGGGGGCGAGGAACCCAAGTCCTGCTTCGCTTACTTCGGCGGTCGCTGAAAGCGCAGGTACCACGGCCGCTCGCTGCCCAGCCCAACCGCCGGGCGGATGGTTTTCACCGCATCCTGCGGGATGATGAAGGTGTCGCCCACGGTGATCGTGTCGCCCGGCTTGGCGCCGGAGAAGATCGCCGAGGCGCAGTTCATCACCCCGTCCGGCAGGCCGACGCCGGCGATGATATCGGGCAGCCAGCGGTGGCCGGCGGCATCGATGAGCATGAGCTTGCAGCCCAGCCATTGTTTCTGCAGGTCGGGATCGCGGATCGTGACCGTGAAGGTGGCGATGACGGCGAAGGCGCCCTCGGGCAGGCGGCCGGCCTTGCCGCCGCGCAGATCGGCGAGTTTCCAGCTGCCGCCGCCGAACGGCACGGACTGGCCGAAGGCGATATCCCTGGCGATGAGGTCCTCGCCGCGCAGCCATTCGCGCACGCTGTCGAAGCTGGTTTCGGCCAGCGTCAACGGCAGCAGCACCGCCAAGGCCAGCAGGCCGCGCCGGCGCCATTTTTTCTCGGCCTGCGGGTCGGCGGACGGTTCCGCGTCTGTCGAAACGGCGGTCATGGCCTGGTCTCTTGTGCCGGGCCTTGCGGCCCCTGATCCTGCGGCCCTTGATCCCGCGGCGGCGCGTCGAGATCGTATTGCGGCAGGATATCCGCCGGCTGGCCGTCGGGTCCCGTTCGCACGCCGTCGAGGCTGATGCGCGCCTGCGCGTCGAGCGGGCCGAACCGGCGCGCGGCGATCAGGAGTTTTGCGCCGCGGATCTGGTCCGGCGGCACTTCGAAGACGAACAGGCCCAATTTGCCCAGGCCCGGATCGACGCCGTGCGGCGGCATGTCCTGGCGGTAGCCCAGCCGCTCGGTCTGGTTGTAGCGCAGGTCGGTCGGGCCTTGCCAGGTGCCGTCCGCGACCGTGGTGGAAGCGTCTGTCGCGGTGAGGCTGGTGGTGGCCACGGCCCACAGGCCGCTGGTGGTCAGCAGTTTTTCCTGGCCGAACTGATTGGTCTTGAGCTGGCGGGCAAAGACCACCTTTTCCAGCCTGACGTCGAAGCTGCGGGCATGCACCCGCTTGCCCATGGCGCCGTCGACGGGGAGCGGCGCGGTGAGGTCGGCATAATGCGGTTTCGTCACCTGCATGCCGTAGCTCAGCGCCACCGTGGCGGCGAGAATGGCAAGATTGCCGAGCACGCGGATTTTCATGAGCCGCCCTCAGTGTCCGTCGCCGGCATGTCGGCCACCGGCAAGGTGACGGTGCCGAGCCTGTAGGGATTGAACCAGCCGGGCATGCCGTAGAGATTGTCGCGCGGCTTGAAGATTTCCGATGTGACGCCGAAGCCAAGGCTTGACGGCACCGCCGCGTCGCCGGCCAGCGCCCAGACATAGGCCATGCGCTCGGTCATGCCGGGATGGAGCTCCGGCGTCAGCGTGGAATCGCGTGTCAGCGCGATCATCGGCTGCCTGTCGGCGAGCGTCAGGCCTTCCGGCTCGAACACATCGAAATAGGCCTTGTCGGATTGGGCGGTGCGGTTGGTCATGTCGGCCTCCAGCACCAGCGCCTTCTGGCCGGGCTTGAGCAGCACGCCATAGACCTTGGCATGGCTGACATAGGCGCGCACCGGCTGCACGCGCCAGCGCCCGGCATCGATGGCCGCGCCGGGCGGCAATTGCGGCGGGGCATGCGCGGGCAGGGCGCCGAAGGCGCCCATGACGCCGGCGACGAACAGCGCCGCGATGGTTCCCGCGCCGGCCGTTATCCAGGTCTGTATCTTGCTGCGGGCAGTGTTGAACATTCTTCTTGAAAATGCACGTCGAACGAACCGCCACCCGCGCCCACTCTAGAAAGAAAAAGCCGGGATTGGAACCCGCGAATAGGCGGCTCCTGACATGCCGTGTCAGGCCGCTTCGCGTGCCCACAGACGGTCACCATAGCGGCGGAAGAAACGTGCCGTCAGCCGCTGCTGCCTTGCCCTGGCCAGATCGGGCAGGCGCCGCTCCTGGCGCCAGCGCGGCATGTTGCGCCAGCAGGCGATGAAGTGCGTGGCATCCTCGATGGCTTCCTCAGCCGACAGCGCCGGGCCGATCGCGGCCATGAACAGCGCCTGCGACAGTTTCAGCGCGTCGATGACGGCCTTGCGCCTGACATGCTCCCGGCGGGCAAGCGCGATGCCGTTGCGGCGGATCGCGTCGAAGGCTTCGAGCAGGGCAGGGCTGTCGCCGGTGTAGCCGCAGGCGCGGGCGAAGTCGGCGTCATCCATGCGTGCTCCCAATCTGCGCGGCCATTTTTCCGCGCGGCAATTTCCAGCCGACTCACGTTTGCGAGTTCATAAAAGCATAACTCAAAAAGCTATAGAAGAAAAACTTTTGGGCAAATCGGCAAACTGCGACTCGACTCGCGGCTGAAAGCACACGAATATGTGAACAAATCAGGAACATAAGAGTGGGGGAGCGATGGCATTGCCGGGCAGGGAACCAGTGGTTGCCGAGGTCGCCTCGCTGTCGGTCGAGTGCGGCGATTGCGGTCGCAATAGATGGTGGCGGCCGGATCAATTGAAGCGGTTCGGGGTCACGGGAAACACGCCGCTGGCCGAGCTTTCCGGTCGCATCGTCTGCTCGGCCTGCCGCGCCG
>NZ_JAFKIC010000068.1 GCF_017306585.1 Mesorhizobium sp. | reverse complement strand
TCGACTACATGCTGGCGGAAGTGAATGCCTTCCTGCGGCGGCCCGTCACGCGCGCCGACATCGTCTGGAGCTATTCCGGCGTGCGTCCCTTGTTCGAAGTAGGCGGCGGCCGCGACAATGACCTTTCGACGCTGACGCGGGACTATTCCTTCGAGATCGACGCGCCCGAGGGGGCTCCACCCGTGCTGACCGTCTTCGGCGGCAAGCTGACCACGCACAGGAAGCTGGCCGAGCATGCGATGAAGGAACTTCACGGCCTGCGCGGCTGGTCCGATGTCTGCCGCACACGCACCGAAGTGCTGCCCGGCGGCGACTTCGGCGCAGCCGGCAAGGCCTCGTACGAGGCGACGGTCAGGAAGCGCTTCCCGTGGCTGCCGGAAGCCCAAGTGGCGCGCTACGTCCAGCAATATGGGACGCGCGTAGAGAATCTGCTTTCGGGAGTGAACATCGCCAGCGATCTCGGCGAGTGTTTCGGCGCGGACCTTTACCAACGCGAAGTGGATTTCCTGGTTTCGACCGAATGGGCGGAGGCGCCCGATGATGTCATATGGCGGCGCACCAAGGTCGGGCTGCGTCTGAGCCAAGGCGAGATCGGCCGGCTTCGTGGCTATTTGGCAGCGCTGAATGAGGGCGCAGTATAGGCCTGGGGGACACGTCGCAAGCGGATCGCTACCCCTGACAAAGGAAATGGCCACGAACGGTTGGCCGCTTCAATGGACGCGATAGACATGGAGATCGAGCGAGGCGAAGTGGTTGGCCTCGTCGGTGAGTCCGGATGTGGAAAGTCGACGTTGGGTCGAATTCTGGCAGGCGTGTTCAACCGGCAACGTGGTTCCCAATCTGCAGTCCACGTGCGATAGATTGATTGCACGTCGGATCACCTGCAAGAAGGGCAGCGAGTACAAGTCATCAGCCCCTCGAGGAGACGGGTCGACCCAAAAGGGCCTCCGCAGGCCAAGGAACCTGATGGGGAACTGTAAGCACCTGTCGAGGGAGGTTCTATCGAATACCTCGGTGCATTGGAATCTTATCCCTACGACGCTGGGCGAGAGTCCCGCTGTCCGCTTGGCGGAGCCGTCGATGCAAAGTGCGATGGCAAGGCATCACTGCTTTGCAGGGCTGAGTTTCTGCGCATACCGCCTGACTACCGCCGCAAATGCCGAGGTCGCCGGAGAGATGGAGCGGCCCGTGGCGTGGATCATGACCACGTCGCGCGAAATGCTCGGCTCGACCAGCGTTTTTCCGACCGCGCCGCCGCGGGTTCCAACGGCCGTCAGGGCATAGGATGGCAGCACCGAGACACCTAGCCCGGCTTCAACCAGGGCAATCGCGGTTGTGATCTGGGAGACTTCGTACGCCGGCTTCAGGGGGAGTTGCGCCATCTCGAACCCGACCTCCACCAGTAGGCGGATACCGCTATCGCGCGTCAAGGTGATGATGGGATGGTGCTGGAGGTCCGTCCAGGACGTGGTTTCGTTGCTCGCAAGCGCGCTCTTGCCGCTGCAGAACAGCATCAATGTGTCGCGAACCAGTATGATCCGTTCGATCCCGGCTTCCGCCGGCGGGAATGTACCGAGCCCGCAATCCGCCTTTCCCGATCTTACGCTTTCGACGATCATCTCGGTGCCGACATCGGCCAGTTCGACCGTGATGCCGGGATAACGGCTCTGGAATTCGGCAATCGCATGCGGAAGAACCGCTGCCGCCAGCAGTGGGGGCGCCGCGACCCGTATCTTGCCACGCCGTCGCTCGGCCAGATCATGCACGCTCCTGACCGCAAGCTGCAATTCTTCCATGATCTTCGAGGCCGAGTTACGGAACTCCCGGCCGGCATCGGTCAATTCGACCCGTCTCGTCGTGCGATCGAACAATCTGACCGCAAGTTCGTCTTCGAGGTCTTTGACGGCCTGTGAAATCGCCGATTGGGCCAGGCCCATCCGGCTCGAAGCCGCCGAAAAGTTTCCGGACTCGGCTACCGCGAGAAAGCTTTGGATCTGTTTAATGGTGATCTTCATAGGATCTATATATCGGTAGCAGCGATAAATTAATACGATAAAACCGCATTGTCATATAGATGGTTGGCATGGTCTTTTCAGGCATCGGGAACGCCTCAGAGGGTCCCGGCGATTTCGTTCTTGATAAGTGTCCTTTGCGCCGCCGAGGTTTTCATGCCGTCCTATCCCGACCTTCAACACTATATCGGCGGCCGCTGGACACCCGGATCGGACGGATGGCGGGTGCTCAACCCGGCCGACGAGAGCGTCATCGGGACAGTCCCCTTGGCGACCAAAGCAGACCTTGACGACGCGCTGGCAGCCGCGGCCGACGGCTTCAGGATTTGGAGCCGGATCTCACCGGCAAAGCGTGCCGCCATCATGCTCAACGCAGCTGCGCTGATGCGCGAGCGGATCGAGGACATCGCGCATGCGATCACCCTTGAGCACGGCAAGCCCATAGCGCAGGCGCGGCTGGAGGTTATCCGGGGCTGCGAGTTCTTCGAATGGGATGCCGCCGAAGGTCAGCGCACCTACGGCCGGGTAATCCCCAGCGAGCCCGGCATAAAATATGTCGTGCTCCATCGCCCGATCGGCGCTGTCGCGGCGTTCTCCCCCTGGAATTTCCCGATGAGCCAGCCGGCGCGCAAGATCGGCGGGGCGCTGGCAGCGGGCTGTTCGATCATCCTCAAAGCCTCGGAGGAAACGCCGGCGGGGGCTATTCACATTGCTCGCGCTTTCCATGATGCGGGCCTTCCGCCCGGTGTGCTCAATCTTGTCTTCGGCGTCCCTTCTGAGGTTTCGGAGTACCTCATTCCGCAGGACCCGATCCGGTTGGTCGCTTTCACCGGCTCCACGGCGGTGGGCAAGCTGCTGACGGGAATGGCGGCGCGCCATATGAAGCCCGTGCTGATGGAGCTTGGCGGTCATGCTCCGGTCATCGTCTGCGACGATGTCGATCCCGTGGCCGCTGCCACCATGTCGGCCACCCGAAAGGCGCGCAATGCCGGCCAGGTCTGCACTTCGCCGACACGTTTCTTCGTCCATGAGACGCTTTACGATGCCTTCGTGGCGGCATTCGTCGAAAAGGCTCGCTCAGTGACGGTAGGCAATGGGTTCGATCCGTCCACGCAGATGGGGCCGCTGGCCAACGCTCGACGCATCGAGGCGATGGAAACACTGGTCGCCGACGCCAGAGCGAAGGGCGCCCGTGTCCGCGCCGGTGGCGAAAGGCTGGGCAAGAGCGGCTATTTCTACCCGCTGACCGTGCTGACCGAGCTTCCGGAGGATGCCCGCGTGATGCGCGAGGAGCCTTTCGGGCCGCTGGCGCTGATCAATCCCGTCTCATCGCTCGACGACGCCATCGACAAGGCAAACGCGTTGCCGCATGGCCTGGCCACCTATGCCTTCACCCGTTCGGCGCGCAATGCGGACAGGCTCGTGGAGGGGGTGGAGGCCGGCAATCTGTCGATCAACACCCTCGAAGCCTCGGTTGCCGAAACGCCGTTTGGTGGCGTCAAGGAGAGCGGCCTCGGCCGGGAGGGCGGCGCCGAGGGGATCCTGAACTACACCATCGTCAAGAACGTGTCGCATCGAACGACTTGGGGCGTTTGACCAAGGCGATTGCCACGATGCGAATCTGAAAATTGGACGGTTCGCCCGTCGGGACCGAGGGACAGTATGAACTACTCCAGGAAGGACGCCAAAATCCATTCACGCGAAACGATGCGCGGCATTTGGGCCGCCGCGCTGGTGCCCTTCTCGCAGGATCTGACGATCGACGAAGACGGCATGCGTCGCAATTATGACCACTGGATCACCGATCTCAAGATCGACGGCTTCTTCGTTGCCGGGAAGCAGGGCGAATTCTTCTCGATGTCTGTCGAGGAGCGAAAACGTTGCTTCGAGATCGCTGTAGACGCCTGTGCCGGCCGGGCCCAGACAATCATGTCGTGCTCCGACCAGAACCTCGATGTCGTGATCGACCTCGCCAGGCACGCGCAGCGGATTGGCGCCGATTACATCGTGGTGCATGCGCCTGTCCTGCATTTCCTGCGAGCACAGGACGAGACACTGTTCAACTACTATCGGACGATTTCGGAGAAGGTCGATATCGGGATCGCGCTCTGGAGCCATCCCGACAGCGGCTATCTCATGAGCCCTCAGCTGTGCAACCGGCTCGCCGATTTGGACAATGTGGTCGCCATAAAATACAGCGTACCACGCCCGATGTATGTGCAACTGCAGGAGCTTGCCGGCGATCGCATTCTGGTCAGCACCGCATCCGAGGAGGAGTGGCTCGACAACATCGTCGAGCTCGGATGGCAGCTCTATCTATGCTCTTCGCCGCCCTTTCTGCTGCAGACAAGCCATGATCTCAGGATGCGGGAATATACCGACCTCGCCTTTGCCGGCAACGTCGCTGCCGCCCGCGCTGTCCGCGACAGCCTCGATCCTGTCCGCGCGGCGCTGAAATCGACCCGACCGCCGGAAAAGCCGCACGCCCACCAGAAGTTCTGGCAGGGTTTGCTCGGTCAGGTCGGTGGGCATGTGCGGTCTCCCTTGCTTGAACTCACCGGCGAGGAACAGACAGCGACAAGAGCCGCGCTGGAACAAAGCGGACTTCGACGTTCGATATAGGACTAGCAACCGAAACGCCTGGGAAGGAGCGGAGCGATGCAAGGACAACTGAGAGCCTTCAACTTCATGAAATGGATTGACGAGCACAAGCATCTGTTGAAACCGCCTGTCGGCAACCAGCAAGTCTGGAAGGACGCCGATCTGATGGTGACCGTGGTCGGCGGCCCCAACCAGCGCACGGACTATCATGACGATCCGGTCGAGGAATTCTTCTACCAGCTCAAGGGCGACATGGTCTTGAAGGTCATCGACGATGGCAAGTTCTACGATGTGCCGATCCGCGAAGGCGAGATCTTCCTGCTACCGCCGCATGTCCGTCATTCGCCGCAGCGACCGCAGGAAGGCTCTGTCGGCCTGGTCATCGAGCCCAAGCGCGCCGAAGGGCTGCTAGATGCGGTCGAATGGTACTGCTTCGAGTGCACGTCGCTTGTGCACCGGTCCGAAGTCGACCTCGAAAGCATCGTCGAGGACCTGCCGCCGATCTACAAGGCGTTTTATGCTGACGAGACCGCGCGGACATGCCCGCATTGCAAAGCATTGCACCCGGGCAAGGTGCCACCCGAGGGTTGGGTGCGGCTTTGATCCGGCGCGCCGGCCGGGCTCCGACGGAGCTCCCGGCGTGATAGCCCAAGCATCATGAAGCGGATGTCATGCGTCAGGGACGGTTTCGGATAGGCTTGATCGGTTGGGGCGCCATCGCGCGGCGAACGGCTGAGTTGCTGCGCGATAGCGCCACCATCGAGATTGTGGCGGTCGCCGTGCGCGATGGCGCAAGGCCCCGCCAGGACCTGCCGGCGGGATGTCGCGTGCTATCCAGTCCCGACGAGCTTGCCGGGTTGGATATCGGTTTGCTGGTGGAGGCGGCTGGCAGGGCGGCGGTGCCGGTCTGGGCCGAAGCCGGGCTGAGGCATTGCGGGTCCGTGGCGATCTCCTCGACCAGCGCGCTTTGCGATGATGCCTTGCTGTCCCGGTTGCTGCAGGTGGCGCGGGAAACCGGCGGGCAGCTCGTTGTCCCCTCCGGCGCCCTCGGCGATATCGGGGCGCTTGTCGCTGCTTCGGCGCTGCCACTGGACGAGGTTACGCATGCCATCATCAAATCACCGCAGGCCTGGCGAGGCAGTCCGGCTGAGCAACTTGTCGATCTCGCGGCGATCGAGAGTGCCGTGGTTTTCTTCACCGGTTCGGCGCGGGAGGCAGCCGCACGCTTCCCGCAGAATGCCAATGTTGCGGTTATTTCCGCTCTCGCCGGCCTGGGCCTGGACCGGACCCGAATGACGCTGATTGCCGATCCGCAAGTCCGTCGCAACTGTCACCATGTCGTCGCCACCGGTGTCTTCGGCCGGCTCGAGCTGCGGGTGGACAACGAACCGCTCGACGACAATCCGAAGTCGTCCGAGATGGCGGCGCTCAGCCTGGTGCGGCTGATAAGGAACAGGACGAGCCATCTGGTTCAGTAGGCTCGAAGGGCAACAAGAAGAAAGGAATGCGTCTGCATGGGCGACATTCCAGGGGAGCCATGTACATATGCAGTACTTTGTCCAGCAGCTTATCAACGGGCTGACGCTGGGATCGATCTATGGGCTGATCGCAATCGGCTACACGATGGTCTACGGCATCATCGGCATG
>NZ_JAFKIC010000067.1 GCF_017306585.1 Mesorhizobium sp. | reverse complement strand
CCAGCGCCGCCGGCAGCGCGCCGCCAGTTCCCTTCGCCCCGATCATGCCGGCAGACCTTCCGCCCGCATGTCTTACTTGAAGGTCTCGGCGGCGGTCGCCAGCGTTTCCTTGCGCTTGCCGTAGACTTCCTTGGTGTCATATTTCAGGAGTGTCAGCTCGCTGATCAGCGGGCGATTTGCGGGAATGTCGGTGCGGGCCGGCATCAGCATCTGGTCAGCGACCAGCTTCTGCCCCTCATCCGAGAGCATGTAGTCGACGAACTTCCTGGCATCGTCCTGGTTCTTCGACGATTTCATGATCATCGCCGGACGCGGCGCAATGACCGTGCCGGACGCGGGGAAGATGACGTCGATGCTTTCACCCTTCGCCTTGGCGGCGAGCGTGATGTAGTCGACCGCGCCGAAGACGGCGGCCTTCGCGCCCTGCAGCACAGGGTTGAGCGCGTCAGCGTTGGCGCCGGCGATGATGGCGCCGTTGGCCTTCAGTTCCTTGAAGAGCTTCCAGTCGTCCTGCGCGGCCAGCGCCGCGGTGAGCTCGAAGGACGAGCCCGACTGCGCCGGATCGGGGATGTTCACCAGGTCCTTGTATTCCGGCTTGGTGAGATCGGCCCATTCCGACGGCCTTGGCGTGCCGCTCTTGGTGTTCCAGGCGATGCCGAGAGCGGAAATGCCTTGCGCCACCGCGGTGTCGGTCTTCAGGAAGTCCGGAACCTTCGCCGCGTTCGGGCTGGTATAGGCAAGAAGCCAATCGCGCTTGGCCAGGTCGGTAGCCGTATCCCAGGAGGCCGAAATGACGACGTCGACTACCGGGTTCGCGGCTTCCGCCTCGATGCGCGCCATGACCTTTCCGGTCGTCGCCTGAAAGACATTGACCTTGATACCGGTCTGCTGGGTAAATCCGGCCGACAGCTTGTCGATCAGGCTCTGCGGGCCGGCGGTGTAGACGGTGACGTCGGCAAGCGCGGTGGTGGCGAACAGGGCGCCGGCCGCAAGCGCCGCCGCGAAAATTGATTTCAACATGTTGGACATCCTTGTCATTGTTGACTTTCCTCCGCTGCAAACCAGCGAAGCCCGTTGGGCTCGACGACGAGCCCGATTCTGTCGCCGGCGCGATAGCGCGCCTCGCTCATCATCTGCACCGAGACAGGCGGGCCGGCGCCGTCGAGGCCTATGGACAGCGCATACCCTTCGCCGCGAAACTGCGCCTGCGTGACGGTTCCATCCATCGTGCCCTCGCCCGGAGGTGCCGCGCGCAGCGCCTTGCGAGCGAACATCACGCGCATGACGCGCGAGGCCGGAATGTCGGACGGACCCGGTATCACGATGCCGGTGCCGGCCAACCGCCAAAGTCCATCCTGCCAGATGGCATCCGCGGAAGCGCCGAGCTTCAGGAATTCCGCGATGGCGAGGCTGGCGGGAGCCTCGACCAGCTTCTGCGGCGAGGCCAGCTGCGCGATCTCGCCGCCCTGCATGACAGCCACTTCATCGGCAAGCGTGAAGGCCTCGCTGTGATCGTGGGTGACATAAACCGCCGTCAGCCCAAGGCTGGAGACGAGACGCGCGATCTCGCCGACCAGGGATTCGCGCAATTCACGATCGAGATTGGAGAGCGGTTCGTCAAACAGCACGATGCGCGGCTCCGCCACGATGGCGCGCGCAATCGCTACCCGCTGCTGCTGGTCGCCGGACAGATCGCTCGGGCGCCGCCCGGCCAGACCCTCCAGGCTGACGCGGGCAAGCGCGGCAAGAACGCGCCGCGTCCGTTCCTGCTTGCCGATCCTAAGCATTTCCAGCGGGAAGCCGACATTCTCGGCGACGCTCATATGCGGCCATAGCGCATAATCCTGAAACACCATGCCGAGGCCGCGCCGTTCCGGCGGCACGAAAGCGCCGGTCGCGGCATCGGCCATGGCCTTGCCGTCGATGCCGATCGAGCCGCGGGTCGGCGGAAGCAGGCCGGCGATCAGGCGCAGAAGCGTTGTCTTGCCGCAACCGGAAGGGCCCAGCAAAGCAAGCGTCCTGCCGCGATCAAGCCTGAAGTCGATACCGCGCAGGACAGGCGTTTCGCCGTAGAACTGATCCAGTCCCCGGACGTCGATGGCGAAAGCCGGATTCGGCTGGTTGGGTGAATGCATGACCACATTTCATCGGGAAGCCAGGGCCTCCGGAACAAGCGCGGGGAGCCCCGCGCCCCGTCCGCCGAGACAGCCACTAGGGTGGTCACATGACAGGAATATTAAATCCGGCGCCAAACATCCATCTGGGCGCGCGACGTTGGGTAATGTATTGATTTCTCTATATATTCTTTTGCTACGCGATCATAACCAGCATAGCGTCCGAATTCTGTAAGGTGTGGCGCACCGCCACGCACCGACTGGCGCGGGGCCGGCTTTCAACCTCGGACCGCCGCTCAGGCAGCTTTCTTCCTGGCGAGCCTTGCCTTGATCGACGCCACGTCGGCGCGCGGCGTCGCTGCGAACAGCGTCTTGGTGTAGCTGTGCTTGGGGTCAGAGAAGACCTCGTCGCGCGGGCCGTATTCGACCGCTTCACCGAAATACATCACCATGACATCGTCGGCGATGTAGCGCACGACGGAGAGGTCGTGGCTGATGAAGACGTAGGTCAGCTGGAATTCGTCCTGCAGGTCGGCGAGCAGGTTGAGCACCTGCGCCTGGACCGAAAGATCGAGCGCCGAGACAGGTTCGTCCAGCACAAGCAGGCTGGGATTGAGCATCAGCGCGCGCGCGATGGCGATGCGCTGGCGCTGGCCGCCGGAGAACATGTGCGGATAGCGGTTGTAGTGCTCGTGCCCGAGACCGACCTTCTTCAGCATCTTCATGGCGAGATCGCGCCGTTCGGCCGCCGACTTGTCGGTGTTGATCAGCAGCGGTTCGCCCAGCACGTCGCCAATCTTCTGGCGCGGATTGAGCGAGCCGTAGGGATTCTGGAAGACGATCTGCACCTTGCGGCGCATCTCCCGGGTCAACCCGCCCCTGGCGATGTCGACCTTGTTGCCGTCGATGAAGAGTTCGCCCGCGGTCGCCGGATCGATCAAGGTGATGATGCGGGCGAGCGTGGACTTGCCGCAGCCGGATTCGCCGACGATCGCCAGAGTCTTGCCCTTGTCCACGGTGAACGAGACGCCCTTGACCGCATGCACGGTACGCGGGCCGGAGAACAGGCCGCCGCCGATATGGTAGTCGCGCACGATGTTCTTGCCTTCGAGAACGGTCATGCTCATGAGGCGGCTCCCGCGGCGGCTTTGTCTCCAGCGGAAGGCGCCGGTTCGAACAGCATGTCCGAGACGGTCGGCAAGCGATCGCCAACGGCATTCTCCGGCAGTGCTGACAGAAGCGCGCGCGTGTAGTTGCTCTTAGGCGATTCAAACAGCGACAGCACGTCGGCCTCTTCCATCTTGCGGCCCTTGTACTGGACGATGACGCGGTCGGCGGTCTCAGCCACCACGCCCATATTGTGGGTGATCATGATCAGGCCCATGCCGTACTTGGCCTGCAGCGACACCAGCAGGTCGAGGATCTGCTTCTGGATGGTGACGTCGAGCGCGGTGGTCGGCTCGTCGGCGATCAGCAGCTTCGGATTGCAGGCGATGGCGATGGCGATCATGACGCGCTGGCACTGGCCGCCCGACATCTGGTGCGGAAACGAACTCAGCCGCTCTTCGGGTTCGGGAATGCCGACGAGCTTCAGGAGTTCGATGGCACGTGCCCGGCGTTGCGCGCGGTCCATGCCCATGTGGAAGCGCAGCACTTCCTCGATCTGGAAGCCGACCGTGAAGCACGGATTTAGGCTGGCGATCGGCTCCTGAAAGATCATCGAGATGTCCTTGCCGACGATCTTGCGCCGCTCGGACGGACTGAGCTTGAGGAGATCGACACCGTCGAAGGCCATGCGGTCGGCCTTGACCGTGGCCGTATTGGGCAGCAGGCCCATTACCGCCAGCATCGACACCGACTTGCCCGAACCCGACTCGCCGACGATCGCCAGCACCTCGCGCGGCTCGATCGAAAGGTCGATGCCCTGCACGGCCATGAACGGCCCGGCGGCGGTGTCGAAGGAAACGGTGAGGTTCTTGATCTCGAGCAGGGACATGCTCACGACCTCTTCAGCTTGGGGTCGAGCGCGTCGCGCAGGCCGTCGCCGATCAGGTTGATGGCGAAGACGGTGATCAGGATGGCGAGGCCGGGGAAGGTCACCACCCACCAGGCGCGCAGGATGAACTCGCGTGCTTCGGCGAGCATCGTGCCCCATTCCGGCGTCGGCGGCTGCGCGCCCATGCCGAGGAAGCCGAGTGCGGCTGCCTCCAGGATGGCGTTGGAGAAGGACAGCGTCGCCTGCACGATCAGCGGAGCGATGCAGTTGGGCAGGATGGTGACCAGCATCAGCCTGAGATGGCTGGCGCCGGCGACCTTGGCCGAGATCACATATTCGCGGTTCTTTTCCGCCATCACGGCTGCACGGGTGAGGCGCGCGAAGTGCGGCTGCAGCACGAAGGCGATGGCAATCATCGCATTGACCAGGCCCGGGCCGAGCACCGCGACCAGCACGAGTGCCAGAAGCAGCGACGGGAAGGCCAGGATGATGTCCATGATGCGCATGATCAGCGTATCGACCCAGCCGCGGCAGTAACCCGCGAGCAGGCCGAGTATGACCCCGGAGACGAGCGCCGTGGTGACGACGACGAAGCCGATGGCGAGCGAGAAGCGCGAGCCGTAGATCAGGCGCGAAAGGATGTCGCGGCCGACGGCATCGGTGCCGAGCAGGAACTGCGCGTTGCCGCCTTCCTGCCAGGCCGGTGGCGTCAGGAAGAAGTCGCGGAACTGATCGTCCGCGGAATGCGGGGCGAGCAGCGGTGCGAAGATGGCGACCAGGATCAGAAGCGCGAAGACGACGAGGCCTATCACCGCGCCCTTGTTGATCGAGAAATAATGCCAGAACTCGGCGAACATCTGCAGCCGTGCGTCCTGCTGTTTGACGACGGTCGCGGCTTCGACGGTGGCTGGGCCTTCATTGGTCATGTCAATTCGCCCGTATGCGCGGGTTGATGACGGCATAGAGCACGTCGACGATCAGGTTCACCGACATGACGATCAGCGCGATCAAAAGCAACCCGCCCTGCACGGTGAAATAGTCGCGCTTGGAAATGGCGTCGATCATCCACTTGCCGATGCCGGGCCAGGAGAAGATGCTCTCGGTCAGGATAGCGCCGGTCAAGAGCGTGCCGACCTGCAGGCCGATGGTGGTGACGACCGGGATCAGCGCATTGCGGAAGGCGTGCAGGCCGATGACGCGGCGGGGCGCGAGGCCCTTGGCGCGGGCGGTGCGCACATAGTCCTCACCCAAGACCTCGAGCATAGCCGAGCGCGTCTGCCTGGCGATGACGGCAAGCGGGATGGTACCGAGCACGATGGTGGGCAGAATGAGGTGCGACAGCGCCGAACGGAAAGCGCCCTTCTGCCCCGATATCAGTGAATCGATGGTCATGAAGCCGGTGACCGGCTTGAAGAAATACAAGAGGTCGATGCGGCCCGAGACCGGTGTCCAGTGCAGCATGCCGGAGAAGACGATGATCAGCAGCAGGCCCCACCAGAAGAGCGGCATGGAATAGCCGGCAAGTGCCGTGCCCATGGTCAGTTGGTCGAACCAGGAACCACGGCGGATCGCGGCAAAAATGCCGAAGGCGACGCCGAAGATGATGGCGAAGATCATGGCGAAGATGGCGAGTTCGACCGTCGCCGGGAACCGCACCAGGAAATCCCTGAGCACCGGCGTCTTGGTGGAGAACGAGGTGCCGAAATCACCGCTGAGGATGTTGGTCAGGTAGGTCAGATATTGTTGCCAGATCGGCAGGTCGAAACCGAACTGGTGCATGAGCGCCGTATGACGTTCGGGCGACAGTCCGCGTTCGCCCGCGAGCACCAGCACCGGATCACCGGGCAGGATGCGCACGAAGCCAAAAGCGAGGATGGTTATCCCGATGAAGGTCGGGATGATGAGGGCGAGTTTGCCGAGGATATAACGCAGCATGGCGGGCGAGGTGGAGCGGCGCCGATGTGGCGCCGCCCCGTTTCGCGAACCTTATTCGGCGATATCGACGCCGTCAAAGCGGTGGATGCCGAGCGGATCCATCGCAAAGCCGGTGACGGTCTTCTGCATCGGCATGAACACCTTGGAGTGAGCGAGCGTCGCCCATGGTGCCTGCTCCTTGAAGATGACCTGCGCCTGTTCATAGAGCTTGGCGCGCTCGGCCTG
>NZ_JAFKIC010000066.1 GCF_017306585.1 Mesorhizobium sp. | reverse complement strand
ACAGCGCCCCCCTCTGTCCTGCCGGACATCTCCCCCACAAGGGGGGAGATTGGCAGCTTCACTGTCAGGAGTGACGCTGTGCAACTCTTTGCCGCGCATTGCGGCGCAGCTAGACTACACCACTCTTGTCCAAGGTGTGATCATGATCGTCCAGGCCTGCATCAACGGCGCGCGTCCGCGCGATTTCCATCCGGCGCTGCCGCTGACGGCGACGGCGATGGCAGCCGATGCGGCGGCCTGCCTGGCCGCCGGCGCCGCCGAGCTTCATATCCATCCGCGCGGCGCTGACGGGCGCGAAAGCCTGGCCGCCGTCGACGAAACGATGCTTGCCGTTCGCCAAGCCTGCCCCGGCACGCTGACCGGCGTGTCGACGGGCGCCTGGATCGAGAACGACGTGGAGCGGACCCGCGCGGCGATCGCGGCCTGGCGCGAACTGCCCGACTATGCCTCGGTCAATCTTTCGGAAGCCGACGCGCCCGGCGTGATGGAACTGCTGCGGGAGCGCGGCGTCGGCATCGAGGCCGGACTTGCCACGATCGCCGATGCCGAGCGTTTCGTCAGCCTTGCCGGCCATGGCCGCGTGCTGCGCGTACTGATCGAGATCGACATACCGGATCTGGCCGCCGCGCTGGATGAAGCGCATGGCATCGCCGCCGTGCTCGATCGCGCCGGTTTGCGCCGGCCCATCCTGCTGCACGGCGTCGACCTCACCGTCTGGCCGTTCGTGGACCTCGCGCGGCAACAGCGCTGGTCGACGCGGGTCGGGCTGGAGGACGGCAAGACGCTGGCGGACGGGACGGTGGCGAAGGACAATGCGGAGATCGTCAAGGCGGCTGTTGCGGTTTTTGCGGGGCGCGGCTGACCTTACGGCCTCGTCTCTTCCGGCGCGGAAAGCCTCAACAGCAACGCGGCCAGCGCGATCACCGGCGGGATGACGAAACACCAGACATTGGCAAGGGCAAAGGCCAGCGCCGCCGCCGCGCAGCCGGCGGCGAAGACTGCGACCGCCGCCGCCATGCGCCGCAGGCGGGTGACGAGTGCCGGTCGCGCTTCCGGCGCCACGCCGCCGATCAGGTCGGCAATGTCGATCATGATCTGGGTGGTGGTACCGGTCATCAGCGTCGAGGGCGGGGCGGCGGCGAGATGGACGCGGTGGACCGCGTTCTGGATCGCCATGGCGGTGACCAGCACCATGCCGGTGACGATCGCAGTCGCGCTGTCTCCATTGGCGAAAGGGCCGAAGCGGATCGCCAGCACGGCGCCGACGACGAGCAGCGCCAGCTTGGTTCCCAGCAACGGCCCAAGCGCCTGATGGCCTTTCGCGCGCAGGCGTTCGCCGGCCAGCCGGGTCAGGATAACGACGATGCAGAACACCGGCAGCGCCAGAAGCTTTGCCAGCACGCCCGAAATGCCAAGCACGAGCGAGGCGCCCAGGGTAACGAAATTGCCCGTCACATGGGCGGTGAACAGGCCCTGCAGCGCCAGGAATCCGGCCGTGTCGACATAGCCGCCATTGAGGCTCAACAGCAGCGGCAAGGTGGGCTTCATGGCGGCGTCTCGTGTCCCGGGAAGCGCCAGCCTCTCACATCCCGGGACGGTATTCCACTTGCGACTGGCTCTTGCTGCCGTTCGGTCTTGACCCGGCGCCTACCCCAGAATGATCCGTATCGCCTGGTCGACCACCGGATGCAGGCCGCTGGCCTGGAAGGACAGGCGGTTGCCGGAGCCGACATTGCTGGTCATGGCGATGGTGAGTTCCGTTTCGGGATCGTGCAGCATCACCGCGACGTAACCGGGAATGCTGCCCTGGTGGCCGTAGAAGGCGCGGTCGGCATAGGCGCTCTGGAACATGCCGGCGCCGGTTTCGCGCATGCGGGTGCCCGGGAAACTCGCCGGCACACGGTTCTCGAACATCTCGGCGAAGAAGGGCGGGGACAGGAGTTTTCCCGAAAACAGGCCGCGCATGAAGCCCACCATGTCGGATGGCGTCGACACCATGTCGCCGCAGCCATAGGCGGCGCCGTAAGGGAAAGCGTCGGAGGAATCCTGCAACTCCTCGGAGTAGGGCAGCACGCCGTCCATGCGCCACATCTCACCGCCCGAGGCGATGTCGGTGGGCGCGTTCGGCGCCGGCGGCGGCCGATGGTAGTAGCCGCGCACCATCGATTTTTCCGGAAAGGCCTCGGTCGCCGGCGACCATGTGTTCTTCAGCCCGAGCGGCTCGAGAATGGCGCTCCTGACATAGGCGCCCAGCGACTGGCCCGAAACCGCCTCGATCACCATGCCGGCCAGGACATAGCCGGTGTTGTTGTAGACGGCGGGTCCCCCGGGGGCCTTCTGCTTGTCGGAGGCAAAGGCGATGTCGACCAGCTGTTGCGGTGTCCACTGCCGGGTCGGGTCCATCGGAATGTAGTATTCGAACTCCGGCAGGCCGTTGCGATGGTTGACGAGCTGGCGCACGGAAATGGTTTTCGCGCCCGGCAGGTCCGGGAACCAGGCGGAGATCGGCGCGCCGAGGTCGAGCCTGCCGGTCTCGGCGAGCTTCACCAGGGCGGCGGCGACGAAGGTCTTGGTGCAGCTGCCGATCTTGAACAGCTGGTCCGATGTGACCGGTGTGCCATGCGCGCGGTCGGCGAGACCAGCGGTGAGGGCGGTCGGCGCGCCGCCTGTGGAATAGGCCAGCGAGGCTCCGACCGCGCCATCGGCGAGGTAGCTGGCGAGGAGGGATGTCAGGTCCTTGGGCATGATGGTCTCGCTTTGTCGTTTCGTTCTTCCCTTCTCCCCCTGTGGGAGAAGGTGGCCTCGCGAAGCGAGGTCGGATGAGGGGTGCTAAGCTTGGCACCCACCGTACTCTGTCCAACACCCCTCATCCGTCTCGGCGCTGCGCGCCGATCCACCTTCTCCCACAAGGGGAGAAGGGAGAGGCGCGGGGTTTCTACTCCGCCATGTCGACGGCGGCGAAATTCTGCCGGCCGAAGGGGTCGAGCACGTAGTTGAGCACGCTCTTGCGCACCGGGATCGCCACCACCGAATGGGCGATCGGCGCCACCGGCACTTCCTCCTTCAGGATAGCCTGCGCCTTGCCGTAGATCGCGGCGCGCTCCTTGGGGTCGTTGGCAACACGGCCTTCGTCCAGCAACTTCTCGAAATCCTTGTCGCACCAGCGCGAGCGGTTGGAGCCGCCCTTCACGCCATCGCAGGACAGGAGATAGCTCAGCATGTTGTCGGGGTCGCCATTGTCGCTGCTGCCGCCAAGCAGGAACGTGTCCTGTTCGCCCGCCGCGGTGCGCTTGAGATATTCGCCCCATTCGAAGGAGACGATTTCCGCCTGCACGCCGACCTTCGCCCAGTCGGCCTGGATCATCTCGGCCATGCGTTTGGCGTTGGGATTGTACGGACGCGACACCGGCATCGCCCACAGGCTGATCTTGAGGCCGCTTTCGTGGCCGGCTTCCTTCAGCAGCTTCTTCGCGCCGTCGGGATCGTAGTCGATGCCGGCGTCGGTGACGGCGCCGAGCTGCGCCGGCGGCACGACGCTGCCGGCCACGGTGCCCGCCCCGGCATAGACGGCTTCCACGATCGCCTTGCGGTCGATGGCTTTTGCCAATGCGGTGCGCACGCGCTTGTCGCCCAGCGGCGGGTGTTCGACATTGAAGCCGAGGATGCCGATGTTCTGGCCCTTGAGGTCGAGCACGTTGATGTCGGGATCGCTGCGCAGTTCGGCGACCGCGCTTGGCGGCGGCGGCGCCGCGACCTGGCATTCATTGGCCTTGATGCGCTCGACACGCGTCGTCGGCTCGGGCGTGATGGCGAAGACCAGCGTGTCGATCTTCGGCGCGCCGCGCCAGTAGTCCGGGTTGGCGGCGTAGCGGACCTGGCTGTCGGGCAAATAGGCCTGAAGCATGAAGGGGCCGGTGCCGACCGGCATGCTGTCGATCAGCTCCGGCGTGCCGGCGGCAACCATCTTCTCGGTCTGCTCCAGCGACAGGATGGAGAGATAGTCGAGCGCCAGCCCGGCGAGGAAGGTGACATTGGCCAATGTCAGCGTGAAGCGCACGGTGTAGTCGTCGACCTTTTCGATCTTGTCGATCAGCGTGCCCATGCCCAGCGCGTTGAAGTACTCGTAAGAACCGCCGCCGAGCTTGTGGTAGGGATTGCTGGCGTCGCGCTGGCGGTTGAAGGTGTAGAGCACGTCGTCGGCGTCGAAGTCGCGGCTCGGGGTGAAATGCTCGTTCGACTGGAATTTCACGCCGTGGCGCAGGTGGAACGTGTAGGCCTTGCCGTCCGGCGAGACGTCCCAGCTCTCGGCCAGCGCCGGCCCGACCTCGGTCGTGCCCGGCTTGAACTCGACCAGCCGGTTGAAGATCGTCTTGGCGGCCGCGTCCATGGTGGAATCGGCGATGCCGATCGCCGGGTTGAAAGTCTCGGGATTGGCTTCCGAGCAATAGACCAGGGTCTTGGCCAGAGCCTGCCCGCCAACAAGGGCGGACGAAGCCAGAACTGTCGAGGCAAGCACTGCGCGCAGAACGGTGGATTTCATCGCAAACGCTCCTGATGACACTTTACGGGTTCGAGGGAAGGGGCCGGGAAGTCATGGCGCCGGGGCCATGGCGAGAAAACGGTCGGGCGCCAGCGCCGCCGCGGTGACGCCGAGCGCGGCAAGATCAGCCGGCAGGGCCCCGCCGCTGATCAGCGCCGAGCCCAGCCGGGCCAGGGTCAGCGACACCTGGAAGCCGTAGCCGCCCTGGCCGCCGAGCCAGAAGAAGCCGGGCAGGCGCGGGTCGAAGCCGATCACCGGCGTGCGGTCGGGCGCGAAGGTGCGCAGGCCGGCCCATGGCGTCGAGGGGCGGCCGATGCGCATCGATGTCGCCTGTTCGATGCGGTCGACGGCGATGGCGACGTCGATGTCCTCGGGATAAGCGTCGCAGGGCTCGCTGTCCGTTTCCTCGGCGAGCGAGCCGATCAGCCGGCCGGCATCGGGCTTGAAGTAGAATTGTTCGTGCAGGTCGACCACCAACGGCCAGCCGCTGATGTCGGCGCCGGCGGGCGGATCGAACAGGAAGGCGGTGCGCCGCTTGGGCTGGAAGCCGAGGCCCGCCAGCTCGGCCATGCCGGCGACGACATCGACCCAGGCGCCTGCGGCGTTGACGACGATGTCGGCGGGGTAGACTGCGGTGCCGGTTGTGACGCTGAAGCCGTTGGCGGTACGGCTGATTTCGCGAACCTCTTCGCCGGTGCGGATGATGCCGCCGCCGGCCTTCAGCGCCGAGGCGCAGGCCGCCAGCATCTTGCCGGTGTCGACATCGACCGCGTCGGGTTCATAAACACCGCCGCACGTGGCCTCCTCGGCAATGACGGGAACCAGCGCGTGGAGCTCGGCCGCCGACAGGCGCCGCACCGAGGGCACCAGCGCCTGCAATTCGCCGGCCAGCCGGTCTATTGCCGCGTCATCGCCACGCCAGCCGACATGCAGCGCGCCACGCCGGTGAGCGACGAAACCGCCATCGACGATCTGCCGCCGGCTGGCCAGCGTCAGCCCGCGCACAAGGCGGTTGCCATAGGTTTCGGTGAACAGGGCGGCTGAGCGGCCGCTGGCATGGTAGCCCAGATGCGGCTCGCGCTCGAGCACGGTGACTTCAGCCCGGTCGCCCAAGGCAGCCCCCAGCGAGAGGCCGGCAATGCCGCCGCCGATGACGACGATTTTCTGGGGAGATTTCGACTGCATCCATCAGTCGTAAAAATAATTTCGTATCCCGTCAATATTTAGCGTATAAGAAAATTATTGGCGTTGTTGATGGCGATAAGGAGTTCGACTACCTAGGGTGGAACGGCGCGACCTCGCGCCATGGAGCTGGCAATGTCGGAGCAACCGAACCTCGGTGATTGTCTGCGCGCCTTGCGAAAGACGCATGGCTGGACCTTGCAGGAGGTCAGCGCGCTGACCGGCGTCGCGGTGTCGACCCTGTCCAAGGTCGAGAACGACCAGATGTCGCTGAGCTACGACAAGCTCCTGCAGATCTGCGAGGGGCTCGGCATCCATGTCACGGAACTGCTCAGCGGCGACCGCAAGCAGCCGGCGGCGCGCACCCGCCGCTCGGTGACCTCGCAGGCCAACACGCTGCGTCAGCTGACCCGCAATTACGACTACCGCTATCTCGCCACCGACCTGGTGCGCAAGCGCATGGTGCCCATCCACGCCTATGCGCGCGCCCGCACGCCGGAAGAGTTCGGCCCGCTGACCAGGCATGCCGGCGAGGAATTCCTGATCGTGCTCAAGGGCGAGATCGAACTCCACACCGACCAGTACGCGCCGGTGCGGCTCAAGGCGGGCGAGAGCGTCTATATCGATTCCACCATGGGCC
>NZ_JAFKIC010000110.1 GCF_017306585.1 Mesorhizobium sp. | reverse complement strand
AGCAGCCGGCGTGCCTTGCCTCTCCACCGTGACGCCCTGGCAAGCCTGGTATTTCGGCCGTGGCGCCAAGCCCGGCGCGCCCTCGCCTTTCAAATGGACCTATCATTTCGGCTTCGGCGTCGGTGAATTCTTCAAGACCTACATCTCGCAATGGAACCTGATCGAGACCAACAAGAAGGTCGGCGTCATGTATCCCAACGACGCCGACGGCAACGCCATCCGCGCCAACCTGGCGCCGCTGCTGGCCAAGCAGGGTTTCACCATCGTCGATCCGGGCGCCTACGAGACCGGCACCACCGACTATTCCTCGCAGATCGCGCTGTTCAAGCAGGAAGGCGTCGAGATCTTCAACTCCTTCCCGATCCCGCCTGATTTCGCCGCCTTCTGGCGCCAGGCGGCGCAACAGGGGCTGATCAAGCAGATCAAGATCTGCCAGGTTGCCAAGACCGGCCTGTTCCCGTCCGACATCGAGGCGCTCGGCGACCTCGGCATGAAAATTTCCAGTGCTGCCTACTGGCACAAGGCCTTCCCCTACAAGTCGCCGCTGACCGGCGTCTCAGGTACGGAACTCGCCGATGGCTATGAGGCGGCGAGCGGCAAGCAGTGGACGCAACAGCTCGGCGCCTCCATGTCGCTGCTCGACGCCGGCTTCGAGGCGCTGAAGGCAAGCACCGACGCCAAGGACAAGGCGGCGGTCGCCAAGGCGCTGAGTACGCTCAAGACAGAGACGATGATCGGCAAGGTCGATTTCACCAGCGGCCCGGTCGCCAATGTCTCGCCCGGTCCGATCATCGGCACGCAGTGGGTCGCCGCCAAGGAAGGCTCGAAATTCCCGCTCGACTATGTGGTGACCGAGAACGCCACCGACCCGAAAGTTCCGGTCGAGGCCAAGCTCCAGCCGTATAACGGCTGACGGACCGGCGACGGAGATCGCATCGTGAGCAGCCTGTCAGACGGTGCGACCCTCAGCGCCACCGGCGTCCACAAGCGCTTCGGCGCGCTTGTGGTGCTGGACGATATCGACTTCGCCATGGGTGCGGACGAGGCTGTCGGCATCGTCGGCCCGAACGGCGCCGGCAAGACGACGCTGCTCAGCGTGCTTTCGGGCGCCTTCCCGCCAAGCTCCGGCAGCATCGCGTTCAAGGGTGACGACGTGACCGCGCTGCCGGCGACACAGCGCTGCCGGCTCGGGCTCGTGCGCACGCATCAGGTGCCGAAACCTTTCAGCGGCATGACCACATTCGAGAACGTCTTCGTCGCCGCCTCGCATGGCGCGGGCCTTGGCCGCGACGAAGCCTATGAGGAGGCGCTGGGCTCGCTGAAACTGTGCGGCATGCTTGGCGTCGCCAACCGGCGCGCCGAGACGCTCGGCCTGCTCGACCGCAAGCGCCTGGAACTGGCGCGGGCGCTGGCGGCGCGACCGACGCTGCTGTTGCTGGACGAGATCGGCGGCGGCCTGACCGACGGCGAGGCGAGCGAACTCGTCGGCACCATAAAAGAGTTGTGCCGCCGCAAGATCGGCATCGTCTGGATCGAGCATATCGTGCATATCCTGCTGCAAGTGGCCGAGCGGCTGATCTGCATGGATGCCGGCAAGATCATCGCCGATGGCGAGCCGCAGGCTGTGATGGCCGATCCGCAGGTGATCCGCGCCTATCTCGGCGGAGGCCCGAAATGAGCTTTCTGGCGGTCGAGGACCTGGTCGTGAGGCATGGCCTGCTGCAGGCGGTGCGCGGCGTGACGTTCGGCGTCGAGCGCGGCAAGACCCTGGCGCTGGTCGGCGCCAACGGCGCCGGCAAGACGACGCTTCTCAGGGCAATCGCCGGCGCGCACCAGCCTTCCGCCGGCCGCGTGCTGCTCAACGGCGCCGACCTCACCGGCGTGCCGTCGCACCGGCGCGTCGGCATGGGCATCGCACTGGTGCCGGAAGGGCGAAAGCTGTTCGTGCGCATGAGCGTCGAGGAGAACCTGCTGCTCGGCAGGACCGCGGGGCGGCCGGGCGACTGGAGCGTAGACAAGGTGCTGGAGATGTTCCCCAACCTGAAGCCGCGCCGGCATGCCAAAACAGGCCATCTCTCGGGCGGCGAACAGCAGGCGACGGCGATCGGGCGGGCGCTGATGAGCAACCCCGACGTGCTGCTGCTCGACGAGGTTTCGCTTGGCCTGTCGCCGCTGATCGTCGACCGCGTCTATGTCGCGCTGCAGGGCCTGATCAGTTCGGGGACCACGATCATCCTGGTCGAACAGGATCTCAACCGCGCGCTGTCGGTCTCCGACAAGGTCATCTGCATGCTGGAAGGACGGATCGTGCTCACGGCGGACAGCCGGAGCGTTTCGCGTGACGAGGTGACGAAAGCCTATTTCGGCCTGCACAAGCAGAAGGCCGTGCCGGCATGAGCAACCAGATCATCCAGGGCGTGCTGCTCGGCGGCTACTACGCTCTCATCGCCTGCGGCCTGTCCTTCATGTTTTCGGTGATGCGCATCATCAACCTTGCCCATGGCAGCCTGGCCGTGTTTGCCGCCTACGCACTGTGGTGGCTGGCTTCGCGCTTCCACATTCCGCCCTTTGCCGGCCTGCTTATCGTGCTGCCGCTGATGGCAGCCATCGGCTGGGTACTGCAGCGCTTCCTGCTGGAGCGCAGCGCGCGCGGCGGCGCCCTGTTGCCGATCCTGACCACATTCGGCCTCGCCATCGTCATCGACAACATGCTGTTCGAGCAGTTCGGCGCCGACACGCGCTCGCTGGCGCCGTTCATCGGCAGCCTGTCCTACGATTCCTGGGAATGGCCCGGCAGCATCTATGTCGGCAAGCTGGCGGTCATCATCTTCATCACCGCCGTGGCGCTGCTTGGCGGACTGCAGCTGTTTCTCAGCCGCACCGGTCTCGGCCGCGCCATCCGCGCCACGTCGGAAGACCCCGATACATCGGGCCTGGTGGGTGTCGATGCGCGCCGCGCCAACGCGATCGCCGCGACCATCGCCATGGTCACCGTCGGGCTGGCCGGAGCCTTTCTCGGCATGCGCGCCACCTTCGACCCGTATGCCGGCGCGCCGCAACTGCTGTTCGCCTTCGAGGCCGCCGTCATCGGCGGCGCCGGGTCGCTTTGGGGCACGCTGGTCGGCGGCATCGTGCTGGCGCTCGCCCAGACACTCGGCGCGCAGGTGCACCCGCAAGGCTTCCTGATCGGCGGTCACGCCGTGTTCCTCATCGTGCTGTTCGTGCGGCTGTCCGTCTCAGGCTTCAGCCTGCGCGGGCTGCTCAACCCACCCTCGCGGAGCGCTCCATGAGCGCCGCCTCGACCATGATCGAGCGCGGCACGGCGCCATCGCGCATCGCCGCGGTCGCCGTCGCCATCGTCATCGCATTGCTGGCGGTCGCCCCGCAGTTCCTGTCGGCCGGCGCCGTCGACCGGATGACGGCGCTGTTCATCTACGTGATCCTGGCCGCTATGTGGAACGCACTGGCCGGGTTCGGCGGCCTGGTCTCGGTCGGCCAGCAGGTGTTCTTCGGGCTCGGCGCCTATTTCGCTATCCGCCTGGCCGATGCGGGTCTCAATCCGTTCCTGTCGCTATTTGTCTCCGCCATAATCGTCGGGGTGGTCTCCTGGCCGCTCTCGCTGGTCATGCTGCGGCTCAGGAACGGCGAGTTCGCCATCGGCATGTGGGTGATCGCGGCCTTGACGCATCTGCTGGTCAATCTCGACCGGCTGGTGCAAGGCGAGACCGGCACCTCGCTGATCTCGCTCAACGTCTACGATGCAGCCACCAGGCGGGTGACGATCTACTGGCTGGCGCTGGCCTCGATGTCCGCCCTGCTCGCTATCCTGTTCGGCCTGCTGCGCGGCAGCACGGGCGCCGCAATCCGCGCCATCCGCGACAATGAGGACGCCGCCGCCTCGGTCGGCGTGCGCGTCACCGGCACCAAGCGGCTCCTGTTCGTGCTCGCCGCCTTCGGCATCGGCGTCGCCGGCGCGCTTTGGCTGGCGACATCGATCACCTTCCAGCCGAAGACCTACTTCAACGTGCAGTGGACCGCATACATGATCTTCATGGTGCTGGTCGGCGGCATCGGCACCTTCGAGGGCGCCATTCTGGGCGCGCTGGTGTTCTTCCTCATCGAGACCTGGTTCGGCGGCACCGGCGTCTGGTATCTCGTCGGCCTCGGAGCCACCGCCGTGCTGTTCTCGCTTTTCCTGCCGCGCGGCCTGTGGGGAACGGTCGAGGAGCGCTTCGGACTGCGCCTGCTGCCGGTCGGGTACCGCGTCAGGCTCGCCGAAGACGCGGCGGATCAGAGTGGCGGCGATGCTCAGCCGCTGAAAACGACAACAAACCGGGAGACGGCATGACCATGCTTTTCGGCAAGACGATCCTCATCACCGGCGTCGCCTCCGGCATTGGCGCGCGTACGGCCGAACTTGCCGGCCAGTTCGGCGCCGACGTCATCGGCGTCGATGTGCGTGAGCCGGCCTCACCGGCCGGCAGCTTCGTCAAGGCCGACATCTCTTCGAAGGCAGGTGTGGATGACCTCATCGCGAGGCTGCCGCAACGCATCGATGCGCTGTGCAACGTCGCCGGGCTCTCCGGCAATACGGGGGCAGTGTCGACGCTGGCCGTCAATTTCTTCGGGCTGCGCGCCCTGTCGGAAGGCCTGGCGCCAAGACTTCGTGAAGGCGGCGCCATCGTCAATGTCGCCTCGATCGCCGGCTATGGCTGGCGGGCCAATCTCAATCGGGCCGCCTCGATGATCGGTATCGAAGGCTTTCCCGATGTCGCTGAGGTCGTCGCCGAACACGCGGTGAAGAACGAGGAAGGTTATCCCGTCTCCAAGGAATTGCTGCTCTTGTGGACATTCCGCGCCGCGCATCAGGATCTCTTCAAGAGCCGTGGCATCCGCGTCAACGCTGTCAGCCCAGGCCCGGTGGAAACGCCGATCCTGAAGCAGTTCCGCACCGTGCTCGGCGACGCGCGTGTCGACAGCGATATCGCCAGGGCCGGGCGCGCGGGCACGTCGGGAGACATCGCGCCCGTCGTGCTGTTCCTGTGCTCGGACGGGGCACGCTGGATCAACGGCGCCAACGTGCCGGTTGACGGCGGCCTCGAAGCGTCGATCAATGCCGAAGTGCTCGGCTTCTGACACCCAATTCGAAAGCTCCATCGAGAGCGAGGGAAAAGACCAATGGATATCGGACTTCTGATCGACGGCGATGAGCGGGCGGCCACCGGCAAGGCTTCCTATGAGCGGCTCGACCCCTTCACCGGCAAGCTCGCGACGCGCGCCGCTGCCGCCAGCAGCGCCGATGCCAACGCGGCCGTCGAGGCGGCGGCGGAGGCTTTCCCCGCCTGGTCGAAGACCGGCCCCGGCGAGCGCCGCGCGCTGCTCCTGAAGGCGGCGGACGTGATGGCTTCCAAGGTCGGCGAGTTCACGAAGCTGATGATGGAAGAAACCGGCGCCACCGGCCCGTGGGCCGGCTTCAACGTGATGCTGGCGGCCAACATGCTGCGCGAAGCGGCGGCGATGACGACGCAGATCTCGGGCGAGGTCATCCCGTCCGACAAGCCGGGCACGCTCGCCATGGCGATCCGCCAGCCGGCCGGCGTGTGCCTCGGCATCGCGCCATGGAACGCGCCGGTCATCCTCGGCACGCGCGCCGTGGCGATGCCGATCGCCTGCGGCAACACCGTCGTATTGAAAGCCTCCGAAATGTGCCCCGGGACGCACCGGCTGATCGGCCAGGTGCTGGTGGAGGCCGGCCTGCCCAAGGGCGTCATCAATGTCGTCACCAACGATCCCAGGGATGCCGCCGCGATCGTCGAGACGCTGGTCGCGCACCCCGCCGTCAAGCGCGTCAACTTCACCGGCTCGACCAAGGTAGGCCGGATCATCGCCGAACTCGCCGGCCGGCACCTGAAGCCGGCGCTGCTAGAGCTCGGCGGCAAAGCGCCGCTGATCGTGCTCGACGATGCCGACATCGATGCGGCGGTCAACGCGGCGACCTTCGGCGCCTTCATGCACCAGGGCCAGATCTGCATGTCGACCGAGCGCCTCATCGTCGACGAGACGATCGCCGACGAATTTGTCGCCAAGCTCGCGGCCCGCGCCTCGCAACTGCCGGCCGGCGATCCGCGTGGCCATGTCGTGCTGGGCTCGCTGATCAGCAGCCAGGCGGCCGACAAGATGGAAGAGCTGGTCACCGACACCGTCGCCAAGGGTGCGCGGCTCGCCGCCGGCGGCAAGCGCAGCGGCACGGTGGTCGAGGCGACGCTGCTCGATCATGTGACGCCGGCGATGCGTGTCTATGCCGAGGAATCCTTCGGGCCAGTCAAGCCGGTGATCCGCGTCAAGGGTGAGGACGAAGCAGTGCGCGTCGCCAACGACACGGAGTACGGCCTGTCGTCAGCCGTGTTCAGCCGCGACATCCGCCGCGCCATGGCGGTCGCCGCCCGCATCCAGTCCGGCATCTGCCACATCAACGGGCCGACCGTCGGCGACGAGGCGCAGATGCCGTTCGGCGGCGTCAAGGGCTCGGGCTACGGCCGCTTCGGCGGCAAGGCCTCGATCGCCGAATTCACCGATCTGCGCTGGGTAACGATCGAGGACCCAGGCCAGCATTACCCGTTCTGAACCGGCCGCGTCTCGGACGGCCGGTAAAAGCCTCAGACAACCAACGATGGCGTGAAGCGAACAGTTGCGGATTGTGCCTGGCCGGGCGCCAGCACAATGCGGCCGGTGCTGATATCGCCATCATCCCCACGGTTGAAGGCATCGGTGATGTTGCTGACCGGCTCGGCGCAAAAGAACGGCTCGCCGGGCGGCGTGTAGAGGACCAGAAAGTCGAGCGGCGCCTCGGCTTCGATGTCCAGCTGCCTTCCCTGTTCGGGCCAGGCGATCCGGGCATGGCGCTTCCATCCGGTGAAAACCGTATCGAAATCCACTTCCGGCACGTCGACGCCGATGGACGGGTCGGCGCCGGCCGGCGGCAAGACATGCCGGGTGGGCAGGACTTCCGCATCGGTTTCCCACATGCCTGAGACCGGCGCCTGGACATGCGTCCAAGGCGTCGACGGGAAATAGGGATGGAGGCCGAAGCCAACCGGCATCGGCGCGTCCGACAGGTTGCGCACCGCAAGCGTCACGCAGAGCCTGCCATCCGCCAGCGAGATCGCTTGTTCGGCCTCGTAACTCCACGGCCAGGAATCGGCGGCATGGCGGTAGCGCAAGGTGATGGCGTTTGCATCGTGCCGCACGATTGTCCAAGGCCTGCGCCAGCCATGGCCATGCTCATGATGCGGATCGTCAGGCACGCTCGGCAGCTCGATGCTGCGCCCAGCGAACTCGAACCGACCGCCCCTTATGCGGTTGGAATAGGGAACCAGCGGAAAGCAGGCCATCGCGCTCGCGTCGCGACCGCCGATTGCCGCCGGAGCGGCCGGGCGCAGCCAATCCAGGACGGCGCCGTCGTAGAGCCATCGATACGACGCCACCGCGCCGCCGACAGCGGGAGCCACTTCGACGGCCGCGATGCCATCGCTGATCGAAACCAGCGCGGCGTGTGGCTCGGCAACAGCAGTGGAATTCTTTGTCATCGGCACATCCCCATCCCTTGACTCCGACCACCATAGCTATAAGACATATCATATGAATAGTATGAAGAATAAAAAATCCTTCAGCACGGCTAGAACGTCGAGGGTCACAGTTGCGGTTTCCAGCGGCTCGACCGCGCTGCACGCAACGGTCGTCGAGCAGATCGGCCTTCGCATCGTCCAAGGCGATTTCCTGCCCGGCGAGGCGCTTCCGAATGCCGATGATTCCAGCGAAATGCTGGGGGTCAGCCGCACGGTGCTGCGCGAGGCGATCAAGGTTCTGGCCGGCAAGGGCCTGGTCGAATCGCGGCCGAAGACCGGCACACGGGTGCGTCCGCGCGCCGACTGGAATTTCCTCGACCCCGATGTCCTGTCCTGGCGTTACGCCGCCGGCGTCAGCACCGAGGATGTCCGTGCATTGTTCGAATTGCGCCGCGCCATCGAGCCGATGTCGGCGGCACTTGCCGCGCAACGCGCCACGCCTGAGCAGATCGCCGAGATCAACGCCGCGCTGATGGAGATGGAAGCGGTTGTCGATGACGGCGACCGCTTCGCCAAGCCCGACCTTCTGTTCCACCAGGCCATTCTGCGCATGACCGGCAACGAACTGATCGGCTCGCTGGCGGCGCTGGTCGAAACCGCATTGATGATGAGCTTCCGCCTCTCCAACGACAATCCGGAAGGGCAACGCCATTCGATGCCGCTGCACAGGGAGGTCGCTGAACGGATCGCCGCCGGCGACGCGGCCGGTGCGCAGAAAGCTCTTCTGGTGCTCATCGACGACGCCGAGGACGACGTGCGCCGCAGCGTCGAGAACCGCAACAAGCGCCGCAACGACCGGGACCAGCAATCGTGACCGAGAAAAAACGCAAACTGCGGTCCGAAGCCTGGTTCGGCGGTGAAGGCAAGAACGCCTTCATGCACCGCAGCTGGATGAAGAACCAGGGCATCCCCGCCGATGCCTTCGACGGGCGTCCGGTCATCGGCATCTGCAACACCTGGTCGGAATTGACCCCGTGCAATGCGCATCTGCGCGCACTCGCCGATCACGTCAAGCGCGGCGCCTATGAAGCCGGCGGCCTGCCGCTGGAGTTTCCGGTGATGTCGCTTGGCGAAAGCAACATGCGCCCGACCGCCATGCTGTTCCGCAACCTGGCCAGCATGGATGTCGAGGAATCCATCCGCGGCAACCCGATCGACGGCGTCATCCTGCTGGTCGGCTGCGACAAGACCACGCCGGCGCTGCTGATGGGCGCGGCATCGTGCAACCTGCCGACCATCACCGTTTCGGGCGGGCCGATGCTCAACGGCAAGTTCCGTGGGCAGGACATCGGCTCCGGCACGCATGTGTGGAAATTCGCCGAGGAGGTGAAGGCCGGCCGCATGCCGGTCGCCGACTTCCTCGCCGCGGAACAGGGACAGAGCCGGTCGGCCGGCAGTTGCATGACGATGGGCACGGCCTCGACGATGGCCAGCATGGTCGAGGCGCTCGGCATCGGCATGCCCGACAATGCCGCGATACCGGCCGTGGATTCGCGACGCGGCGTGCTTGCCCAGATGGCGGGGCGCCAGATCGTCGATCTCGTTCGCCGCGACGTGACGATTTCGCAGATTCTCACCAAGCAGGCCTTCGAAAACGCCATTCGCGTCAATGGCGCGATCGGCGGCTCGACCAATGCCGTGCTGCATCTGATCGCTATCGCAAACCGGGTCGGCGTCGATCTCACCCTCGACGACTGGGACCGTCTCGGCCGCGATGTTCCGACCATCGTCGACCTGATGCCGTCGGGCCGGTTCCTGATGGAAGATTTCTACTATGCCGGGGGGCTGGCTGCGGTCATGGCGTCGCTTGATGAAGTGGGGCTTCTTCATCGCGACGTCATGACCGTCAGCGACAAGACGATCGGTGAGTTGATCGACGGCGCCCCCAACTACAATCGCGAAGTCATCCGGCCGCTGAGCGAACCGCTGACCAAGGAGGGCGGCATCTCGATCCTGCGCGGCAACCTGGCGCCCAATGGAGCGGTCATCAAGCCGTCGGCGGCGACGCCCGAGTTGATGCAGCATCGCGGCAAGGCGGTCGTCTTCGAGAACATCGAGCACTACTACGCCCGCATCGACGACCCCGACCTGGACATCGACGCATCGTCGGTGATGGTGCTGAAGAATTGCGGACCGCGCGGCTATCCCGGGATGGCCGAGGTCGGCAACATGCCGCTGCCGGCGAAGCTGCTCAAGCAGGGCGTCTCCGATATGGTGCGCATCTCGGACGCGCGCATGAGCGGCACCGCCTACGGCACCGTGGTGCTGCATGTGGCGCCGGAGGCCGCGGCCGGCGGTGCGCTCGCCTTGGTGCGGGACGGCGATCTCATCGAACTCGACGTCGCCGGCCGCCGCCTCGAGCTGCTGGTGCCTGATGAGGAGCTGGCGATCCGCCGTCGCGACTGGAAGCCACCTGCGCCTCCCGAAGGCGGCTACCAGAGCCTCTATGTCGAGCGCGTGCTGCAGGCCGACAAGGGTTGCGATTTCGACTTTCTCGTCGGCCGGCGCGATGCCGGTATTCCCCGGCACTCGCATTAGAGAGACGCGCGATGACGGACGCAGCCAACAGCTACGCAAGCTACCCCAGCCTGAAGGGCCGCAGCGTGTTCATCACCGGCGGCGGCAGCGGCATCGGCGAAAGCCTGGTGCGCCATTTCTGCGCACAGGGCAGCCGCGTCGCCTTTGTCGATCTTGCGGAGGAACCTTCACGCCGGCTGGTCGATGCGATGGGGGCCGAAGGCCATGCCGAGCCTTTGTTCATTCCTTGCGACCTTCGCAATGTGGAGGAACTGCAGGCAGCCACCGAAAAGGCGGCGCGGCACAACGGCCCGATCCAGGCGCTGTGCAACAATGCCGGCAATGACGACCGCCACCAGACCAAGGACGTGACGGTGGCCTATTGGGACGACCGCATGGCGGTCAATTTGCGCCACCAGTTCTTCGCGGCGCAGGCTGTGCGCCCGCAGATGAGTTCGCTGGGCGGCGGTTCGATCATCAATTTCGGCTCCATCACCTGGATGGTCGGCGATCCGGACTGCCCGGCCTACGTGACGGCCAAGGCTGCGGTCTACGGCATGACGCGGGCGCTGGCCCGCGAACTCGGCCCCGAACGCATCCGCGTCAACTGCATGGTGCCGGGCTGGGTCATGACCGAGCGCCAGGTGCGGCTGTGGCTGAACCCGGCGGGCGAACGGCAGATCGAGGAAAGGCAGTGCCTGCCGGACCGGCTGCAGCCTTCTGACATAGCGCGCATGGCGCTGTTCCTCGCCGCCGACGACAGCCGCATGTGCACGAGCCAGCAATTCATCGTCGATGCCGGCTGGGTTTGATCCGCGAGATTCGAGGGGAGAAGGGTATTTTCATGCGTCTCGTTCAGTACACAACGCCCGATGGCGGCAGGCGTGTCGGCCGCGTCTCGGAAGACGGCAACCATCTTCATGTGCTGGACAATACCGGCACGGTGCTTGAACTCGCCGAAGCCGCGATCGCGCAAGGCACTTCCATTGCTTCACTGGTCGATAAGCGCACGGGTACGGCCACGATCAACTATGACGAATTGCTGCGCGAAGGCCGTGTGCTCGCCCCCGTCGATCATCCGGAGCCGGCACGTTTCCTGGTGACCGGCACCGGCCTGACCCACACGGGAAGCGCCTCCGCCCGCAACCAGATGCATGTGCTGACCCATGGCGAGGGCGGCGAGGAATCCGATTCCTTGAAAATCTTCCGCATGGGCCTGGAAGGCGGCAAGCCCGGCGCCGGCAAGATCGGTATCCAGCCCGAATGGTTCTTCAAGGGCGTCGGCACCTGCGTCGTGCCGCCTGGCGCCGACCTGCCCATGCCTGCCTTCGCGAAGGCCGGCGCCGAGGAGGCCGAGATCGTCGGGCTTTATCTCAACGGTCCGGACGGCCACCCCCATCGCATCGGCTACGCCCTGGGCAACGAATATTCCGACCACGTGACGGAGGGCGAGAACTATCTCTATCTCGCCCATTCAAAGCTCCGCTCCTGCTCGATCGGACCAGAGATCCTGATCGGCGACCTGCCGCACGAAGTGCGCGGCACTTCGCGCATCCTGCGCGACGGCGCCGTCGTCTGGGAACAGGAGTTCCTCTCGGGCGAAGCCCACATGTCGCACTCGATCGCCAATCTCGAGCACTTCCACTTCCGCTATCCGATGCATCGCCGGCCGGGTGACCTGCACGCCTATTTCTTCGGCGCGGCGGTGATGAGCTACGCCTCCGGGATCAAGACGGCTTCCGGCGACGAATATGAAATCCAGGCACAAACGTTCGGCAAGCCCCTGCGCAACCGGATGGTGTCGGTGCCGGACGAGGGACTGGTCACCGTCACCCAGCTGTGACGGCGAAAGTCCCTCGGAATGCGGTCCATCAAAACCAAAAATGGGAGATCAAAATGGGACTGAAGAAAGCAATTCTAAAACTTGCGGCAATCGGGCTCGGCATCGGCCTGATGACATCGGCGGCGCTGGCCGCGAACCTCCGCGTACTGGCCTGGGACGGCTATGCCGATCCGGACTGGGTGAAGGACTTCACGGCGGCGACCGGCATCGGCGTCGACGTCGTCTTCATCGGCAGCGATGACGAGATCTGGGCCAAGATCAAGGGCAGCGAAGGCCAGGATTTCGACGTCTTCGCCGTCAACACCGCGCAGCTGCAGCGCTACATCAAGGCCGACCTCGTCTCGCCGATCGACATTTCCAAGCTGCCGAACCAGAAGGAAGTGCTGCCGCGCTTCCGCGACCTGTCGCAGGTCAGCGGCGACACCAAGGACGGCAAGGTCTACGGCATTCCGTTCTGCTTCGATTCCATCGGCCTGATCTACGACACCGACAAGGTCAAGCCGGCGCCGACCTCGATGTCGGTGCTCTGGGATCCGGCCTACAAGGGCAAGATCCTGGCCTATGACAATGGCGAGCACAATTTCTCGTTCACCGCGCTGACCCTCGGCTACAAGGATCCCTTCAATCTCAGCGCCGAGCAGATGGCGGCGGTCAAGGCCAAGCTGGTCGACCTCAAGCGCAATGTGCTGAGCTTCTACACCACGGCGGATGAAGCGCAGCAGATTTACCAGAACAACGATGTCGCGCTGATCTGGGCCAATTACGGCCAGCAGCAGGTCAAGGCGCTGCAGAAGATCGGCGCCCATGTCGCCTATATCAATCCGAGCGAAGGCGCCCTCGCCTGGCTCGACAACTGGGTCATCTCCAAGGGCGTGCGCGACAATGCGGCGGCCGAGAAGTGGATCGACTTCATGCTGACCAAGAAGGTCAGCGGCCAGCTTTCCGAGCGCACCGGCTTCGGCAACACCGTTGTCGAATCGAGCAGCGCCGGCAGCAACGACAAACTGGTCTGGCTGAACAATGTCGAAGACCCGACCAAGCGCTCCGACCTGTGGAACGAGATCAAGGCGACGCCCTGATCACAGGTCGCTGATTTCAAAGGACCCGGCGGTCCGGACGTTCCGGACCGCCGAAGCGTATGCGAGAATATCCCATGAGCCAGAATAGCGACCTCCTAACGCTGCGGTCCGTTTCGAAATCCTACGGCAAGGTCCCGGTGCTGCACGACATCGACCTGTCGATCCGTGACGGCGAATTCCTGACCGTTCTGGGGCCATCAGGGTCGGGCAAGACCACCGTGCTGCGGCTGATCGGCGGCCTGGAGCCGCTGACCTCGGGCGAGATCCGGCTGGACGGAAATGACATCAGCCGCATGCCGATCAACCGGCGGCCGTTCAACACCGTGTTCCAGGACTATGCGCTGTTCCCGCATATGACCGTTGCCGGCAATGTCGGCTATGGGCTGTCGGTGCGTCATATCAAGCGCAAGGAGATCGCAAGCCGCGTCGCCAAGGCACTCGAGCTGGTGCAGCTCGCGCGTTTCGCCGACCGGTTCCCGGCACAGCTCTCCGGCGGCCAGCGCCAGCGCGTCGCGCTCGCCCGGGCGCTCATCTGCCAGCCGCGGCTGATCCTGCTCGATGAGCCGCTCGCCGCGCTCGATCTCGAACTGCGCCGGCAGATGCAGGAGTTCCTGAAGTCCATCCAGCGCGAGATCAAGACGACCTTCCTGTTCGTCACCCACGACCAGGAGGAAGCGATCGGCATGGCCGACCGGATCTGCGTGATGCAGGCCGGCCACATCCGCCAGCTCGGCACGCCGCACGAGCTCTACTATCGGCCCAACTGTGAGTTCGTCGCGCGCTTCTTCGGCGAGAACAATCTGGTGGCCGGAAAACTCGGGCGCGTCCAGGGCGAACAGCGTTCCATCGAGACGGCGTTGGGACGTCTGGTCTGCTCGGTCAGCGGCCAACCCGGGTTGAAGGCCGCACCGGATGGCGCCAGCGCCTTCGCGGCGTTCCGTCCCGAAGCCTTGCGCCTCGCGGAGGCCAGGGATGGCGACAACCGCTTTGCCGGCAGCATCGCCGAGCTGGCTTTCGCCGGTTCGTCAACAATTGCCACGATAACCGCCGGCGCGGAGGGCGTTGCACAACGGCTGCGGCTGCGCATGCCGAGCCGGATCGACGGCAGCGCGCTCAAATCCGGTGAGACCGTCTCGCTCTCCTTCGCGCCCAATGAAGGCCATCTGGTGCTGGCATGAGCAACTCCGCCTCGGCAGAATCCGGAGAACGACGATTGTCGCTGCTGGTGACGGCGCTGGCTTTCGCCTTGCCGGTCATCTTCGTGCTGGTGCCGCTGGCGATCTTCCTGGTCTACAGCTTCTTCAGCGTCGACCAGGGCACGATCGTCTACGCGCCGACGCTCGGCAACTACGCGAGGTTCTTCACCGACCCGATCTTCCTGCCGGTGTTCTGGAACACCATCGTGCTGTGTCTGTCGGTGGCGATAATCTGCATTCTGCTTGCCTATCCCACGGCCTATTTCCTGACGACGCTGAAGGGCCGGTGGCGCTATGCCCTGCTGATGTTGCTGCTGGTGCCGCTGCTGATGAGCTACGTCATCAAGATCTATGCCATCCGCAGCATTCTCGGCCTCAACGGCTTCCTCAACAAGGCGCTGGTGACGCTCGGTATCCTGGAGCAGCCGTCGACGCTTTTCGTCTTCAACATGAACGCCATCCTGTTGACGCTCACCCTGCTTTTGATCCCCTTCGCCATCCTGCCGATCTTCCTGTCGCTAGAGCGCATTCCGCAGACCTTGCTGCGCGCCTCCGACGATCTCGGCGCGAGCGGGCTGCAGACATTCCTGCGCATCACCCTGCCGCTCAGCCTGCCCGGCGTCGCCTCGGCGGCAAGCTTCGTCTTCGTGCTGGCGATCGGCGATTTCCTGACGCCGCAAATGGTGGGCGGCATCAGCGGCTTCACCTTCGGCCGCATCCTCTACAGCCAGTTCGGAACCGCCTATAACTGGCCGTTCGGCGCGGCGCTGTCGGTGGCGCTTGCGATCGTGGTGATCCTGGCCATCCTCATCGGCGAACGCTTCGGACGCAACCGGGGGACCTCGGCATGAGCACCCTGCCCCGAGCGTCGACGATCTTCCTCGCAGCGATCACGACGCTGGTCGCCGCGCTGCTCTACAGTCCGCTGTTCGTGCCGATCGTCTCGTCCTTTTTCCCGCTCTCGCAGGGCAATGTCGACTGGTCGTCGCCGACCTTCTCGACCTATGTGTCGCTGGCCGAAAACCATGACATACTGGCAGCCCTGGGCACCACGCTGATCGTCGGCCTGTGCACCGTCGTTCTGTCCGTGGTCAGCGGAACATTGCTCGCGCTCTACTATCACGGCCGCCGCGCGGGACGCTCCTTCCTGCAGTTCATCATCTTCCTGCCGTTCCTGATGCCGCCGATCATCAGCGGCCTGGCGCTGCTGATCTTCTTTCGCGAGATCGGCCTCGAGCGCTCGCTGCTGACCGTCGTCATCGGCCATACGGTGTTCGTGCTGGCGATCGTCTACCGCACGGTGCTGACCCGTCTGCAGTCGATGAGCCGCACGCTGGTCGAGGCTTCCTACGACCTCGGCGCCACAGGCTGGCAGACGTTCTGGCGCGTCATCCTGCCGAACCTGTCGAGCGCAATGGTCGGCGGCGCCATCCTGGCCTTCGCGCTGTCGTTCGACGAGACCATGATCACCATCCTGGTCACCGGCACGCAAAGCACGCTGCCTGTCAGGCTGTGGGCGATGATGCGGCTCGGCTTCTCGCCCGACATCAATGCGCTGGTGGCTCTGATCCTGATGTTCACCGTGCTCCTGTGCGTGCTCGCCGCCCGTTTTCTCATCCCGAGGCAGGTGGCCACCGAACGGAGCTGATTTCGAGCCGAGGGCTGTCGCGGATCACGGCCGGTCGAGGTCGAAGACACGCCCGCGATTGAGAATGTTCTTCGGGTCGAACGACGCCTTCAGCCGTCGCATCGTGGCGATTTCCGCATCGCTGCGAACGAGATGCAGCCACTGCTTCTTGTCCAGGCCAATACCATGTTCGGCCGAAACGCCGCCGCCGGCGGCGGCCACGGCGCGATAGATTATGGTGTATGCCGCATACGGGTCGACCGTCAGCACCTGATAGTGAAGGTTGCCGTCTCCAAGATGGCCGAACACATAAATGCGCGCGCCGGGATCCGCCGCGTGAATGGCAGAGTCCGCGGCGTCGAGGAACGCCGCCATTCTTTCCAACGGCAGGCTCACATCGATGCTGATCATGCCTTTCATGGAAAACAAGTAGCGATTGGCATCTTCCCGTACGTCCCACAAGGCGCGGAACTCGCGCGGTGACTGCGAGACGACCACGTCCTCCACCAGACCGTCCTCGACCGACTGCATCAACACTTCGGCGAAGCGTTCGCCGTCGCGATCCGGCTCACTGCCCTGGATCTCGGCCAGCACGTAGACCGGCGAGCCGACGGGCAGCGGCGCCTGCATCGCCATGGTGGCGGCCATCTCGTCATATAGCGGCGCGAAGTTGACTTCGTAGGCGGACAGGATCGGCCCGAGCTTTTGCCGCAGCGTCCCAAGCAACGCGATCGCCGCTTCGAGCGAAGGCAATGCGCAGAAGGCGGCGACTTCGGAAGCCGGCTTGGGATGCAGCCTGAGCGCAGCACGGGTGACGACGCCGAGCGTTCCCTCCGTGCCAATGAAGAACTGGCTGAGGTCATAGCCGGAATTGTCCTTGGGCAGGCCTTTGAGCGAGGTCAGCACGCTGCCATCGGCAAGCACGGCCTCCAGCCCCAGCACCTGCGCCCGGTACATACCATAGCGCAGCACGCGGATGCCGCCGGCATTGGTGGCGATGTTGCCGCCGACGGTCGCCGAACCGCGCGCGCCGATATCGACGCCGAACATCAGCCCCGCTCCGTCAGCCGCTTCCTGCACCGCCTGCAATGTCGCGCCGGCTTCGGCGATGATGGTGGCGGCCTGAGTATCGGGAGCGGCAAGACCGCTCATGCGCTCCAGCGACAGCACGATCTCGCCGGGCTGGACGCGGGCACCGCCGGCCAGCCCGGTGCGCCCGCCCTGGATGACGACCGGCTGACCGACAGCGTTGCAGCCGGCGAGCGCCGCGGCCACGCCGATGGTGTCGCGCGGGCGCAGCACCACTTCGGGCAGTGCGCCGAGCTTGCCGTCGGGGTCGTCGCGATAGCGCTGATCGACATCGGAGCCGGTGAGCACGCCGCCGGCGCCCAGCCGATCGCCGAGAGCGGAAAGAAGTCTTTGTGTTTCAGGCGACATCAGTCATTCCTACACGCGATCAATCCGGCGCGCGAAGGTTTTCCGAGAGAACCGCCGCCGCCGCCGCTATGTCCTGCTCGATGGACACCCTGACACCGGAACCATTGCGTTGCTCCAGCGCGGCGACGATCCTGCGGTGGGCGTCATTCGACCGCGGGATGTAGCGGTCAGCCTGCATCAGGAGCTTGAGATAAGGCCCGACCCGGCCCCAGAGGTCACGGATCATGTTGAGCAGGATCGGCGCGCCGGCCTGCTGGTAGATGGCGAAATGGAACGCCTCGTTGAGCGACAGATAGGCCCTGTTGTCGTCGGCCTCGATGGCTCGCTGCATGCCGGCCAGCGTGACCTGTATGTCGACGAGCCCGCTTTCGCTGATGCGCGAGGCCGCCATTTCGCCGGCCAGCCCCTCGACGGCGATGCGGATACGGGTCAGTTCCTCGAAGGCGGGCGCGGACAGCAGCGGCACGATGATGGAGCGGTTGGTCCGCATTTCGAGAAGCCGCTCGGCGACAAGCCTCTGCAGCGCCTCGCGGATCGGCGTCGTCGAGATGCCGAAGGTCTCGGCGAGCTTGCGGATGACCAGGGACTGGCCGGGGCTGAAGCCGCCTGAAATCAACTCCTGCTTGAGCGCGCCATAGGCGCGGTCGTTGAGGGTTTGATGTTCGAGCTTCAGCATGCGCCGCGCGCTCCTGTCACCATTTCGACAATGCGCGGTCGAGCGTCTCGGCCAGCTGCTCGGCATTGTCCCTGGCGAATGGCAGCGGCGGCCGGATCTTCAGGACATTGCCGCGCGGGCCGCAGGACGAGATCAGCACGCCGTCTTCACGCATGGCCTCGACGACGGACGATGTTTTGGCGGCCGCAGTAGCTTCATCGGGCGCCACCAGTTCGACCCCGAAATAGAGGCCGTTGTGCCTGACATCGGCGACCATTGCGTGGCGGCCCTGAAGCGCTTGCAACAACTCTCCGGTGTAAGCGCCGACAGTGCGCGCATTCTCGATCAGTCCCTCGCCCTCGATGACCTCGAGCACGGCGAGGCCGACGGCGGCCGCGACCGGATTGCCGCCGAACGTGTTGAAGTAGCCGGTGTTGGAGCCGAAGGAGGACACGAGCTTCGGCCGAACGATGACCGCGCCCATCGGGTGCCCGTCGCCGATCGGCTTGCCCATGGTGACGATGTCGGGCTCGAGGCCGTAATTGGCGAAGCCCCACATGCCCTGGCCGAGCCGGCCGAACCCGGACTGGACTTCGTCGGCGATGAGGATGCCGCCGGCCCTGCGGACGTGATCGGCGGCCTCGCGCATGACGGCCGCGTCGGGGAAGAAGATGCCGTCGCTGGAAAAGGCCGAGTCGACAAGCAGCGCCGCCGGCGCGATGCCGTGCGCGCGCATATGCTCGACGGCGGCCGCGACATTCCCGGCGAAGCCGCGAGCGGCGGCGCCGTGGTCGCGGAACGTGTCGGGTGCGGCCACCGTCCGGTGATGCGAAGGCACGCCTTTCGAACCCGTGGCCGCCGGCGACAGCTGCGCGGTGGCGATGGTGGCGCCATGATAGGCGAAGTCGGTGATGATCACGCCCGCATTGCCGGTCGAATGCTGGGCAATGCGGATTGCAAGATCGTTGGCTTCACTGCCGGTGCAGGTGAACATGGCATGGCCGAGATGCGACGGCAGCGTGCCGAGCAGCTTTTCCGCGTAATCGAGGATGATCTCGCTGAGGTAGCGTGTGTGGGTGTTGAGCGTGGCGGCCTGGCCCGAAAGCGCCTCGACGACACGCGGGTGGCAGTGCCCGACCGAGGCGACATTGTTGTAGGCGTCGAGATATCTGCGTCCTGCCGCATCGTAGAGCCAGACTCCACTGCCGCGCACCAGATGGATCGGGTTGCGGTAGAAGGCGCGGTAGGTCGGCCCAAGCAGCCTGGCGCGGCGTTCAAGCAACGCGCCCTCCTTTGCGGAAGCATCGGTATCGGCGAGAGTTTTCGCGGGCGAGGACTGGGACACGGGCATCTACTCCGGCTTGGAATGATCGAGAAAATAGCGGCGGGCGTCGGCGGACGACACGGCGTCCAGCCTTTCGAGCGATGCCCAGACCTCGGTGATGAGGCGCAGCACATAGTCGCGCTTGGCGGGGAACCGTTCCGCCTGCCAGCTGGCGATGTTGGCGATGAGGGCAAGGCGGGCGCGGATCAGATGGAACAGGATGCCGATCTCCTCGACCTCGAGTGGCTGCACCGACTGGTAGCCGGCGACAAAGCGCGCGGCCGGCGCCAGCGGATGACCTTCGGCCGGCCAGCGATAGACCGCGCCGATGGCGAGATCGCAGATCAGCGGCGAATGGATCATGTCGCCGAAATCGAGGATGCCGCTGACGATCTCGGGCCGCGAGGCATCCATCACCACATTGTAGGAATTCATGTCGTTGTGGACGATCTGCGCGCGCAGGCCGGGAATGACCGGCGCCGCATGCTCCTCGAAAGCGTCAATGACGCGCTCGACCATGGCGCGGTGGCCGGCGTCGGCGATGTATGCCAGCATGGGCCGTGTCTTGGCGACCTTTCTGATATCCCAGAGCAGGTCGCTGCCGGCGGCCGGATGAAAGAAGCCGCGGAGCGCCCGGCCAAGCCGGGCGAGGAAGATGCCGAGATTGCGGTCTTGCGCCGCCGATGTCGGCGAGCGCGACAGCAGCTGTCCGGGCAGATAGGTAACCAGCCGGACAATACGCGGCGGCGATCCGTCGATGTTGACCGTGAACTGGGCTTCCCCCTCCAGGCTCTTGCGCACCGAGGGAACCGGCAAGGTCGGCTCGACGGCCAGTATGTGGTCGAGCGCCCTGTTCTGGAAATCGGTGAAGCCTGCCTCTTCCGCCGGATGGGAAACCTTGAGGACGAATTCGCCATGGCCTTCGGTCTGGATGTGGAAATTGTGATCGCGTTCGCCCGGCAGCGGGCGCGCGCCGCCGGTCAGGCCATAATGCTCGCGCAACAGGGCCAAAGCTTCGGCGATCGAAACGTCGGGAGCGTCCTCCGCCAGTGTTTCGCCGAAAGCTTCGGGTGCGACCGCATTCATCACCTGGCCTCCGCATCGACGGGTTCGAGACCGCACCAGTCGGCGATGAACAGCGCGATCGTCTGCGTGACCTTGCGCACGGAATCGAGATCGACGGCCTCGTCATAGCCATGCGGCATGCGGCAGATCGGGCCATAGACGATGGCCGGCGTGTCGGCATAGAGGCCGAAGAAGCGCGCATCTGTCGTCGCGGAGGTGACATGCTCGGTCAGCGGCTCGCCCCATACGGCGGTATGGCTGCGCCGCAGCACGGCTTCCATCTCGTCGGCGCCCTCCAGCACGTAACCCTCGGCCATGAAGCCATTATAGGTCATTTTGGGCGGGCGGTTGGCAAGGAACGGATCGGCGCGCGCCGCATCGGCGATGCAGACTTCGAGTTCCACCCTGGCATCCTCCAGTTTCTGCCCGGGATAGGTGGCGACGCGCATTTCGAACACGCAGCGTGCGGGAACACTCGAGGTCCATTCGCCGCCTTCGATCTTGCCGAGATTGAAACGGATCGGGTGCGGATGATTGCAGAAATGCCTGTCGTCGACCTTGCGCTCGTTCCAGACGATTTCGAGCCGCTTCAGCGCCTGGATGATGAGGAAAGCCTTCTCGATGGCGTTGGCGCCGGCCGAGAAAGCGCCCGAGGCATGCTGCGGGTCGCCATCGACCTCGACCCTGAACCAGATCGGCCCGACCTGAGCCCGCATCAGGCGCGGCTCCAGCGGCTCGGGAATGAAGGCGGCATCCGCCCGGTAACCACGCTGCAGGCAGGCGAGCGCGCCATTGCCGGTGCACTCCTCCTCGACCACCGACTGCAGGAAGACCTTCGCCGCCGGCTGATAGCCGAGGCCGCGCAACGCGGCCAGTGCATAAAGGCAGGCCGACAGGCCGGCCTTCATGTCGCCGGCGCCACGTCCGTGCATCCAGCCATCCTCGATCACCGGGTCGTAGGGGTCACGCACCCAGCGGTCCAGCGGCCCGGTCGGCACCACGTCGATATGGCCGTTGAGGATCAGCGAGCGGCCGGTTTCATTGCGCGGCGTGTGGGTGGCGACGACGTTGAAGGCATCGTCATAGGAAACCGCGACGGGCGAAAAGCCCGGAAGATCGCGGATCGCATCGACATCGACTTTCCACATGTCGACCGCGTAGCCGTCGGCCTCGTAAGCGGCGGCCATGAAAGACTGAGCCGCGTGTTCCTCGCCACGCTGCGAGGGAAAGCGCACGAGATCGGCAAGAAACGCAAGCTGGCGGTCGAAACCGGCGTCGACCGCGCGCAAAATGGCTTCGTCCGCTATTCGCTCAGGCATGATATTCCGCTTTCCCGTGAATGGTGTATCATATCTCATATGCCATTTCCGACAAAGGCAAGAAGACAGGTGGGCCAAATTCATGGCCCAACTTCATAAGCTCTTGGCAGGCGCGCGTGGAGTTGGCATCAGCTTGCCTGATGCCGCAAGCTCGCGCGGCGAAAGATCGAGGACAGATGCTGGTCACCGAAGGCACATTGCCGGATGAAGTCACCGATCTTGCGTCCGGCTACCGGCGCGTGCCGGCGGGCAAGATCGTCAATGCGGTGACATGGATGGAAGCGCGCTCGCCGGTATCGAACCTCGCCAAACCGCTGCCCATGACCCGGATCACCAATCCCGATTGCACCTCCTACCGCGCTATCTTTGTCGAGATCGGCGCGCCCTGGCTGTGGGACCGCGCCCCGGAAATGTCGGATGCGGAAATCGCCGCCCATTTCGCGGACCCGCGCCACCATCTCTATTACGGCCATGACGAGAGCGGGGACCATGTCGGCATGGTGGAATTCTCCATGGCCGACGACGAGATCGAGATCACCTATTTCGGCCTCTTTCCCACCTTGACCGGTCGAGGCCTGGGCAAGCGGCTGATGGCCGGCGCGCTCGACCAGGCATGGCGCCTCAAACCCCGGCGCATCTGGCTGCACACCAGCAGCATCGACCATCACAGCGTCATCGGCTTCTACAGAGCCTGCGGCTTCGAAGCCTTCGCGGCCGGTTTCGAGATCACCGACGATCCCCGGATCAAGGGAACCCTGCCGCGAGACGCGGCGCCGCAGATCCCGCTGATCGAGACCGAATGGGCGCCCGGCGCCAGATGAGACCGTCCGCGCAACCCAGCAGCCAGGCATCGCCGCATCATCGCCGCTGGGTGAGGCGCGAAAGCATCCTGTCGAGGCTGGAACGGCATATCGACACCCGCATCGTGCTGTTTGCCGCGCCTGCCGGCTTCGGCAAGTCGACGACGATGGCGCAATGGGCGGCGGAGGTCGCGCGGCAAGGCCGGTTGACCGCATGGTTTTCCTGCGAGGCGACGGACAATGACGAAGGCGCCTTCCTGTCGCATCTGGTGGGTGCCGTGCGCCATCTCGTCAACAGCCCGGCCGATCTGGACCTTGCCTTCCAGTCGAGCCCGATCCCGCAACTCGACGTGGTGCTTGCGGCACTTGTGGCGGGTTTTGCCGCACGCGGTGCCGAGATCACCCTGTTCTTCGACGACTATCACGCCATTGAAACAGCAGCGGTGAAGCGATTCATGGAGCGCCTGACGCGGCAGGCTCCCGCCAACACCGCCTTCGTCATCGGTTCGCGTAACCTGCCCGACCTGCAGCTCGGCAAGCTCAGGGTGCTTGGCGATGTCTTTGAAATCGGCCCGGACGATCTGCGCTTCGCCTCGTCCGAAGCCGAGGCTTTCTTCAACGACAAGCTGGGGCTCAGCGTCAGCAGCAGCACGGTCGAGACATTGCGCTCGCGAACCGAAGGTTGGGCCGCCGGCCTGCAACTTGCCTCTCTGTCGCTCAGCGCCGCGCATGCGCCCGAGACCGTCATCGGCAATTTCACCGGCGCCAATCGCAACGTCGCCGACTTCCTGATGGGCGAAGTGTTCCTCGGACTGCCGCCGGCGCTGGCAAAGTTCCTGCTCCACTCCTCGGTCTTCGAGCGTTTCAGCGCCGAGGCCTGCCGCGCGGTAATGCGCGCGACGGACGCCGAGGCGGCAATCACCGAAATCGAGACCCGCAACCTGTTCCTGGTGCCGCTCGACGAGGAGCGGCGCTGGTTCCGCTATCATCACTTGTTCCGCGACTTCCTCGTCCGCGAGATGGAACGGCGCGAGCCGGAAAAGATCGCGCCGCTGCATCTGGCGGCCTCGGAATGGTTCGGCGAGCGCAAGATGCTGACGGAAGCCATCGGACATGCGCTGGCCGCCGGCGATCAGGCGCGCGCGGCAGTGTTCGTCGAGAACAATGCGCTGGAGCTCATCGCGCAGTGCCAGTTGCTTTATGTGCGCCAGTTGCTTGCGCTGCTGCCGAAGGCCCTGATCGATCAGCGTATCCGGCTGCAACTCGTCGTGCTCTGGCTGGCGGTGCACTCAAGCCAGCCCGAGATCGCCCAGCACACGCTCGCCAATGCGCGCAAGCTCGTCGAAACCGGGCCAGCCGACGGCAATGACCCGGGCACGCTGACGGGAACAACGATCGAGACCGAGCTCGAAGTCCTTGCCGCCGCCGTGCACAGCACGCTGGAACAGTTCGAGGACGCGCGCGACACAGCCCTGGCGGCCCTGCGCATCCTCACGCCCGATGCCTGGTTCATGGAAGGCGCGACCGCCAACGTCATCGGCTACAATCTCTACGCGCTGGGCGACCTCGAAGGGGCTCGCGCCGCGGTGGATGCCGCACGCAAGGCGCATGAGCGGAGCGGCAGCCTGCTCGGCGTCACCATCGCCACTTGCTACATGGCGGTCATCGAGCGTTCGGCCGGCCGCCTCCCCGCCGCCGAACGACTGCTGCGCAACGCCATCATCGAGGCCAGGACGCGGATCGGCGCGAATTCCTATGCCGAGGCGCTTGCCGGAACGCTGCTGGCCGAACTTGCCTATGAGACCAACGCATCCAGCGAAGCCCTGGCGCTGGTCGAGAATCTCGGGCCGCTGATCGAGGGCGCCGCGGTCATCGTCTATCCCCTGGCCAGCGTGCCGACCTATGCCCGCGTGCTGCAGCTTACCGGCCGCGGCGACGCCGCGCTCGACATGCTGGAGCGCATCTACCAGCGCGTGCGCGGCTCCGTCTATCGCCGCCTAGCCTCGGTGCTGGTGCATGACCGCGTCCGGCTGCTGCTCGACCAGAACCGCGTCGTCGAGGCTCGCGCGCTGCTCGACGAGCACCGCCGCGAACGCAGCGAAACGGTCCCCAGCGTCGCCAACGAGTTCGAATATTTCGCCGAGGGCAGGTTGCTGACGGCGGAAAAATCGCATGCCGCAGCGGCGGCGATTTTCGATACGCTGCTGGAGCGCACCAAACGCAGCGGACGTATGCGCCGCCATATACTGGCGCTGATCCTGCGCGCCAGGAATGCCGGCCATGACCAGCGCGAGGCCGACCGATATCTCCTGGAGGCATTGCGGCTTGCCCAGCCTTCCGGCTTCATCCGCTCCTTCGTCGATGAGGGCAGGCCGGTCATCGAAAGCTTGATGCGCCTGCGCGCGGCGCTCGCAAAGACCGATCCGGCGCTGTCGGCCTACGCGACACGCATTATCGATGCCGCACAGACAATGCCTGTGACGACGCGCAAACCGGCCGCACCTGCGGTCGACAAGGAACAACTCACGCAGCGCGAATCCGAAATGCTGCGCTGCCTGTCGGAAGGCATGTCGAACCGCGATATCGCGCTGGCTCTCTCGGTGAGCGAGACGACGGTGAAATGGCATTTGAAGAACATTTTCGGCAAGCTCTCGGTGTCGAACCGCGTGCAGGCCGTGCGCGCCGCGCAGGCCGCCGCGAACCTGCGCGCCCCTCCGAAAGGAGGGGCATAGATGGCAGGCAAAACCCCTCTTTAGGGTCGGGCCATGCGATTGTTAGCCTGCTAGCGTCGTCTGGTTGGGTAGAGGACGCTGCGGATGGCGACAGGGTACGTTTTTCACGAACAGCTGATGTGGCATGATACCGGCTCCAGCGCCGACATGATGCCTCCCGGCCGCTTTGTGGAGCCCGGTCGCCATCTGGAATCGCCGGGGTCGAAGCGTCGGCTCAACAACCTGATCCAGGTCAGCGGCCTGGCCCGCCACCTGGTGCCGATCATCGCCGAACCGGTTGGTGTCGAGGACCTGCTGCGCGTCCACACGCAGCGCCACGTCGACAACATCAAGGCGCTCAGCGAACTGGGGTGCGGTTTTGCCGGCCCGCAGGCGCCGATCGGTCTCAACAGCTTCGACATCGCGCTCTTGTCCGCCGGCACCACCTATGCCGCCATGCGCGCGGTGCTGACCGGCCGCGTCGACAACGCCTATGCGCTGGCGCGCCCGCCCGGCCATCACGCCGAGCCAGACCAGGCGATGGGCAACTGCCTGTTCTCCAACATCGGCGTCGCCGTGCGCCGGCTGCAGCACGAAGGCCTGCTTGGCCGCGCGGCGATCGTCGACTGGGACGTACACCACGGCAACGGCACCGAGACCGTGTTCTATTCCGACCCGTCGGTGCTGACGATTTCGCTGCATCAGGACAATCTCTACCCGACCGGGCGCGGCGCGCTGGCCGACAACGGCAGGGGCGCGGGCGAAGGCTACAACATCAATGTGCCACTACCGGCCGGCAGCGGCACGGGCGCCTATGAAGCAACGTTCGACCGCGTCGTCGCCCCGGCACTGCGCGCCTACAAACCGGATCTCGTCATCGTCGCCTCCGGCTTCGACGCGTCGGGCTTCGATCCGCTCGGCCGCATGATGCTCAACAGCGAATGCTTCCGCCGGCTCGCCGCGCGTATGGTGGCGCTGGCCGCAGAAGTTTCGAACGGACGCCTGATGATGACGCATGAGGGCGGCTATTCCGAAGGCTACGTGCCGTTCTGTGGCCATGCCGTCATCGAGACGCTCGCCAACCATCGCACGGAGGTGGTCGACCCGCTGTCGGACCATATCGACGAATGGGCGGGGCAGGACCTGCAGCCGCACCAGGCTGCCGTGATCGATGCCGCCGAAGGCCTGCTCGCGGGCCTGCGCCAGCGCCTGGCAAGCGCGGCTTGACGCGATGGATTTCATCGTCACCACACTCCTCAACGCGCTGACGCTGATCAGCATACTGATGCTGGTCGGGCTCGGGCTGGCGATCAGCTTCGGCCTGATGAACGTCACCAACCTGGCGCATGGCGAGTTCGTCACCGTCGGCGCCTTCGCGGTCTATTTCGTGCAGAGCATCGGCGGCTCGTTCTGGCTAGGGCTGCTGGCTGCCCCGATAGCCGGCGCGGTTGTCGGCTGCATCCTGGAGTTCGCCATCATCCGCCACCTCTATTCGCGCCCGGTCTCGACAGTGCTGGCCACCTGGGGTGTCAGCCTGATCCTGCAGCAGGGGCTGGAGCTGACCTTCGGCCTCGGCGCCAAGCCGGTGACGCCGCCGATCGACGGCACATTCGACCTGTTCTTCACCGCCTATCCGGCCTACCGGCTGATCCTGATCGGCATCGCCATGGCGACCCTGGCCGGAGTCGTCCTGCTCATCAACCGGACATCCTTCGGGCTCGACATCCGCACCGTCATCCAGAACCGCGAGATGGCGGAAGGCGTAGGCATCAACACGCGGCGCACCTACGCCATCGCGTTCACCTTCGGCGCGGCCATCGCCGGGCTTGCCGGCGGGCTCGTCGCGCCGCTGGCGATCGTATTGCCGCAGATGGGAGTGAACTATCTCGCCAACGCCTTCTTCGTCGTCATCGTCGGCGGCGTCGGCTCGATCGGCGGGCTGGTCGCCGGCAGCGTCTTCGTCGGCGGATTGACCAGCGTGCTCAACTACCAGATCTCGCCGTCGCTGGCCCAGGCCATCGTGCTCCTGGCGGCCATCGTCGCCGTGCGCCTGCGGCCCAACGGCCTGTTCAACGGAGCGTCGCGATGATCGCCCGCGACCGCAACTGGCTGCTGATCTTCGCCGTCTGCGTGGTGCTGGCCGTCCTTTATCCGCTCTTCGCGGACGGCTACCAGCTCACCGTCATCCGCGACGCGCTGATCTTCGGCCTGTTCGCCGCCAGCCTCGATTTTTTCTGGGGCCGCACCGGCATACTGTGTTTCGGCCATGCCGCCTTCTTCGGCATAGGCGGCTACATCATGGCGTTGGTCACGCTCAACGATGCCATTCCTTTCGGCAGCCTGCTCGGCATCGCCGGCGCCATCGCGGGCGCCGCCTTCGTCGCCGCTATCATCGGCTACTTCCTGTTCTTCGGCGGCATACGCGGCAGCTATTTCACCATCGTCACGCTGGCGATGGGCGTCATCTGCCAGCAGGCAGCGATTTCCTGGAGTTCGGTCACCGGCGGCGACAGCGGTCTGATCGGCATCCCGCCGATCGCGTTCGACGTTGGCGGGATGCATGTCGACCTGAGCCAGGACCTTCCCTCCTATATCTTCGTCGCGTCGATCGTCGCGGTCATCGTGCTGGCGCTGTGGTCGATCAGCCGGGGCCGCTGGGGCACGGTGCTGACCGCGATCCAGGACAATGAGGTCCGGGCGGCCGCACTCGGCCACAATGCGCCGCTGCGCCTGCTCGTCACGTTCGTGCTTTCGGCGGCGATCGCCGGGCTCGCCGGCGCGCTCTATGTCTGCATGGCCGGGCTGGTCGCGCCCGATCTTTCGGGACTGCTGCTTTCGACCGAAGTCATCGTCTGGGTTGCGGTCGGCGGGCGCGGCACGCTGCTCGGGCCGGTGCTGGGCGCCATCGCCATCCAGCGCACGCAGCAGACGATCTCAAGCTTCAATCCGAGCCTGTGGCCGCTTCTGCTGGGCTGCGTCTTCGTCGTCATCGTCTTCGTGCTGCCCGACGGCATTCTGTCGATCTATGCGCGGCTCAAGAGCCTCTTCAAAGGCCGGAGGCAAGCGCAATGAGCGATGTCCTGCTGCGGGCGGAGAATGTCGGCATACGTTTCGGCGGCCTGCAGGCGCTGGAAGCGCTGAACCTGACGGTGCGCGACAAGGAACTGTGCTGCATCATCGGGCCGAACGGCGCCGGCAAGAGCACCTTCCTCAACGTGCTGACCGGCACGCTTCGCCCGACCAGCGGCAGCGTGCGCTTCCTCGGCCACGACATAGCCGGGCTGCCGCTGCACCGCATCGCGCGGCTCGGCATCGCCCGCAAGTTCCAGATCCCCTCCGTCTTCCCGAGCCTGTCGGTCGAGGACAACCTCAAGGTCGCGCGCTGGGGTGCACCCTCGCCTGCCCGACCGATCGCCGAACTGATGGACTTGGTCTCGCTCGGCAACCGCGCCGCCACTCTGGCAGGCGCACTGGCGCACGGCCAGAAACAATGGCTGGAGATCGGCATGGCGCTGGCAATCGAGCCGAGGCTGCTTCTGCTCGACGAGCCTACCGCCGGCATGACACCGCAGGAGACTATGGCGACCGCCGAAATGCTGCTGCGGCTCAAAGGCGAGTTCTCGATCGTCGCCGTCGAGCACGACATACGCTTCGTGCGGGCGCTGAATTGCGAGACCCTGGTGCTGCATCAGGGGCGCCGGCTGCGCAGCGGTCCCTTCCATGAGGTCGAGGCCGACGAAATGGTCCGCGACGTCTATCTGGGGAGGCGCTGACCATGCTGCGAACAATGGCGGTCTCGGCCGGCTACGGCGTGCTCCCGGTGCTTAACGGTGTAGACCTCAGCGTATCCCCGGGCGAAGTCGTCGGCCTGCTCGGCCGCAACGGCGCCGGCAAGACGACGCTGCTGCGGGTCATCGCCGGCGGCTTGAAGGTGAGCGGTGGCGCCGTGGTGCTTGGCGACCTGAACCTTACCAACGCGCCGGCCTTCCGCCGCGCGCGGGCCGGCATCGCCCATGTGCCGCAGGGGCGCGGCATCTTCAACCAGCTCACCGTTCGCCAGAACCTCGAAGTCGGCACCCGGGCCGCTCGCGACCGTGGCGATGGCGGCATTCCGGCCGATATCTTCGGCTATTTCCCGATCTTGCGCGAACGCGAAGCGCAGGTCGCCGGCACGCTCTCGGGCGGCCAGCAGCAGATGCTGGCGATCGGGCGCGCGCTGTGCGGCTTGCCGTCCGCGCTGCTTCTCGACGAGCCATCGGAAGGCATCCAGCCGAACATCGTGCAGTCGATCGCCGAACTGGTTCCGCGCATCGCCCGCGAGCGCGGCATCGCGATCATCCTTGTCGAACAGAATCTCGATCTCGTCCTCAAGGCGGCGGACCGCTGCCTGGTGATGGAGAAAGGCAGGATCGTGCACGAGGGCACGCCGGAAGCATTCGCCGACGAGAACCTGCTCAAGGACCTGTTGGCCCTATGAGGCGCGCCCGGCGCGCCTGGAACCTGTTGACTTTGTAAGGCGCGCATGGGGCGCGTCTGGGATTGGAAGGGAACACAACAATGATAAGCAGAAGAACTGTACTGAAATCCGGCGGCGCCGCGGCCGCCTTCGCCATGGTGGGCGCACCGTCGATCCTGCGCGCCGCCGACACCGTCAAGGTTGGCCTGTCGATCCCGATCACCGGCCTGCAGGCGATCCTCGGCGAGACGCTGCTCAACTGCTACAAGCTCGCCGCCGCCGAACTCAACGCCGCCAACGGCATTGGCGGACGCCAGGTCGAATTGTTCATCGAGGACAACCAGACCACGACCAAGGGTTCGATCGACAAGGCCCGCAAGCTGCTCAACGAGGACAAGGTCGACGTGATCATGGGTACGATCATTTCGCCCGAGCGCAGCGCCACGCTGTCGGTCACCTCCAAGGCCAAGAAGCTGTTCTTCTACCCGACGAACTTCGAAGGCGGCGAATGCAACCGCTACTTCGTCGCCACCGGCCCGATCCCGATGCAGCAGGTCGACCCGATGATGCCCTGGGTGGCCGAGAATCTCGGCAAGACCATCTACATCATGGCGTCGGACTATGCCTGGCCGCAGAAGATGACCGAAGCGATCACGGCAGCCTACGAGAAGGCCGGCGGCAAGATCGTCGGCGCCGACTACTACCCGTTCGGCACCACCGATTTCGGCCCGGCCTTCCAGAAGATCAAGTCGCTGAAGCCCGATGTCGTCTGGTCGATGGTTGTCGGCAACGACGCCGTCACGCAGCTCAAGCAGTATCGCAGCTTCGACGTCAAGCAGCCGCTGATCGCGCCGCTCGACGAGGTCTTCAACAAGGACGCGCTGCCGCCGGGCGTCGCGGCCGGCACCTATGCGCCGCAGCCCTACTGGATGGCGCTCGACAATCCGGTCAACAAGAAGTTCATCTCGAGCTTCCGCGAAAAGTTCGGCCAGGAAAAGATGGTCAACGGTATCGGCGAGGCGGGCTATAACGGCCTGCATCTCTACGCTTTGGCCGCCGAGAAGGCCGGTTCGCTGAAGGATGACGATGTGCTGAAGGCGCTGCCGACCATCGAGTTCGACGCGCCGCAGGGCAAGATCCGTGTCGATGCCAGCAACAACCACACGCTTTGCCATTCCTATGTCGGCAAGGCGGCGGCGGATGGCATCAGCTATGAGATCGTCAAGGATTTCGGCACCATCGCGCCGGTCACGCCCTACTGCAAGCTGTAGATTCGGCCACTCCTGACGGCGGCAATGCCGCCGTCAGTTCGCGCTGCCTTCAAGGCGTTTGGGGTGCCGGCAGCCGCGCGCGCAGTTCGTCGACAAGCACCCGCGTGTTTTCGGAATAATCGATGGGCACGACGACGAGATGCACGCCGCCGCCGGTGAAGGCCTGTTCCAGCGCCGGCCGCAATTCGCCGATCTCGCCGACCCTGGTTCCCTTGGCGCCATAAGCTTCCGCATATTTGACGAAATCCGGATTGCGGAAGGTCATGCCGAAATCCGGGAATTCGTCGACCGCCTGCTTCCAGCGGATCATGCCGTAAGCGTTGTCTTCTAGAAGAAGGACGACCAGGTTGAGCTTCAGCCGGACCGCCGTCTCCAGTTCCTGGCTGTTCATCATGAAGCCGCCATCGCCGCAGATGGCCATGACGCGGCGCCTGGGATAGAGCAGTGCCGCCATCATCGCCGATGGCAGGCCAGCCCCCATGGTGGCCAGCGCATTATCGAGCAGCAGCGTGTTTGCCATACGCGTGCGGTAGTTGCGCGCGAACCAGATCTTGTACATGCCGTTGTCGAGCGCCAGTATGCCGTCGGCCGGCATCACCGCGCGCACGTCATGCACGATGCGCTGCGGGGTGAAGCGGTCCTCCGTGGCGCGCGCGGCGATGCGGCTCAATATGCCCTCCCGCAGCGGCAGCAGGGCCTGCGCGTTGGGTATCCTGCCTTCGACGCGGTCGGCCAGCAGCGCCAGCGAAGGACCGAGGTCGCCGACAATTTCGGCCTGCGGAAAATAGACCTGCTCCACATCGGCCGAGTGGTAACCGACATGGATGACCTTGGGGCCGTTGGGGCCCATGATGAAGGGCGGCTTCTCGACGGTGTCATGGCCTATGGTGATGATCAGGTCGGCCTGTTCAATCGCCTCATGGACATAGTCGCGCTCCGAAAGAGCTGCCGTACCCATGTAGAGCTCGGTGCCGCCGGGCACCGTGCCCTTGCCCATCTGCGTGGTGAAATAGGGGATCTGCGTGCGCAGCACGAATTGGGCGATGTCGGGGGTCACACGCGGGCGCGACGCGGCGGCGCCGAACATGAGCAGCGGACGCTTGGCCTCCATCACCATGCGGGCGGCGCGGTCGAGCGCGTCCGCGCCGGCGATCGGCAGGTCGACCGGATGCGTCGGCACCAGCGCGACCGGTTCGCACTCCGCCGCGGCGATATCTTCCGGCAGTTCCAGATGCACGGGACCCGGGCGCTCCTCCTGCGCGACGCGGAAGGCTTCGCGCACCAGCGAGGGGATCATCCTGGGCGAGACGATCTGGCGCGACAGCTTGGTCAGCGGCTTCATCGCCGCGACGATGTCGACGATCTGGAAGCGCGCCTGCCGGGACGACAATATGCCCTTCTGACCGGTGAGCATGATCATCGGCATGGCGCCGAGCAGCGCGTATGCGGCACCCGTCGTCAGATTGAGCGCGCCAGGCCCGAGCGTGGTGATGCACACGCCGGGCTTGCCGGTGAGCCTGCCATAGGTGGCGGCCATGAAGGCCGCCGCCTGTTCGTGACGGGTCAGGATCAGCTGGATCGAGGAGCGGCGGATCGATTCGACAATGTCGAGATTCTCTTCGCCGGGAATACCGAAGATCCGGTCGACCCCTTCATTCTCCAGGGCCGCCACGAACAGATCCGAACCCTTGGTCATGAACCGTCTCTCCTGCGATGCGCATTCCGCCAGCCATCTCTATATGGCAGCCATCTTCATATGGCATCGGAACGCGGCGTCTCAAAGAGGCGATCCACGACCAGGCATCAAAGGCGCGTGTCGCAGCCCGCCGCCTTCGGCGATGCGAAGAGCTGCGCCGGCGCGGACCACTGGCTGGGGGGAGCACCGCGCGTGCCGGTGACCAGCGAGCGCAGCTCCGACAGATAGGTCTGCACGAAGAACGAGGTCTGGCTCTCCAGCGGCGTGTAGGGACCCGGCCGGTAGGCGCGCGACAGGATGCCGTCGGCATTGTCCTCGGTGATCTTCTTGTCCTGCACGGTGGTGACGTCCCACATCCAGCTGATGGCGTCGGCATCGACGCCCTGATCGGCATCCCTGTCGACGAGCCAGGTCAGGATGACGTCGGTCTCCATGGCGTTGCGCGGTATCATCTGGAACAGGGTGACATAGTCGTTGGCGGCACTGGCGAAGGACAGCCTGCCTATGCGGAAACCGCTTTCGCCGCCATCATAGGCGTTGCGGCCGCCCATCAGGCAGGACACCGCCTCGCCGGTGTCGGACAGGGTCTTGCGGCCCGAGCCGATCGGCTTGCGATGCATGGCGAACGGCATGGTGTCGAGGTCGCCCGGCTGCCACGCGCCCTTGTGGAATTCGGCATCGCCGATAACGCTGTGCCAGGCCTCGATCTCTTCCTTCCACTCGACCGCCTTGTCGGCGTCGCGGGTCGCGGTGACTTTGACATGGCCGTTGACCCGGTAATATTCGGGATGCGCCGGCCGGCAGTGGTAGCATTCGAGGAAATTTTCCAGCACCAGCTTCCAGTTCGCCTTGGTCAGGTAGTTCTTGCGCGCGACGATGCGCGCGCGATCGAGGCCGTTCTCCAGCAATCCGCTGGTCAGCCCGTCCGCGACAGGCTGTATGTCTGGTAGGGACCTGGCATCGAGGCCGCAGAGCACGAGCCCGCCGAAGCATTTTGACGGCACGCGATGCAGCCCGAGCGCCTCGGGATCGACGCTTGGCGGCAGGTCCTGCCGCGACTGTAACTCGCCGGTCAGCCTGAACGACCAGGCGTGATAGGGGCAGACCAGGAGCTTGCCGCGCCCGTCCTTGGTGCACAGCCGCGAACCGCGATGAGTGCAGACATTGTAATAGGCGGCGATGTCCTCCTCGCCGTCGCCGAAACGCACGACGATGATCTCCTCGTCGAACAGTTGGCGCACGATATAGCGCCCCTTCTCGGGCACCTCGCTGGCATGGGCGACAAGCACCCACTGGCGCGGAAACCACAGTTCCCGTTCCATCGCGAAGATGGCGGGGTCGGTATAGAAAGCCTGTTCCAGCGACCAGTCCTGACGCTGCCGGTCTATCAGCCTGACGATGTCGTTCCTGTCGATTGGCTGGCTGTTCTGTGTGTAGGCCTGCACGGCGAACACCTTTCTGCACGCTGGCGCTATAATGATGTTTCGATAGAGTTTGCGATGCGGAAGTGCTTGCGGCAAATACAGAAATGATAGAGCTTCATATCGAAAAAGCATGAAAGTCGGCCATGAAGACACTCAAGACATCGCTGCCGCTTCTGAACGCCATGGTCGTCTTCGAGGCCGCCGCGCGGCATGGCGGGCTGACGCCTGCCGCACAGGAACTCAACATCGCGCAATCGGCGGTCAGTCGTCACGTTGCCAATCTCGAGAGGCAACTTTCGGTCGAGTTGTTCACGCGCCAGGGTAACCGTGTCGCCATCACCGGAGCCGGCATGGCCCTGGCCGAAGCGATCCGTGAGGGCCTCACCACCATCAGGCGGGCTGTAGAGGAATTGACCGAGCGCGACAGCGACACGTTTGTCGTCGGCTGCAGCCACGATCTCGCGCAGGCGTGGCTGATGCCACGCTTCGGCCTCGTCACCTCGCTTGTGGCGAACGGCCGGGTGCTGCTGCAGACATCGAACGACTACCGGGATTTCGACCAGCCGGAAGTGGCCCTTTCGATCCGCTTCGGCGAGGCCGAGCAGTGGCCCGATCTCATTGCCGAGAAGCTGTTCGACGGCGAGTGGTTCCCGGTCTGCGCGCCGGCCTTCCTGGCGCGCTACCCCGCGCTTGCATCGGAACAGCCCGAGGCTTTCCTCGACGTGCCGCTGCTGCACCAGGCGACGCCGCCGGGAGCGATCGACAGCTGGCAATCCTGGATCGGAACCGGCCGGAAGCTCGAAGGACCGAGGTTCACCAGCTACATGTCGATGATACACGAGACCATCGCCGGACGCGGCGCCGCCCTTGCCTGGGCAGGCTTCGCCGACGAGCATCTTCGGCTTGGCCAGCTCGTGCGGCTGACACGAACATCACGCCGTCACGCCGGCTCCTTCCACATCGTGACGAGAAGGAATGCCGGTCCGACGGTCAGGACGGTGGCACAGGCGCTGCTCTGCAGCGTCGGCGCCTCTTGAAGGATCAGGCGTCGCGGCCGAACCGCGACGCGTCATGACGAGCGCCCCAGGCCGGCATGGCGGCCTCGACCTCGGCTTCCGATCCGAAGGCGTCGGATGCGTAGCGCTCGACACGGAACCGTGCCGGGGCGACGAATGGCTGCTGTCCGAGCATCAGTTCCGACGCCAGCCGGCCGAGCCCAGGACCATGGGTTACGCCGCTCTCATTGTCGCCGCCGGCGACGACGACGTTGTCGCTGCCGGGCACCTTGCCGACGACAAGGCCGTTGTCGGGCGTGTAGCACGGCACGCCTTGCGCCCAGCTCGCGAGCTTCGAGCCGCGCAGCGGCGGGAAGACGGTCTGGAGTTCGGCGATTTCCTCGTCGAAGGTCTCACGCATCAGGTCGATATTGTGCGGCTGGCCCGGCTCGATCTCGCTGTCGCCGGTCTTGTAGAGGGGCTTGTAGTGCCGGCCCGTGCCCCACATGACGGCGCCGAAGGTCTCGCGCAGCCACAGCCGCAGCTCGCGGCACTGGACGGTCGGGATCGTCGAGGGCAGGCCCCTGTCATCGGTAACGATGCGCGTCGCCACGACCCGCAACAGCGGCAGCCGCCAGCCAAGGGTTGAAATCACCTCGTTGTTCCAGGCGCCGGCGGCGGCGATCGCGCCATCGGCCTCGATAGGGCCCTTGTCGGTTTCGATCGTCACCCGATCGCCCGTGTCGTGAATGGCGGTAACGCGGGTGTCATTTCGGAAGACGCCGCCGAGCTCGCGGATCTGGCCGGTCAGCACCTTCATGGCAAGCGAGGTATCGACCTGGATGCCGTGCGGGTTGTAGGCCGCCGAGTGAACCCGCGCCGGATCGATGAGGCCCTGCATCTTCTGCCCGATCTGCGCGGCGTTCAGGTCCTGCATTTCGGGCGGTGCATGAGGAGACTCCAGGACCGGGCGAACGAAGTGCTCGCGTCCATCCTCGGTCAGCGCCATGATCAGCGTGCCGTTCGGCCGGTAGCCGATCTCGACGCCGACATCGTGCAGCCGGCGATAGAAATCGAGGCCATATTGCTGCAGTTGGAACCCTTCCTCGCCAAGCGGGATCATGCCCGCGGACCAGTGGGAGACGAAACCCGCGCCGGCGCCGGTGGTCGCCGCTCCGGGCTGGCCCGCATCGATGACCGTCACCTGCCGCACACCGCACCGCAAAAGGTGAACAGCCGCGCTGCAGCCGATGATGCCGCCGCCGATCACGGCGATATGCCGGTTGTCCGCGCCGTGGTTGCCGTTTGCGCTCATCTTTGCTGTTCCTCCTTCTTCTGCGATGGCCCGCTCTCGCCGGCTTTGGCGATATACTTTTCCAACCACCACAAGATGCGCGCGGCAGTGTCGATGTATTCGGGGTAGCCGCGCAGGCTGTGGCCGGCGTTCGGATAGACCAGGAGAGCGCTTGGCGCTCCGGACCTCAGAGCCGCGAAATGGCATTCTTCCGCCTGCCCCGGCGGCGTGCTCTTGTCGATGCCGCCAGCCATGATCAGGGAGGGTACGGCTTTCTTATGCTTGTGAAAGGCCGGGCTGCGCGAGAAATAGTCGCCGCCGGATTGCCATGGCGACGTCGTCAGCATGATCTCGTCGAATTCTGGAATTTGCGACGTGCGGTGCTGGCTGTACCAGTCGCCGACCGGAGAGATCGGCACCGCTACGGCGAAGCGGTCGGTTTGCGAGGGCAGCCAGGCCGACATGAACCCGCCATAGCTGGTGCCGGTGACGGCGACGCGCGCGGCATCGACCAGGCCTTGCCGGATCAAGGCGTCAACTCCGCTGATGATATCCTGCGCGTCCGCGCCGCCCATGTCGCCTTTGACCGCACGGGCAAAACCGTCGCCTCGCCCCGTGCTGCCGCGCGGGTTCGGAAACAGAACCGTCCAGCCGCGGCTGGCAAGAATAGCGCCCGCGCGCGAGCGGCCGAGCCAGCGGTTGCGATGCGCCGAAACCGGCCCGCCATGCACGTCGACCAGCAGCGGCGTCGGAGCGTTCGCAGCGGCGGGACGCACCAGCCAGCCCTGGATATCGAGCCCGGCCGGCGCGGTCCATTCGAAGACCTCGACGGCGCCGCACCGCGCCATCGCCTTGGCGGCATCGGGGGCCGCCAGCGAAGCCAGCTCGATGATCTCGCCACCCGTTTCTTCGGCCAGGAACGGCGCGCGCGACCAGGACTCGGCGATAAACAACGCCCCCTTTTCTCCGATCGGGTGAGAAGCCGGCACCCACTCGCCGTGAGTCAGTTCGCGCGACGCCCAATGTTGCGTGGCGGTCGCCTCACCGACCGCGAAATCGCCGCTCACCGTCTCAGGACCACGGGCGCCGGCAAAATGGATCGTGGTTGCCGAACGCCATTCGACCGACGTGACGTCGACGCCCAATGTTTCGGCGATCGCGACTTTCCCTGTTTTCAGATCGAGGATCGAAAGCAGGCCGGCGACCAGGCCACGATCGCTGCAGAACGCCTGGATGAAGGCGACCTCGGCTTCGCCGGGGCTGCCCCGGATGCAGCCGATCTGATCGTTCGGCGTGTGGATGGTTCTTGCGGCGCCGGAGGCGGCGTCGACCAGCGCAAGGCGCGCCCGATACCAGCTTCCTTCGCCGTGGTCATCGCTGACCAATGCCGCAATGCGGTCATGGCCGCACCAGCTCGCTTCCCAGACATTGAGGGGCGGCGCGGTGAGCGGCCGCGCGGCACCTTCAAGATCCCAGACCCAAATGCGACGCCACAAATCGTCGCCCTCGCCCAGTTGCACCTGCGGCAGCCACGCCGCTGCTTCCGGGCTTTGCTTCTGGGCATAGCCGCCATGGATGCCGGCGAGGTCGGCGGCAGTGCCGGCAACCACCACGAGAAGTTTCCCGCCATCGGGCGACCAGTCGATCTGTTCGATGCGCCCGCTCAAGGTGGTGCTGGCGACGACGGCGCCGTGCGACCTTATCTCGATCAGGTCCATCGCCGGGCTGTCACCCTGGCATGCGAATGCCAGCAACTTGCCTTCGGGAGACAGCCGTATCTGACGCGCCTCCCTTTCGCTCAGCCGCTCAAGCGCGCCGCCCCGCTCTACCTGGTAGAGCCTGCTGCTCGGTCCGGCCTCGATCGGTCCTTCGAAACTCTGGCCGATGAAATAACGTTGCCCATCGCGCTGGTGGCCGCATAGCGAGCGACCACCGAAGACATGGCCGGGGGCGCCAAGAAGGGCGCTGTAGAACCGATGAGCGGCTTCGAATTCCGTCGACGAGCGAAAATCCCGTTGCATCGGATACCCCTCGCAATAAGCGTTGCAGACCCGCCGCGCATCCCCTCGGCGGAGCAGCGGCCACCTCCCGACAGCAGCGACGGCGACCATACAGGCTCAACGGCAGCTGTCTAGACACATGTGTCTGTGGCCTGATAGTTGATACGCACTGCATCTGGTTCGAGCGTCCGAAACGCCCCTTTGATCCGGCATTCGTGGCGCTCGCATTGCCGAGAGAGCGAGGAAAAAGTGGACGTTTCAAATACCGCCCGGGCCATTTTCGACAGCGAAATCATATGGGATGCGCATTCCGGCTTCATGCCCGACCCGGCAGCGGACCTGAACAATCTGCAGATCTGGCGGGATGCGGGCATCGATTATCTGTCGATCGACGTCGGCTTCGACCTGCTGCCCTGGGAGCAGACGGTCCGGACGCTCGCCAACTTCCGCCACTGGGTTCTCGCCAATCCCCAGCACTACAAGCTGGTCTCCTCGGTCGCCGAAATCCGCAAGGCCAAGGCGGAGGGCAAGCTCGCGATCACCTTCGACATCGAAGGCATGAACGCGCTCGACGGCCGCATCGAGATGGTGGAGTTCTACCACCAGCTCGGCGTGCGCCAGATCCTGTTCGCCTACAACAGGAACAATCTCGCCGGCGGCGGTTGCCACGATGTCGAAACCGGCCTGACGGCGTTCGGCCGCGAGGTCATCGACGAGATGAACCGTCTCGGCATGTTCGTCGACGTCACCCACACCGGCTACCGCACCTCGATGGAGGTCATGGAGTATTCCAACCGCCCGGTGATCTTCTCGCATTCCAATCCCAAGGCGCTTTGCGGCCATGGCCGCAACATCACCGACGATCAGATCAAGGCCTGCGCGCGCACTGGCGGCATCGTCGCGATCGTCGGGCTGAACAGGTTCCTGGGCGAGAACCGGACGGATTCCGAAAGGCTGGCGGATCACATCGACTACCTCGTCGACCTGATCGGCCCGCGCCATGTCGGCATCGGCCTGGATTACGCCTTCCCGGTCGACGTCAAGGGCATCGACCGCATCATCTCCGACAATCCGCAGTTCTGGCCGAAGAACGAATATCCGGAGGGCGCGACGACCTACTCGGCTCCCGGCCAGATGCGCGAACTGGCCGAGGTGCTGCTGCGCCGTGGCCAATCGGAGGGCGCGGTGCGCGATATCATGGGCGGCAATTTCATGCGGCTCGCCGCTGAAATCTGGAGGTAGCGGACAACGCGTACCTGTTGGGCCGTTGATCCAGCCCGCGGCGGATGGCGGGCCGCCCCGGCGTCGGCAGGCGTCCTGTTTCAGCGCGTTCCGCCAGACGCCGGTAAAGGCGGATCGGATCTGCGGATTTTGCGCAAGACCGGCCGTATCCAAGATTCAGTCATGCCAGCAAAATTTTCGCTAGACATGTATGTCTATACCTAGCAGTTTTAGCCGACCGATAAATTCGGCGCGGCCCGTGAAGGCCAGCAATTCAAAGCCGGCAATGAAAACAGCTGAGGGGTAGAGCATGTCCATTCTAACCGATACCAGGGTTTCGCGGCGCAGCCTGCTGGCCGGGGCCGGCGCATTCGGTCTTGCCTCGATGGTCGATCCGAAAATCTCCTGGTCGGCCGACGGACCGATCCTGAAAGTGCGTTCCTACGCCGACATCCAGACGCTAGATCCCTGCTTCCGGCTGGCCGCTCCCGAGGGCGACATCACCAATGTGATCTTCGCCGGGCTCGTCGTCACCACGCCGAGCGACAGCTGGGGCTGGCGGCCGATGGCGGCCGAGACGATCACGCAGCTCGATCCGCTGACCGTCGCCTTCAAGCTGCGCGACAATATCGGCTTCACCGACGGCTACGGCCAGATGACGGCGGAAGACGTCAAGTTCTCGATCGAGCGCATCGCCGATCCTGCCAACAAGAGCCCCTATGCCGGCGACTGGGCGACGCTCAAGGAGGTCGAGGTCAAGGACAAGCTGTCGGGCATCATCCATCTCAAGCAGGCTTTCGCGCCGCTGTGGACATCGACCTTGCCGACGCCGTCGGGCACCATCCTGTCGAAGAAAGCCATCACGGAACTCGGCGGCAAGCTGGGCGTCAAGCCGGTCGCGCAGTCCGGTCCCTACATACTGAAGGAATGGCTGCCCAAGCAGCGCACGGTGCTGGTGCGCAATCCCGACTGGAAATACGAGCCGGGCGGCTTCGCCGAAATCCACATCCATCCGATCGAGGACGAGAAGACCGGCGAACTCGGCTACGAGGCGGGCGACCTCGACTATACCTGGACCGCGGTCTCCTCGATCTCGCGACTGAAGCAGACGCCGCCGCCGAAGACCAAGGTGGTGGAGAAGCCGTCGCTGGCCTTTGTCTGGCTCGGCATGAACCAGGATGTCGCGCCTTTCAACAATCCGAACGTGCGCCGCGCGGTTCAGTACGCCGTGGACCGCAAGGCTGTGGTCGACGCCGCCTATTTCGGAGCCGCCGCCACGGCCACCGGCATCATCGCGCCCGGCCTCCCGGGCCACCGCGAGAAAAACCTCTACGACTTCGATCCGGACCGTGCCCGCGACATGCTCGCCAAGGAAGGCGTCGCCGGCGCCACGATCACGCTCGACATCCTCAACAAGACCGAGCGCCTCACCGCCGCGCAGGTGGTGCAGTCGAACCTGCAGGACGTCGGCCTGAACGTCGAGATCAAGCAGAACGACAGCGGCACGTTCTGGACGCTCGGCGCCAAGGAAGGCGACTACTGGAAGAAGCTGCAGATGATCATCAGCCGTTTCTCCATGCAGCCCGACCCGAGCTGGGCGACCGCCTGGTTCACGCGCGACCAGATCGGCGTCTGGAACTGGGAGCGCTTTTCCAGCGAGGAATTCGACAAGCTCAATGCCGAAGGCATGGTCGAGCTCGACCCGGCCAAGCGCGACGTCATCTACAAGAAGCTGCAGGACCTGATGGAGGAGAACGGCAATTACGTCTTCCTCACCCATGAGGTCACCGGCATCATGTATCGCGACTCCGTCGCGGCCGGCCTGAAGCCGAACGGGGAACCCGTGTTCACCGATTTCAAACCGGCATGATGTCTGCCCGCGGGGGCCAGCCCCCGCCCTTTCCGCAGGTATCGAAATGATCCGCTACGCCATCAAGCGTCTGTGGCTTGGCGCCATCATCATCAGCTTCGCGCTGATGATGATGTTCGCCATGGTTTACCTCATCCCCGGCGACCCCGCTTCCGTGGCGCTGGGGCCGCGCGCGACACCGGAGATGAAGGAGGCGCTGCGCGAGCGCATGGGCCTGGATCAGCCGGTCTGGAAGCAATTCGCGAACTTCTACGGATCGGCGCTGCATGGCGATCTCGGCACGGAGGTGCTGTCCAACCGGCCAGTGCTGAACGTGGTGATGGAGCAACTGCCGTTCACGCTGGCGCTCATCGTTGGCGGCATCACATGGTCTGTGGCGCTCGGCATCCCGCTTGGCTGCATCGCGGCGGTGCGGCGGGGCGGCTTCGTCGACCAGGTGATCGGCGTCCTGTCGGTGGCGATGATCGCGGTGCCGTCCTTTGTCGTCGCCATCTATTCGCTGCTGGTTTTCGCCGTGGCCCTGCAATGGCTGCCGGCGATCGGGGCCGGCGACCCCGGAAACATCGCCAGCCAGCTTCAGCATCTCATTCTCCCGTCGCTAGCGGTCGGACTTGGCTGGATCGGCTATATCTCGCGCATGGTGCGCGCCTCCATGCTGGAGACGCTGGAGGCCAGCCATATCCGCACCGCGCGCGCCTTCGGCCTGCCGGAGCATCGCATCATCTACACCTACGCGCTGCGCATCGCCGTGCTGCCGACGATCACGCTGCTCGGCGTCGGCATCGGCCACATGCTGTCATCTTCGGTCTTCGCCGAAATCGTCTTCGCCCGTCCCGGCATCGGCAAGCTGGTCTATGAGGCGATTTCGGTGCGCAACTACCCGATCGTCTCCGGCGCCGTGCTGGTCACCACCGTGTTCTTCGTCCTTGTCAACGTAGCCGCCGACATACTGGTCGGCCTCCTGGATCCCCGTGTCAGATCAAGCTTCAACTGAGCTGTCCTTCCGGGGCAACCGCCTCGGCGGCGCGTGGCGCACCGTTCGGCGCATCATGCGCGAACCGCTCGGCGCCATCGGCCTGACGCTGGTGGCGGTGGTGGTGCTGTCGGCTATCTTCGCCGGCGTGCTGACCAGCTACGCGCCGAGCAAGATTTCGCCGACCGAGCGCTTCGCCTCGCCGAGCCTCCTGCATCTGCTCGGCACCGACCATCTCGGCCGCGACCTCTTCACCCGCGTGCTCTATGGCGGACGCGTGGCCTTGATGATCGCGCTCGGTTCGACCCTTGTGTCGCTGATCGTCGGCGTCGTGCTGGGGCTGATCGCCGGCTATGGGCCGCGCTGGCTCGACAATGTGCTGCTGCTCGTCTTCGACGCGGTGAAGAGCTTTCCGACCGTGATGCTGGCGCTGACCCTTGTCACCCTGTTCGGCCCTTCGCTCTATGCGGTGGTTGTCGTGGTGATGCTGGTCAACGTGCCAGGCTATGCGCGCATCATCCGCACCCAGACGCTGGTGCTCAAATCGGCCGAACATGTCATGGCGGCACGTTCGATGGGGGCAAATGCGGGCCGCATCCTGCGCGTCCATATCCTGCCCAACATCATCGGGCCGATCCTGATCCTGGTGTCGATGGACATCCCCGTGGTGGTGGCGATCGAGGCCGGCATGAGCTTCCTCGGGCTTGGCGTGCGGCCGCCGACGCCGAGCTGGGGCGCGATCCTCAATGACGGCTTCGCCAACATCCGCGATTCCTACTGGATCGTGATCGCCGGCGGCCTGCCGATCGTGCTGACGACACTCGGCTTCACCTTCTTCGGCGAGACCTTGCGCGACCTCTTCGATCCCAGGCTGAAGGGGCGGTGATGGCGGTTCTGGCGGTCAACAATCTGAGCGTTGCGTTCCACACCGAGAGCGGCCGGCTGGAAGCGCTGAAGGACGTCAGCTTTTCCGTGCCCGCCAACCGCAGCGTCGGCGTGGTCGGCGAATCCGGCTGCGGGAAATCCACGCTCATCAATGCCATTCTCGGCCTGCTTGCCGACAATGGCGAGATATCGGCCGGCGAGATCGTCTTCGAAGACGACAAGGACCTCGCCCGCCTCGATGCGGCCGCGATGCGGAACCTGCGCGGCCAGCGCATCGCCACCGTGTTCCAGGATCCGATGGGCGCGCTCAACCCCGTGCTGTCCGTGGGGCGGCAGATGCGCGACATCCAGTATCGCTCCGGCCTGTCGAAACGCGACAAGGACGCGCGCTCGGTCGCCATGCTGCGCAAGGTCCGCATCCCTGATCCGGAAAGCCGGCTGGCGCAATTTCCGCACGAGTTTTCCGGCGGCATGAAACAGCGCATCGCCATCGCCATGGCACTGATGATGGAGCCGGCGCTTTTGATCGCCGATGAGCCGACGACGGCGCTCGATGCGACGCTGGAGGTGGCTACGATCGAACTACTCAAGGACCTGCAGCGCGAAATCGGCTGTTCTGTGTTGTTCATCTCGCATCATCTGGGCGTCATCGCCGAGCTCTGCGACGAGATGATCGTCATGTATGCCGGCGAGGTGGTGGAGAGCGGCACGACGCGCGAAATCTTCCACGACGCCCGCCATCCCTACACGCAAAGGCTGCTCGCCTGCGATCCGGCGCGATTGTCGCGGCGCGTGCCGCGACTGCCGACAATCGCCGGAACCTTGCCGGACCTGCGCCGGCGGCCGAGCGGCTGCGTCTTCCAGCCGCGCTGCGACCGCGCCGACGCGCAATGCCTTGAAGTGCCTCCAGCTGCTCCCATCGGCGGTTCCCACATCGCCCGCTGCTGGCATGCCGACATTCCGCTCGGAGTGAGCGCATGAGCGCGCAAGACCTGCTCAGCGTCCGCGACCTGCATGTCTCGTTCCGGGTCGGCGGCCTGCCCGCAAGGCTCGCCGGACGCGCCACCGAGATCGAAGCGGTGTCCGGCGTCAGCTTCGAGCTGCAGCGTGGCACGACCTTCGCGCTGGTCGGCGAATCCGGATCGGGCAAGACGACGCTAGCGCGCACGCTCAACGGCCTTCAGCCCGTCAAGGCGGGCACGATCCTGTTCGAGGGAAAGGAATTGCAGGGCCTTTCCGATGCCCAGATGAAGCCGGTGCGGCGGCGCATGCCGATGATGTTCCAGGATCCGGTCGGTTCGCTGTCGCCTCGGCTCAGCGTGCGGTCGTTGCTGTCGGAGCCTTTCATCATCCATGGCCTTTCCAACCGCGACCTCAATGCGGAAGTGACGCGGCTGCTGACGCTGGTCGGCCTGCCGCGCGACTTCGCCGAGCGTTATCCGCATCAGCTTTCCGGCGGCCAGGCTCGCCGCGTCGGCGTGGCGCGCGCCATCGCACTGGACCCCGTGCTGGTGGTCGCCGACGAGCCGACCGCCGGTCTCGACGTTTCGGTACAGGGCGAGGTGCTCAACCTGCTCAACGACCTGCGCGACCGCATGGGCCTGTCGATGCTGATAATCACCCATAATCTGCATGTCGTGCGCCAGATCGCCGACCGCATGGCGGTGATGTATCTCGGCCGGTTCGTCGAGCAGGGCGAGACCGAGGCGATCTTCCGGGCGCCGCATCATCCCTATACGGCAGCGCTCCTGTCGGCCAATCCGGAGCCCGATCCCGACAGAGTGCACCAGCGCATCACGCTGCCGGCGGATGTGCCGTCCCTGCTGGCGCGGCCCACCGGGTGCGAATTCCACACGCGCTGCCAGCAGGCGCAGGCGCGCTGCGCGGTGGATGTTCCCGTCCCGGCGACCGTCGGCGACACCAGGCTGACCTGCCATTTTCCGCTGAATATCTGAGGATCACCGCCGGCGCCGATCGCAGCCGGGGCGTTAGAGGAGCCACCATGCAAGATATCCGCGTCGTTACCGACTTCCCGCGCAAAGTGCGCGAGATCGAGAATTTGTGGATACCGATGCCTGATGGCGTGAAGCTCGCGGCACGCGTCTGGCTGCCGGAAGACGCCGATAACGATCCGGTGCCGGCGATCCTCGAATACCTGCCCTACCGCAAGCGCGACGGAACGGTGGAGCGCGATGCGCTGACCCATCCCTATTTCGCCGGCCACGGCTATGCCGGCGTGCGGGTCGACATGCGCGGCTCGGGCGACAGCGAAGGACTCTGCAAGGGCGAGTATCTGAAACAGGAGCAGGACGACTGCCTGGCCGTCATCGAATGGCTGGCGGCGCAACCCTGGTGTTCGGGAAGCGTAGGCATGATCGGCATCAGCTGGGGCGGTTTCAACGGGCTGCAGGTCGCCGCCCGCCGGCCGCCGGCGCTGAAGGCCGTCATCTCGCTATGCTCGACGGACGACCGCTACAATGACGACGTGCATTATCTCGGCGGCGCGATGATGTGCGACAATCTGATGTGGGGAACCACCGCCTGGGCGATCGCCATGACCCCGCCAGACCCGCTGATCGTCGGCGACCGCTGGCGCGATCTCTGGGAGCAAAGGCTGAACGGCAACGGCATCTGGATGCAGGACTGGTTCGAGCACCAGCGCCGCGACGATTTCTACAAGCACGGCTCGATCTGCGAGGACTACGCCGATGTCGAAATCCCGGTCTACGCGGTCGGCGGCTGGGCCGACGGCTATCCCAACCCGATTTTCCGGATGCTGGAAAACCTGCCCGGTCCGCGCAAGGGCCTGATCGGCCCATGGGGGCACAAATACCCGCACTTCGCCATGCCCGGCCCGCGCATGGGCTTCCTGCAGGAATGCCTGCGCTGGTGGGACCAATATCTGAAGGGTATCGACACCGGCATCGCGGACGAACCGATGCTGCGCGCCTGGATCCAGGACCCCGCGCGGCCGGCGGCGATTTATGACCAGCGCCCGGGCCGATGGGTGGCCGAGCCCTCCTGGCCCGGTCCGGGCATCGGCGAGACAGTACTGAACCTTGCGCCACACGAACTGAGGCAGACCAGGGGCGAGGACGTGGTGGTCACCATTTCTTCGCCGCAGACTGCCGGCCTCTCATCCGGCGCCTGGTGCGGCTATGGCGTCATGCCGACCCTGCCGGTCGACCAGCGGACCGAGGAAGGCAATGCGCTGATCTTCGAGACGGCGCCGCTGACCGAGGCGATCGAAATCCTTGGTTTTCCGGAATTCGAGGTGACGCTGTCGTCCGACAAGCCCGTCGCCCTGCTCTCCGCCACGCTGTCGCAGGTGTTTCCCGAAGGTGCTGCCTCGCGCGTCAGCTATGGCATCCTCAACCTCAGCCATCGCAATGGCGACCTGGACATCGAGCCGATGGTGCCCGGCAAGGCGGAGACGGTTCGCGTCAAGCTGCGCTGCTGCGGACAGCGTTTCGAGGCCGGCGAGCGCATCCGACTGGCGCTGGCGACATCGCACTGGCCGATCGTATTCCCCACTGCCGAGCAGGCGACGCTGTCGATCCATTGCGGCGACAGCCGGCTGATCCTGCCGGCGCGCGCGCCGCAGCCGGTCGATGAAACACTCGGCGCTTTCCTGGGAGCGGAAAGTGCTGCGCCCATGGAGCAGGAAGTGCTTGCCAAGGGCGACGGCTTCCAGCGCTCTGTTTCGACCGACCAGGTTACCGGCGAGACCGTCTACCAGGTCGTCAGTGACGCCGGCACGGTACGCCATCCGCACACCGGCATGGTGCTTTCGGCGAGGCATGTCGACCGGTTCACGATCCACCCGGACGATCCGAATTCGGCGGTCGGCACCTGCACGTGGGAAAAATCCTTTGGCCGGGGCGACTGGCAGACGCGTGTTTCGGTCAAGGCGACGGTGCGCGCGCTGCGCGATGTCTGGCGGATCGAAACCCATCTCATCGCGCATGACAGCGACAAGATCGTCGTCGATCGTACAGAGGTTCGGGAATACCCGCGCGACCTGAACTGAGCGGCGTCACCCCATCATTTTCGGCAAGGCGGCGGCCAGCGCGTCGACCGCCAGTCGGACTTTGAGCGGCAAATGCGGCGTCTGCAGCCAAAGCGCATGGCAGTCGTAGGGAAAGCGCGGCTTGTCCGGCAGCAACGCCATCAACGTGCCGGCCTTGACGCGCTCGCGAACCAGCCACCAGGGCAGCCAGGCGACACCCATGCCGTCGACGGCGGCATCGGCGATGGCGTCGAGGTCGTCGAGCCGCAGGCGTCCATTGGGCACGACCTGCTGCACGGCGCTCGTTTCCCCGGGAAATAGCCAAGGCTGAACGGCCTGGCCGAGCCGGCGATAGACAATGGCGCGGTGATCGGCGAGGTGTTCCACCCGCCGCGGCTCCCCATGGGTTTTCACGTAGGCGGGCGCGGCGCAGACGACCATGTCCTGGCGCGCGACGCGGCGCGCGATCAAACCGGCCTTGTCCTCCAGATCACCGGTGCGGATGGCAAGGTCGTAGCCGTCCTCGGCGAGATCGGCAAAACGGTCGTTGAGCGACAGGTCCAGTTCCAGCATCGGATATTGCCGCGCGAGCTTCAGCAGCACCGGCGTGATACAGTGGCGGCCGAAATGCGCCGGCATGGTGACGCGCAGTTTTCCGCGAGGTTGAGAAAGCTGATCGGCGGCGAGCGCGTCGGCTGCCTCGGCCTCGGCCAGCACGATCCGGCAGCGTTCATAATAGGCGCGGCCGAAATCCGTCAGGCTCTGGCGACGCGTGGTGCGGTTGATGAGCCGCACACCCAACCGCTCTTCCAGAGAGCGGACATGCTTGCCGACCATCGGCCCGGACAAATCAAGGGCGACCGCAGCCGCCGCGAAGGAACCGAGGTCGACCGCCCTGACGAACACGGCCATGCTCTCCAGCCGATCCATATTCAAAACCTTTGGTTTCTACTGTTCTATCTACACAGCCATTTATCGCTGAAGGGGCCAGCTTCATAGCTCATTCGGTTCAAATGATTTGGAGTAACCCGAATGGCGCGTGTAGTCCGCTTCCACCAGCATGGTGGTCCCGAGGTCTTGCGTATCGAGCATGTCGACCTTCCCTCGCCCGGTCCAGGCGAAGTCCAGATCCGCGTCAGGGCGCTCGGCCTCAATCGGGCCGAAGCGCTGCTGCGCGCCGGCGCCTATATCGAGACTCCCGCCCTGCCCTCCGGGCTTGGCCTGGAGGCGGCCGGTGTCATCGAGGCGGTGGGAGAAGGTGTAGTGACCCTTGCGCCGGGCGATGCCGTCAGCGTCATCCCGCCGCAATCGATGGTCCGCTGGCCGGCCTATGGCGAGCTTGTCACATATCCCGCCGCGTTCGTCGTCAAGCACCCGCCTTCGCTCGACTGGCAGACCGCGGCCGCGCTGTGGATGCAGTATCTCACCGCCTATGGCGCGCTGATCGATATAGCCGAGCTGCGCCCAGAGGACTTCGTCATCATCACCGCCGCCTCAAGCAGCGTCGGGCTCGCGGCGATCCAGATCGCCAACAGCGTCGGCGCGACGGCGATCGCGGTGACGCGGACATCGGCGAAGAAGCAGGCCCTGCTGGACGCCGGGGCGGCGGAAGTCGTGGTCCTGGCCGAGGAGGATCTTGCCACAAGGCTGAGCAAAATCGCTGGAGATCGGGGCGTGCGCGTCGTGCTGGACGCGATCGGCGGGCCGATCTTCGAACCGCTGACGGCGGCGATGTCGCGCGGCGGCATTCTGATCGAGTATGGCGGCCTCAGCCGTGAGCCGACGCCGTTCCCGTTGGGCGCCGTACTCGGCAAAACGCTGACGCTGCGCGGCTACCTCGTCCACGAGATCACCGGCGATCCGGTTAAGCTGGAAGCCGCCAAGGCGTTTATCCTAAGGGGTCTCGAGGCCGGAGCGCTGAAACCGATCATCGACAGGGTTTTCAGCTTCGACCAGATCGTCGAGGCGCATCGCTATCTCGAATCGAACGAGCAGTTCGGGAAGATCGTAGTGACGATCTGAGATCGTGGTGACGATCTGAAATCGTAGCGACGATCCGGGATCGTGGTGACGATCCGGGATCGTGGTGACGATCCGGGAAATAAATAATCCTTGCGGGCAGTATCGCCCTTGAAGGCCCGGCTGCGCGTTCCTAACTCCGGGTTGCGGGCCGGGCCCCTCTGACTGTCGCCTCCGGGCGACCGTGATGTCGGACCGCTATAACGGGCCCGTTTCCATCGTTTTCGGTCAGGCGGGCTCACATTCTGGTTTGGAGCCCCGCATGACATCTTCCCTGCTTGGTCTGGTTTGCCCTTCCTGTCGCGTCGCGCTCGTGATGAGCGAACGCGAGGGCATCGAGATCGACTACTGCCCGCAGTGCCGTGGCGTCTGGCTTGACCGAGGCGAACTCGACAAGATCATCGAACGATCGGCCAAGGAAGCGCCGCCCCCGCCGCAGGCACAGCCGCCAGCATACGCCCAGCCGCACCATGCCCAGAGCCAGAGCCGCGATGACGACTATTCGCGCTCGCATGGCCACCGCTATCCGAAACGGAAGAAATCATTCTTCGAAGAACTGTTCGATTGACGGTGTGACGCCCGGCAACGGGCCAATGCCTGTCGATAAATCCCGAAACCACAGCCGATAAAGGTCCATCTCCGATGCTTTCCCGCACAAGCCGATTTGCCACCCTGTTCGCAGGGCTTTTCCTGGCGTTCTCCATGGTGGCGATCGATCATGCGGAGGCGCGGCGCGGCGGAAGTTTCGGCAGCCGCGGCACGCGCACGTTCCAGTCGGCGCCGCCGACCCGGACCGCGCCCGCGCCGACCGCGCCGGTCGAGCGTTCGATGACGCCCAACACCGGTGTCAACGCTGCTGCCCGACAGCCGCAAGCCAGCCCGCAGAGGCCCGGCTTCATGAGCGGCTTCGGCGGAACCATGATGCGCGGCCTGCTGATCGGCGGCCTGATCGGCCTGCTCCTGGGCCAGGGCTTCGGCGGCCTGGCCGGGATGTTCGGCTTCCTGCTTCAGGCCCTGCTCATCGGTGGCGCGATCATGCTGGCCATCAGGTTCTTCCGGTCGCAATCCGCGCGCGGCGCTGAGCCAGCGCTCGCCGGCGCCGGCATCGGGCAGGCTTCGCGATTCGAGAACCGCGCAACGGAGCAGCCCGAGGCGAGCAAAGCAGGTTCCTTCACGATACCGGGCTTCGGCGGCGGTTCGGGCGGTGGTGCTCCGGCTGCCGGCTCGGAAGAGATCAAACTGGCCCAGAGCGACCTCGACGCGTTCCAGCAATTGCTGACAGACGTACAGGAAGCCTTCGGGCGCGAGGATCATGCCGCGCTGCGCCGTGCGGTGACACCGGAGATGGTGTCCTATCTGTCCGAAGAGCTGGCCGACAATGCCCAGAAAGGTGTCAGGAACGAGGTCTCCGATATCAGTCTGCTGCAGGCAGACATAGCGGAGAGCTGGCGCGAGGATGACCGCGACTATGCCACGGCGGCATTGCGCTACGAATCCCGCGACGTGACGCGCGAGCGGGCCACCGGCAAGATCGTCGATGGCGACGAGGAGCATCCGACAGAGACGACCGAACTGTGGACGTTCACACGCCAGAATGGTTCGGACTGGAAGCTCTCGGCGATCCAGCAGGCCTGAGGCCGGCCATTCCCGCTTGGTGCCTCAGCGCACGATCTTGACGCACATCGGCGTGCCGATTTCGATGGCACGACCGGTGTCGGCCAGCTTACCGCTGCCAGCGTCGCGGGCGAAAATCGAGATGCGGTCGGCATTCTGGTTGGCCGAGAACAGGTGACCGCCCGACGGCGTCAGCGCCAGATTGCGCGGCGTGGCGCCTCCGCAGGGGACATAGCCGACGAGGCTCAACGCGCCGGTGCCCTGGTCAACGGCCATGATAACGACACTGTCGTGGCCCCGGTTGGAACCGTAGACGAAACGCCCGTCCGGCGAGATCTGGATATCGGCGCAATGGTTGCTGTCGCGCGCCTCGGCCGGAACCGCCGGCTTCACATCAAGGATCGATAGCTCGCCGGTGGAGTCGTCGAGCGCCATCGACACGATTGTCGAATCCAATTCGTTCATGACGAAGACGAAGCGTCCGTTCGGATGGAGCGCCAGATGGCGCGGACCGGCGCCGGCCGGCATCGCGGATTCGGCAAGCCTGGCGAGGCTGCCATCCTGCCCGATCCGGTAGGACACCAGCCGGTCGATGCCGAGATCGGCGACGACAGCCGTTCCGCCCGCGATGGTTTCGGTGACGCTGTGGGCGTGCGAACGTTCCTGCCGTGCCGCGTTGGCACCGGAGCCCTTGTGCGCAACGCTGGCCAGCGGAGCCGACAAGGCGCCATCCTTGTCGAAACCAAAGACCGCCACGGCGCGATCAGGACCGCCCTCGCCCATGCCGTAATTGGCGACCAGCAATTTCGTGCCGTCGCGCGTGATGGTGTTGTGGGCGGTGATGCTGCCGAGCGAAGGCTGCTTGTTCAGATAGGCGAGCGCGCGCGAACGCCGATCGAAGCTGTAGGCAGAGACTGTCCCCTCGCGCCAGGAAAACACTTCCGAATTGGCGTAGATGCGCGAGCCGTCCGGCGTCACCGACAGGAAAGTCGGATTGTCGATGTCACTGGTCTCGACCAATTTTCCGATCTCGAGCGCCTGCTCGTCGAAACTGTAGACGCCGAGGCCGACGCCCCGCGCGCCCTGAAAATAAGGCGCCTCCCGGTTCAGGCTGCCGACAAAGACCAGACAGGCTTCGCTCATATTTTCCTCCCTTGCCCGCCGGCATTCGGTGCGGCGAGGCAGCCAAAATTTCGCCTGTCCTCGCTTGCAACGCAACCCCATATGTGAAAATAGTATTTATAAAAGAAGATTGACGGGAGGAGACGTCGTGCAATTAGACGCTTCGATGCGTGCGAAAATCGTCGACCGGGACCTCCCACAGCACGGGCTGATCCAGCCATGAACGAGTTCGCGCCCACGGTCGGCGTCGCCTCCACTCATCCGAAAAACATGCCGGCAGACCATGCCGCCCTGCCGGTTTGGAATTCGGAGAACTGGTTTTATGAAGACTGGCCCGTCGGCCAGAAGATCCGCTCGTTGCGCCGTACGATGGCCGAGGGCGACAGCCATCTCTTCAACACGCTGGTGCTCGACATCCACCCCTATGTGCAGGACCAGATGTTTGCCGAGAGCGAAGGCATTTTCGGCAAGCGGCTTATTGCAGGCGCGTTCGTCTTTTCAGCGGGCCTCGGGCTGGTCGCGACCAACTGCATAAACGCCTTTTCGTACGGCTACGACAGGCTCCGGTTCATCAAGCCTGTCTTCATCGGCGACACGATCTATTCGATCCGTTCCAACCTCGACAAGAAGCCCCGCTACAAGGACATGGGGCTGATCCGCGCCAGCTACGAAGTGTTCAAGGGCGAAGGCGAGCTCGTCCTGTATTGCGAGCACCTGCAGACGGTGAAGTACCGCAACCCTGCCGATTTCGTCGGCAAGACGGAGAAATAGGAATGCCGGCAGCAACCGAATTGCCGCTTGCCGGCCTCGTCGTCGTCGACATGAGCCAGTTCCTGTCGGGGCCCTATTGCTCGCTCAGGCTGCTCGACCTCGGGGCGCGGGTGATCAAGATCGAGCGGCCGGACGGCGGCGACCTGTCGCGCCGGCTCTATCTCAGCGACACCGAGATCGGCGGTGATTCCACCATCTTCCATGCCATCAACCGGGCCAAGGAGAGCCTTGCCATTGACCTCAAGAACGAGGCCGATGTCGAAGCGTTGCGCGGCCTGCTCGTCAAGGCCGATGTGCTGATCCAGAATTTCCGGCCCGGCGTCATCGAGCGGCTCGGCCTCGACTATGAGACCGTGCGCAAGATCAATCCGCGCCTGGTCTATGCCTCGATCAGCGGCTATGGCGAGGACGGGCCATGGGTCAAGCGCCCCGGCCAGGATCTCCTGGCGCAGTCGCGCTCGGGCGTGATGTGGCTGAACGGCGATGAGGACCAGGGGCCGGTGCCGTTCGGCCTTGCCATCGGCGACATGCTGGCGGGCGCGGCCTGCGCGCAGGGCATTCTGGCCGCGCTGGTGCGACGCGGCATCACCGGCCAGGGCAGCCATATCGAGACCAGCCTGCTGGAGGCGCTGGTCGACTCCCAGTTCGAGGTGCTGACGACCCATCTCAATGACGGCCGCCGGCTGCCGCGCCGCTCGAGCTTTCGTAGCGCGCATGCCTATCTCTCGGCGCCTTACGGCGTCTACCCGGCCAAAGACGGGTATCTGGCCATCGCCATGACGCCGATCCCGAAGCTCGCCGACCTTCTGTCGCTCGACGAGCTAGCGCCCTATCGCGACAAGCCGGCGACATGGTTCACCGCGCGCGACGACATCAAGGCGATCATTGCGCAACGGATCGCGACGAGAACCATCGACGAATGGCTGGCCATTCTCGAACCCGCCGATATCTGGTGCGCCAAGGTGCTGACCTGGCCCGAAATGCTGGCCAGCGAAGGTTTTCAGGCGCTCGACATGCTGCAGACAGTGACGCGCGAGGACGACGTGTCGATCCTCACCACCAGCTCGCCGCTGAGGGTCGACGGCACCAGGGCCAAGGTCGACCGCGCCGCGCCGCGCATCGGCGAACACAGCGCCGCGATCCGTAAGGAGTTCGGCCTGTGACCATGCACTCCCTCAAGCCCACGCTCAGGGGCATGACGTGGAGCCATCCGCGCGGCTACGACCCGATGGTCGCCTGCTCCGCTTTGTGGCGGGAGCGCACCGGCGTCACGATCGAGTGGGACAAGCGTTCGCTGCAGGATTTCGAGTCCTACCCTGTCGAGGAGCTTGCGCGCGCCTATGACCTGATCGTCATCGATCATCCGCATGTCGGCCAGATCACGGCGGAGCGCTGCCTTGCTCCCCTCGACATTGCGGGGCGCGAGATCGAGCGAGCCGCACTTGCCCACGGCAGCGTCGGCCACTCCTATCCGAGCTATAACTGGCAGGGCCGGCAATGGGCCTTCCCGATCGACGCGGCAACGCAAGTCCAGGCATGGCGGCCGGACGCGCTCGATGCGCCGCCGGCGCGCTGGAGCGAGGTGCTCGATCTCGCCCGGCAAGGCCGCGTGCTCCTGCCCTTGCGGCCGCCGCACGTGCTTATGGTGTTCTACACGCTTGCCGGCAATCTGGGCCGGTCCTGCGCCACCGATCCGGCCGGCGATCTCATCGACATCGAAACAGGCAGCGAAGTCTTCGAGGCGATGCGCGAGATCGCCGCGCTTGTCGATCCGGCCTGCTTCGAGATGGACCCGATCGCGGTTTCGGAACGCATGGCGCAAGCCAATTCGCGGATCGTCTGCGCGCCGCTGATCTATGGCTACGTGTCCTATGCGATATCAGGCTTTCGCCCGCACCGGCTGGCGTTCGCCGACATTCCAGCCATCGGGCCCAGCGGCCCGATCGGGTCGGCGCTCGGAGGCACCGGCATCGCCGTCTCGGCCTTTTCCAGGGCCAGGGAGGCCGCGATCGACTTCGCCTACTGGATTGCCAGCGGCGACGTGCAGCGCGGTCCCTATGCCGCCGCCGGCGGACAGCCTGGCCATGCCGCGGCATGGGAGGACCAGGCGGTCAACGCCGCGACCGGCAATTTCTATCGCGATACCCGGGCGACACTGGAGGGAGCCTGGGTGCGGCCGCGCCATGACGGCTACATGGCGTTCCAGCAGGCGGCATCCGATCGCATCAATTCCGGCATGACATCAGGCCATCGGGCCGGCCAGGTCGTTGCCGATTTAAATCGCCTGTTCCGGGAGGGTAGCCCGGCACAGGTGTCCGGCGTTGCCGGTGGAGGAGCCTGAACCAAACCGAACAGAGGAGAACACGATGATAAAAATGATCGGCGGCCTGCTGGCCGCAACCGCGCTTACCTCGCTTGCAACGGCCGCATTCGCCCAGGATATACAAGGCGTCATCGGCGGGCTGCCGACCGAACTCAAGGCGCAGTATGACGGCGCGCCACAGAAGGTGCTGCCTTCGGCCTGGGACAATTTCACCCCGCCGCCGAAGCCGTGGAAGTGGTGCCATTCGGAATCCTATCAAGGCAACCCGTGGCGCGTCACGGTCACCAAGGAGCTGAAGCGTCTTGTCGACGGGCTGATCGCCGATGGCACCGTGTCCAGCTTCGAAGTGTCGGACTCCAACAACGATGCCAGCCAGCAGATCAACCAGATCCGCGCCTTCATCGACAAGAAGTGCTCGATCATCACCTCGATCCCGGGATCGGCCACCGCGCTCGACGACGCCATCGACGCCGCCGCCAAGGCCGGCATTCCGTTCATCACCGCGGCCGGTTCGGTGACCAGCCCGAACGCGATCAACGTCGATTCCAACTATGCGCGCTGGGGCTATGACATGATGACGGCGATCGGCAAGGCCGATCCCGACGGGGCCAGTATCCTGCTGGTCGAGGGCATTGCCGGCCATCCGATCGTGGTGCAGGAGCGTCAGGGCGCCGACAAGGCGCTGGCCGAAAATCCGAAGCTGAAGATTTCGCGCACCGTCAACGGCAACTGGACGGCCAATGTCACCAAGACCGTGGTGCTGCAGGCGATCGCCACCAACCCGGCGCCGATCGATGCGGTGTGGACGACGGGAAGCGAAAGCCGGGTCGTTGCCGAAGCCTTCGCCGAAGCGGGCCGCCCGGCGCCGCTGATCACCGGCTCAATCACCGGCGATGCGCTGGGCTATTGGAAAGCCAATCCCGACAAGTACCGTTTCGAGGGTCACGCCGTGCTGCCACACTGGACGGCGGAGACGCTGTTCCGCGTCGGCGTACGCATGCTCGACGGCCAGAAGCCGAAGCTGAACACGCTGCTGATCCCGATCCCGGCTGTTCACAACGCCGATCTCGGCTCCTGGTACAAGGACTGCATGACGACCGACGCCGTCTCGATCTTCCCGGTGCCGCCCAAGGACCCGATGCCGGAGGAATGGCTGGACGCCTATTTCTCCAACCCGGCGCCGACCAAAGGCTGGGATTACTCGAAAGTGCCGGATGCCTGCGCGAAGTAGCGCCCGGGCGAACCGACGCCAAGAACAGCCTCAACGAGCCGGCTCCTTTCCTGGGGCCGGCTTGCCAGCTTCGAAACACGGCATGCTTGAAATAACAAACATATCCAAACGCTATGGCGAGACGGTCGCGCTCGCGGACGCCTCGATCGCGTTCCGGGCCGGGACCATCCATACGATCCTGGGCGAGAACGGCTCGGGCAAGAGCACGATGGTCAAGCTGCTGTCCGGCATCGTCCAGCCCGACAGCGGCGCGATCCTGCTCGAGGGTAAGCCGTTTTCGGGCGCCAGCCCCTCGGCTTTCCAGGCACGAGGTTTCGCCACGGTCTTTCAGGAAGTGCTGATCGCCCCGGACCGCAGCGTGACAGACAACATCCTGCTCGGTCTCGACGGGCTCATCCGGCGTAGCGTGCCCCGCGACGAGCGCCGCGACAGGGCGGCGACCGCCCTCAAGCGCTTCGCCGTCACCAATGTCCCCCTCGATACGCCTGCGGGGCTGCTGCCGCTCGCCGCGCAGCAACTGGTCGTTCTTGCACGCGCGGTCGTGCGCAATCCCAAAATCCTGATCCTCGACGAGGTCACCGCGGCGCTCGATTTCGCCGATCGCGAGTCCGTGTTCTCGCTGATGCGCGCGCTTGCCGGCGAAGGCTGCCTCATCCTGTTCATCACCCACCGCATGGATGAGGTGATGTCGCTGTCGGACCGCATTTCGATCCTGCGCGGCGGTAGCGTCGTGCGCACCGAGGAGCGCGGCGCTTCGACACCGGCGGACCTTTTGAAAGCCATGGCGCCACGCATGGCGGCGGAGCTGGCGCATGGCTGATCGCCCCGCCGATTCTCGCGGCCTCATTGTCCGCGACCTCGTCATCGCACCAGGTGCCAGTCCCATCGCGAAAAGAATAGCTCCGGGCGAAATCGTGGGTCTTGCCGGGCTCGATGGCCATGGCCAGGAACTGTTCCTGAAAATGCTGGCCGGCCTCGCTCCACCGCTTGGCGGCTCGATCGCGCTGGACTTGCCAGGCAGGCCGCGTGAGATCACCGGGTTCCGCAAGGCGGTCTCGAACGGGATCGCCTATCTACCGCGCGACCGGCGCGCGAGCGGCATTTTTCCCACACAGTCGGTGCTCGACAATTTCGCCGTCTCGACGCTTTCGCGCGACACGCGCCTCGGCCTGATCAGTCCGGCGGCGCGCAAGACGCGCTACGACATCTACCGCGAGAAACTCTCGATCGTTGCGCCGCGGCCCGATGCGCCCATCACAACCTTGTCGGGCGGCAATCAGCAGAAGGTGCTGCTGGCGAGGGCCTTGGCGCTGGAGCCGTCAATCCTGCTCCTCAACGACCCGACTCGTGGCGTCGACGTGGCGACGCGGCATGTTCTCTACGATGTCTTTCGCGAGCTGGCCGCCGACGGCATGGCGCTCGTGATCTTGTCCAGCGAGATCGAGGAGATCCTTCTGCTTTGCCATCGCGTGCTGGTGTTCCGGGAGAACGAAGTCGCGGCGGAGATCACTGGCGAGGAGATGAACACCGAAACCGTCATCGCGGCGATGTTTGGACGCGCGGCATGAACCATATCTCTCGCCTCATGTCGCTTGCGCGTAGCATCGGTTTTGCCGTCGTGCTGCTCATCGTCCTCCTGGCCATCAATCTCGTGCTGAATCCGGCACGGTTCCAGCCGGGTTCGTGGGGCGCGCTGATCGGGCTGGCCGCGCCGCTGGTCGGCGCCGCAATCGCCTCGACGCCGGTTATCCTTGCCGGACGTGGCGGCATCGACATCTCGGTCGGGCCGCTGATGGGCTTCGTCAATGCCATGCTTATCCAGGTCCTGTTCCTCAAGGCCGGCATTGCGTCACCCTTGCTTCTTGTCCCGGCCGCCCTGCTCATCGGCGCGCTCGTCGGCGCGGCCAACGGCTTTCTGGCGACCATCGCGCGGATCCAGCCGATCGTCGCCACGCTCGGCACCTATCTGATCCTGACTGGCGTAACGCTGACGATCCTGCCGGCGCCGATCGGTCCGGCACCGGGCTGGCTCAAGGCCCTTGCTGGTCCCTGGTCAGCGCTGCCGCTGGCGGCCATCCTGCTTGCCTGGTGGCTGGTGCGCCGCCTGCCCTATCACGACCAGCTTATGGCGGTCGGCAGCGACGACCGCGCCGCCTATACGGCCGGCGTCGATGTCACGCGCGTACGCTTCATCGCCTATGTCATGACAGGTGTTCTCGGCGGCTGTGCGGGGCTGATGCTGACCGCGCTGATCGGCTCCGCCGATCCCAATATCGGACCGACCTACACGCTGATCGCCATCGCCGCCGTCGCACTGGGCGGCGTCAGTCTTGCCGGTGGGCGTGGCGGCGTCGCGGGGGCGGTGGTCGGCGCCGTGGACATTTTCCTGCTGCAGAGCGTGCTGACGACATTCAACGTTTCGACCTTCGTTCTGCAGATCGCCTATGGCGCAATATTGGTGCTGGCGGTGATGTTGACCGCGCTGCAGGAGCGCCTTGCCATGAGGGGTCGCTGACATGCCCGCCCGCCGAAACCTGTTCGCGACGACCAAGGCGCGCGTTATCGGCGCGTTCTGCGTCGCGGCGTTCCTGCATCTTGCCGGGACCGTCCTCATCCCCGGCTACTCCAGTCCATTCGCGGTGCGTGCCATGCTGGTGCTTGCCTCGCTGCTGGCCGTCGCCTCGATCGGCCAGACCCTCGTCGTCATCATGGGCGGCATCGACCTGTCCATTCCCTTCGTCATCGGCTTTGCCAATGTCGTGGCCGCGCAGCTCTATGGCGATGGCTGGAATTTTTTCCTGGTCTGCGTTCTCGTCGGCGTGCTGGCGCTGATCATCGGTGGATTGAACGGGCTGATTTCACGCAGCCTCGACATCCAGCCGCTCATCGTCACGCTCGGCATCGGCATGGTGGTGCAGGGACTGGTGCTGCTGTGGACCGCAGGCTTTCCCTCGGGTTCGGCGCCGCAAGCTGTTTCCAGCTTCGTCTCGATCGGTGGATCGGCCGGACCGCTGCCGGTGCCATGGCTGGTGCCGAGCCTCGTCATCCTGGCCGCGCTGGTGGTGCTGGTGCTGGAACGTACGCCCTATGGCCGCCGGCTTTACGCACTGGGCAGCAATCCTGGCGCCGCACCGCTGGCTCTGATCGATCCGGTCCGCATGTGGATCATCACCTACGCGGCCAGCGCCTTCTTCGCCGCCGTAGCGGGCGTGCTGCTGCTCGGCTTCACCGGGTCGGCCTATGGCGATGTCGGCCAGCCCTATCTGTTCCAGACCATCGCTGCGGTCGTCGTCGGCGGCGCGGCACTGGTGGGCGGCCGTGGCAGCTATCTCGGCACGATCGCCGGCGTGCTGGTGCTGACCGAGATCAACACGCTGCTGATCGGCCTCGGCTTCCAGCCCTCGGCGGTGCAGGCCGCACTTGGCTTCATCATCGTGCTGCTGGTCTCGCTATACGGCCGGGAGCGGCACGTCTCGGCCACCATCTGACCAGCGGTCGGGCGAAGTCAGTCGAGACGCCACAGCTTGCGGGCATTGCCCGAGAGCAAGCTATCGCGCTCCGCGACGCTGCAGCCGGAGAGCAACGCATGCGTTGCCGCCACCCAGGTCGAGAGGCCGCCGCCCAGCGTGCAGACCGGCCAGTCGCTGCCCCAGACGACGCGGTCCCAGCCGAACGAACCGATAGTATGCTCGACATAGGGACGAAGTGTCTCGGCGGTCCAGTTGCCGGGATCGGCATAGGCGACGACGCCTGATATCTTGGCCATCACATTCGGACGACGCGCAATCTCGCTCATATGCTCGCGCCAGGGATGCTCGGCATTGGCCTTTATGTCGGGCACGCCGCAATGGTCGAGGACGAACTGGACGTCGGGCGCGAGGTCGGCCAGCGCGATTGCCTTGGGAATCTGGTGCGGCAGCACGACGAGGTCGAAAGTCAGCCCGGTTCCACCGAGCCGCTTGATGTTGTCGCGGAACAGCGCGCCTTCCGACAGATCGTCGGGCACGACATGGAGGACGCGGCGAAAGCCCTTGACGAAAGCGTTTGCCCGCTGGCGTTCGAGATAGGCGGCAAAGCCGGCCTCTTCGGGGCGGCCGGACGCGATTACCCCGGCCAGCATACTGCCGGGTTGCCGCGACAATCCTTCCACGCGCGTGGTCTCTGCTTCGATGTCAGCCGGGTCGACATCGACCTCCATATGCAGCACACGGCCAATACCGACGCGCCGTGCTTCGAGTGCATATTCCTCGTAGGAGAAATCGCGGTTCAGCGCCGGCACACCGGTCAGCCAGGGATAGCGCAAGGCCGCGCGATCAATGAGATGCAGATGGGTGTCGATAATCATGGCCGCGTGTCCTCCCTGGCGCACAACACTATCTCGCCGAAAAATCGATTATTCAAATAAGAAGTTACGAGGATTGCGGCACATCGGAGCCGGCCAGTCTCGACAGCCGCGAGGCCGCGTCCTGCAGCAATTGTATCGTCAGCGTGATGTCGGGCGCGGCCGCCGCGTTGACGAGAGTGATGTAGGGAATGGTGAGCGCCGCGATGGCGCGGCCATCCGGCCCCAGCACCGGTGTCGAGAGGTTGTAGACGCCAGCTGTCTGGAGAGAGGCCATCATCTCATAGCCGCGATCGCGAACCTGGTCGAGCCTGGCGAAGAACTCCGGCGTCAGCGCGAACTCCTCGGTGCTCTGCAGATGCTCGGAGATCATCATTTCCCGCTCCTCCGGCGAGCGGAAGGCAAGCAGGACATGGCCAGAGCCGGTATCGAACAGGCTGATATGCGAGCCGACACGGATCGAAATACCCCAGTAACGCGGGGCTTCCTGCTGCGAGATGACGACGGCGGCACCCCGATCGAAGACGACGAGCTGGTTTGCCTGCCACGATGTTTCGGCCAGTTCGCGCATGATCGGCGTGGCATAGGAGACCAGCCGGCGCACCGGCGCATGCAGTTGCGCAAGCCCGAAAAGCTTCAGCGTCAGCGAGTAGCGGTCACCGTCGATCTTGGTGACGTAGCCGCGCCGCACAAGACGGTCGAGCATGCGGTAGAACTCATTGGGGCTGCGATCGAGCCGCTTGGCGATCTCCGCCTGAGTCAGCCCGCCATCCACGCTGGACAGCAGTTCGAGTATGTCGAGGCCCTTGTCGAGCGCAGGCGCGCGGTAACGGTCGCCCTCTTCTTCTTCGGCCACATGCCTCTCCAGTGAATTTCAAACTGCATATATGCATAAAGCCGACTCGGATCAAAGCACAATCGGCTTGACCCGGCAATGAAAATGCTATTTGCATATAAATGAAACCGAGACAGCGGCATCGCATATCGTGAGCCATCGTCTCGGGTCCATGGGAGGAGAACATGACGAGACTGCTACTAGGCATTTCCACTGGCCTGGCCGGGCTGGTGCTGAGCGGCGCGGCGCTTGCTGCCGATCTGCACGACCAATTCCCAGGCGTCACCGTAGACGTGAAGCTGATCGGCGGCCAGCAATATGAAAAGCTCTACGAGCGCATCCCCGAGTGGGAGAAGGCGACGGGCGCCAAGGTCAACATCCTGACCAAGAAGAACGGCTTCGACATCGACAAGGAACTGAAGTCCGACATCGCCTCGGGCAGCACCAACTGGTGCGTCGGTTGGAACCATTCGTCCTTCGCGCCGCAATATACCGGCCTCTACACCGATCTCAGCAAGCTGCTGCCGAAGGAAGAGATCGACGCCTTCGTGCCGTCGACGATCAAGGCCGCCACCATCGACGGCAAGCTGGAGATGCTGCCGCGCGCGCAGTTCGACGTCTCGGCGCTCTACTATCAGAAGAGCCTCTACGAGAACGCCGACAACAAGACCAAGTTCAAGGCAAAGTACGGCTACGACCTGGTGCCGCCGGACACCTGGAAGGAAGTTACCGACCAGGCCGAGTTCTTCGCCAATCCGCCCAATTTCTACGGCACGCAGTTCGCCGGCAAGGAAGAGGCGATCAACGGCCGCTTCTACGAGATGGTCGTCGCCGAGGGCGGCGAATATCTCGACAAGGACGGCAAGCCCGTTTTCAACTCCGAGGCTGGCGTCCGCGCGCTCGACTGGTTCGTCAACCTCTACAAGGCGAAGGCGGTCCCGGCCGGAACCACCAACTATCTCTGGGACGATCTCGGCCAGGGCTTTGCCTCGGGTACCGTCGCCATCAACTTGGACTGGCCGGGCTGGGCCGGCTTCTTCAACGATCCGAAGTCGTCGAAGGTCGCGGGCAATGTCGGCGTCAAGGTCGCGCCGAAGGGTTCTTCGGGCAAGCGCACCGGCTGGTCCGGCTTCCATGGCTTCTCGGTGACCGAGAACTGCCCGAACAAGGAGGCCGCGGCCTCGCTGGTGTGGTGGCTGACCAATGAGGACAGCCAGAAGCTCGAGGCCGCCGCAGGCCCACTGCCGACCCGCACCGCCGTATGGGACTGGGACCTGAAGCAGGCCGAGAACGATCCCTACAAGAAGGAGGTTCTGGGCGCCTTCCAGGAAGAAGCCAAGCACGCCTTCGCGGTGCCGCAGACGCCTGAGTGGATCGAAATCTCGAACGCCGTCTACCCGGAACTGCAGGCGGCGATCCTTGGCGACAAGACCTCCAAGCAGGCCCTGGACGAAGCCGCCGCCAAGGCGACGCAGATCCTTCAGGACGCCGGCAAGCTCTAACAATCGCTCCCAAGGCTGCCTCCCCCGTCGCGAACGGGGGAGGCGATCGCGTCTTGTCTGGCGAAGAACAGGCCACTGCTCCGGCCAGCGCCCAGACCAGCGGGCAGCCCGCAATGAATGCAACATCCCAGGATATCTGATGAAGGGCTTCAAGCCATCCGCGCCGTTCCTGCTGCTGCTTCCAGCCATCATCGTGCTGGCGGCGGTCGTGGTGGTGCCGCTGATCCTGTCGCTCTATTCCAGCTTCACGCCGTTCCGCCTGACCAAGCCCGAGACCTTCTTCGTCTTCGTCGGTTTCCGGAACTATGTATCGATTCTGTCCAACGCCGATTTCTGGTGGGCGTTCGGCCGCACGGTGCTGCTGCTGACCATCGCGCTCAATCTCGAAATGCTGCTTGGCCTCGGCCTTGCCATGCTGGTCGAGAAGGCGACGCGCGGCCAGCGCCTGCTGCGCACGCTGATGATGTTTCCGATGATGTTCTCGCCGATCCTGGTCGGCTTCCAGTTCAAGTTCATGTTCAACGACAATATCGGCCTGGTGAACAACGCCTTGCAGTCGCTCGGCATCACGCAGGACGCCATTCCCTGGCTTATCGAAGGCCACCTCGCCTTCATCGCCATTTCGATCGCCGAGATCTGGTCGTCGACGGCGATCTTCGCCATCCTGATTCTCGCCGGCCTGCTCGCCATGCCCAAGGAGCCGATCGAAGCGGCCCGCGTCGACGGCTGCACGCCGTGGCAGACCTTCCGCTATGTGACATGGCCCTTCGTCATGCCCTTCGCCTACATCGCCATGACCATCCGCTCGCTGGACGTCGCGCGCGCCTATGACATCGTCAAGATCATGACCGATGGCGGACCCGCCGGCCGCACCGAGCTCTTGTGGACGCTGGTGGCGCGCACGGCCTACAGCGACGGGCGCATGGGCATGGCCAACGCCATGGCCTATTTCTCGATCCTGTTGTCGATCGCCTTCACCGTCTATTTCTTCAACAAGCTCGCCGCGGCGCGCACGCAGATCGGCGCGGAGTGGTGATGGACGAGAATTCTTCCGCCCGGCTAAAGCGCAGCCTCTTGCGCATCACCTATCGCATCGGCCTGTTCCTGGCGATGCTGACCATCTGCCTGCCCGGCCTGTGGATCGTGCTGTCGTCGCTCAGGCCGACAGTCGAGATCATGGCCAAGCCGCCGGTATGGATCCCGCAGCAGATCTCCTTCGACGCCTATGTCGCGATGTTCTCGGGCATCGGCAAGGGCGGCATTCCGGTCATCGAGTACTTCCGCAATTCGCTCATCATCTCTGTGACCTCGACCGTCATTGCCGTCGCCATCGGCATGGCCGGCGGCTATGCCTTCGCCCGCTACCGTTTCCGCGGCAAATCCGGCGTGTTCCTCGGGCTGATGCTGACGCGCACCGTGCCCGGCATCGCGCTGTCGCTGCCGCTGTTCTTCCTCTATGTGCGGCTCGGCATCATCGACACCCATTTCGGGCTGATCCTGGCCTATGTCGCGCTCAACGTGCCGTTCACCATCTGGCTGATCGATGGCTTCTTCCGCCAGGTGCCGAAGGACCTCGCCGAAGCGGCGCAGATCGATGGCTGCACGCGCTGGCAGGCCTTCTGGCAAGTCGAGTTCCCGCTTGCGGGACCCGGTATCGCGTCGGCCGCGATCTTCGCTTTCCTGACCTGCTGGAACGAGTTCGCGCTGGCCTCGCAGCTCACCCGCTCGGTCAGCGCCAAGACGCTGCCGGTCGGCCTGCTCGACTATACGGCCGAATTCACCATCGACTGGCGCGGCATGTGCGCGCTTGCCGTGGTGATGATCATTCCGGCGCTCACCCTCACCTACATCGTCCAGAAGCATCTCGTCGGCGGCCTCACCTCCGGCGCGGTGAAAGGCTGATCCCATGGCAACGGTTTCCCTGAAAAAACTGACCAAGCGCTACGGCAGTATCGAGATCGTGCATGGCATCGACCTCGATATCGCCGATCGCGAATTCATCGCGCTGGTCGGGCCTTCAGGCTGCGGCAAGTCGACGACATTGCGCATGATCGCCGGCCTGGAGGAGATCAGTGCCGGTTCGATCGAGATCGGCGGCCGCGTCGTCAACGATCTGCCGCCGCGCTCGCGCAACATCTCGATGGTGTTCCAGTCCTATGCGCTCTACCCGCATATGACCGTGCGCGAGAATCTCGGCTTCTCCCTCAAGATCGCCGGCGCCGCCAAGGATGACATGGACCGGCGCGTGGCCGAGGCCTCGGCCATACTCGGCCTCGACGCGCTGCTCGACCGCCGCCCCTCGCAATTGTCGGGCGGCCAGCGCCAGCGCGTCGCCATGGGCCGCGCCATCGTGCGCGACCCTGACGTCTTCCTGTTCGACGAGCCGCTTTCCAATCTCGACGCCAAGCTCAGAACGCAGATGCGCACCGAGATCAAGAAGCTGCATGCCAAGGTTCAGTCGACGGTGATCTACGTCACCCATGACCAGGTCGAGGCGATGACGCTTGCCGACCGCATCGTCATCATGCGCGACGGATACATCGAACAGGTCGGCACGCCGGACGAGGTCTTCCGGCGCCCGGCTACACGTTTCGTCGCCGGCTTCATCGGCTCGCCGCCGATGAACCTCAACGAAGCGACGGTCGAGGGCGGCCAACTGGTCTTCGCCAGCGGCGCCCGGCTTCCCCTGCCCGCACAATTCAGGGCCAATGTCGCCGCCGGCGACAAGGTCGTGTTCGGGCTGCGGCCCGACGACATCTATCCGACCGGCCATGGGCTGAGTTCCGGCGATGCGGCCGACGTCCATCAGATCGACCTGCCGATCACCGTCACCGAGCCGCTCGGCAACGAGACGCTGGTGTTCGTCGAATTCGACGGCGCAGACTGGGTTTCGCGCATGCTGAACCCAAGACTGCTGCGACCCGGTGAGCGGGTCGGCATGAGCCTCGACCTGTCGCAGGCGCATCTGTTTGCCGCCGACACCGGCAAAACCCTTCGGAGCTGAGCGACATGGCCAGGATCGAAAAGATAGAACTGCGGATGGTGGACCTGGTCCCCAAGGTCAAGCGCACCGACGCCATCCAAAGTTTCGTCAGCCAGGAGACGCCGATCGTCACCATCACCGATTCCGACGGCGCGGTCGGCACAGGCTACAGCTACACGATCGGCACCGGCGGTTCCTCGGTAATGCGGCTTTTGTCGGATCATCTGGCGCCGCGCCTGCTCGGCCGCGATCCCGACATGATCGAGGCGATCTGGCACGATCTCGAATTCGCCACCCATGCCACGACGATCGGCGCCATCACGGCCATCGCCATCGCGGCGATCGACACCGCACTATGGGACCTCAGGGCAAGAAAGCAGAACCTGCCGCTGTGGAAACTTGCCGGCGGCGCCAAGGATCGCTGTCCGCTCTATACGACCGAAGGCGGCTGGCTGCACATCGAGACGCAGGCGCTGGTCGACGATGCGCTGGCCGCCAAGGCCAGGGGATTTCGCGGCTCCAAGGTGAAGATCGGCAAGCCGCATGGGTCGGAGGATCTTGCCCGGCTGTCGGCGGTGCGCAAGGCCGTCGGCGACGGCTATGAAATCATGACCGATGCGAACCAGGGTTTCTTGGTGGACGAGGCGATACGGCGCGCGGCGCGGTTGCGCGAACTCGACCTCGCCTGGATCGAGGAGCCGCTACCCGCCGACGACATAGACGGCCATGTGCGCCTGTCCAACTCGACGCCAACGCCGATCGCCATCGGCGAGTCGCTCTACTCCATGCGCCACTTCCGCGAATACATGCAGAAGGGCGCCTGCTCGATCGTGCAGGTCGATGTCGGCCGCATCGGTGGCATCACGCCCTGGCTCAAGATCGCCCATGCGGCGGAGGCCTTCGACATCCCGGTCTGTCCGCACTTCCTGATGGAGCTGCATGTCAGCCTGACCTGCGCTGTTCAGAACGGCCGCTATGTCGAGTACATTCCGCAACTCGACCAGTTGACCGGCAAGCATATGCGCATCGAGGATGGGCATGCGCTGGCGCCCGACGAGCCAGGTATCGGCATCGATTGGGACTGGGACGCGGTCAAGGCCATGAGCATCGCCGAATTCACCACGGCGATCACCGGATAGGGGAACGACATGCAGCGGATGGGTATGATTCTGGGTCTGAAGCCTGAAAAGGTCGAGGAGTATGTGCGCCTTCATGCCGCCGTCTGGCCGGACGTGCTGACCATGATCTCGGCCTGCAACATCAAGAATTATTCCATCTATCTGAAGCGGCCGGAGAACCTCTTGTTTTCCTATTTCGAGTATCACGGCACCGACTATGCCGCCGACATGGCCAAGATGGCCGCCGATCCGAAGACGCAGGAGTGGTGGTCGTTCTGCATGCCTTGCCAGGAGCCGCTGGCGACCCGCAAGGATGGCGAGTGGTGGGCTTCCATGGACGAGGTCTTCCATCATGACTGAGGCCGGTTTCGACCCTGCCTCGCTTGTCCAGTCCTGGCCAAAACCTTCGAAACTCCGCCCGATCGTGACCTTCGGCGCCGGATCGATCGTCGGCGACGCACATTTTCCAGCCTACCGGAAAGCCGGCTTCCCGGTTGCCGGCCTCTATGATCCAGATCAGGCCAAGGCGCAGGCCCTTGCCGAGAAATGGGGCGTCACCGCCTTCCGCTCGATAGAAGATGCAACGGCCGTCAGCGGCGCCATCTTCGATCTGGCGACGCCACCGGGACGGCACGCGGAAATCCTGAAGGCCCTGCCCGAGGGATCGGTCGCGCTTATCCAGAAGCCTATGGGCAACTATCTCGGCGAGGCGAGCGAGATCCTCGAAATCTGCCGCTCCAGGCAGCTCAAGGCGGCGGTGAATTTCCAGCTTCGCTTCGCGCCGATGATGCTGGCGCTGAAGGACGCCATCGCCAAGGGCTGGTTAGGCGAGGTCGTCGACTTCGACGCATGGCTGGCGCTGGCGACACCCTGGCAATTGTGGGAGTTCCTGCTCAAGGCGCCGCGTGTCGAGATCGCTATGCACTCCATCCACTATCTCGACCTCGTCAGACAGTTGCTCGGCGACCCCAAGGGTGTGCACGCCAAGACACTCGGCCATCCCAACCATACGGTGGCGCAGACCCGCACGAGCGCCATTCTGGACTATGGCGACACCGTGCGCTGCGCGCTCTCAATCAATCACGATCATAAATTCGGCCGGCGGCATCAGGCCTGCGAATTCCGCATTTGCGGCACCGAGGGCGCCGCCTATCTCAAGCTCGGCCTCAACCTCGACTATCCCCGTGGCGAGCCGGATATACTGGAGATCCACCCGAAAGGCGGATCGGACTGGATTGCCGTGCCGCTCGCCGGCGAATGGTTTCCCGATGCCTTCGTCGGCCGAATGGCCAACGTGCAACGGTTCGCATCGGGCGAGGATACCGAATTGATCAGTTCGGTCGAAGACGCCTGGCACACCATGGCCCTGGTCGAGGCCGCCTATAAATCAAGCGCTGCGCCGGCGATGCCGCTTGCCGAAAAGCCGTAAGGCAGGACATGGAACAGATCACCTATTTCGAGGACTATGAGATCGGCTCGACACGGCTGACCAGCGGTCGCACCATCACCGAGACCGACTTCATCGTGCATGCCGGGCATACCGGCGATTTCTTCCCGCATCACATGGACGCCGAGTTCATGAAGACGACGCCGTTCGGCCAGCGCATCGCACATGGCACGCTGGTGTTCTCGGTCGGCATCGGCCTGACCGCGACAGTGATCAATCCTGTAGCCTTTTCCTATGGCTATGACCGGCTGCGCTTCATCAAACCGGTGTTCATCGGCGACACGATCCGCACACGCACCACGATAACGGCCAAGGAGGACGACCCCAAGCGGCCGGGTTCAGGCCGCGTGGTCGAGCGCTGCGAAGTGATCAACCAGCGCGGCGAGGTGGTGCTGGCGGCCGACCATATCTACATCGTCGAGCGCAAGCCGGCCTGAGCCGGCCCGGCGTCACGAGCCGGTGGCGCGGGCGGTGATGCGTTCGAGGCCGAGCAGCAGGATCAGGGTGGCCGCCACCAGGATCATGGTGAGTGCGGCGCCGGCAAAGATGTCGCCGCGATCGGTGAGGCTGAAGATCGACACCGGCAGCGTCACCCAGCCCGGCGGATAGACCATGACGGTGGCGCCAAGCTCGCCCATCGACAGGGCAAAGCTGAGGCCGAACGCAGCAACAAGGTAGGGCGCGAGCAGCGGCAGCGTCACATGCCAGAGCCTGTAGGCGGGCCGCGCACCGAGGCTCGACGCCACCTGCTCGAAGTCAGGCGAGAGGCGCGCCAACCCGGCAGAGACATTGCCGAAAGTGAAGGCCGAGATGAGCACGAAATGCGCGATCATGACGATGGCGATGGTGCCGTTGAGCAGCAGCGGCGGATGGCTGAACGCGACCAGCAGGCCGAGGCCGACCGAGACAGATGGAACGGCGCTGGGGATGAAGAACAGGAGGCCGAGCAGCCGTTTCAGGGCCGCTCCTTGAAGGCGCAGCGACAGTGCCGCCCAGGTGCCGCTGACCAGCGCCAGCGCACTCGCCAGGAAGCCGGTGATGAAGCTTGCCTTGACTGAGTTCCACGCCGCGCCCCTGGCGACATCGGTGTAGTGCTCCGTCGTCAGGCCGCTTGGCAGGACGCCATTCCATTGGTCGGCCAGGCTGGAGAGCAGAATGACCGCCAGCGGCGCGAGGAAGAGCACGCCGAAGATCAGCGCGAAGAACACCCAGATGACCAGGCGACCGGAGCGCGACCAGACCAGCATGGCTAGGCTCCCAACCGGCCGGCGGCGAGCCGATAGAGACCGAACAGCCCCAGCGACAGCGCGATGTTGATCGTGGCAATGATGCAGGCGACCTGATAGGCCGATTCCTGGATCGCCTTGCCATAGATCAGCAGCGGCAGTGTGATGACGCCCTTGGCGCCGATGAACAGCACGATGCCGAATTCGTTGACGGTGAGCAGCAGGCAAAGGCTACCGCCGGCGATGAGCGCCGGAACTGCCGCCGGCAGGATGACCTGGCGAACGATGCGCAAAGGACGCGCGCCGAGCACGCTCGCCGCTTCGATCTGGCCCCGATCGACCAGCGAAAAGGCAGCGAGAAGCGGCCGCAGGATGAACGGTGTGTAGACGGTGACCTCGGCCAGCACGACACCCCAGGTGGAATAGAGGAAATCGACCGGTGGCGCCGGCAGCGAGAAGGTTTCCATCAGCCCTGAGTTGAGCATGCCGGCAGAGCCGTAGAGGAAGGTGAAGGCAAGCGTCACCAGGAAGGTCGGCAGCGCGATGAAGGTGTCGATCAGCCTGGCGATGAAGCCGCTGCCGGGGAACGGCACGAAGGCAAGGATCAGGGCCAGCACGAGGCCGACGATCAGGCATCCGGCCGTCGCGGCAACCGAAATCGTCACCGTGTTTACCAGCGCGTTGAGGAAAAAGCGGGAGTGGAGAACGCGGATGATCTCGGCGGCGTTGGCGACGCCGCTGTCATCGAGGAAGGCCTGCCTGATGATGAGCGCCAGCGGGTAGAAGAACAGTAGCGCCAGCAACGCCGCCGGCGGCACGATCCACAACCTGCCGGACTCTCTTCGGCTCGCCGGCGCGTGAAGGGCAATCGCCTCAGACACCGGCGTCTTCCGGAAGCAGCGACGTGTCGGCGGGCGAGAAGAACAGGGGCACGCTCGCGCCCCGCTCGGGCAGCGCGACGGGCAGCTTGGTTGCCGAGACGCGCATCGGCGTGCCGTCGACATCGAGCACGAGATGGGTGAGTTCGCCCTGCCAGTGAACTTCCCTGAGCGTGCCGACGATGCGGTTGGTGTGCTCGCTGTCGGCCGTCAGACTCAAATGCTGCGGCCTGATGCAGAGCAGGCTCTTGTCACCCGCCTTCTCGTCGCGGGCCGCTCCGGTGAGCACGGCGTCGCCATGCCTTGCCGTGGCAAAGCCCTTGGGGCCGGCAGCCTCCGCGACGGTCACCGGCAGGAGATTAGCGCGGCCGAGGAACTCGGCGGTGAAGCGGTTCGGCGGACGGCGGTAGAGATCCGTCGTCGGCCCGTGCGAACAAACCCTGCCGTCGCGCATGATGGCGATCTTGTCGGCCAGCGTCAGCGCCTCGGTCTGGTCATGGGTAACATAGAGGATTGTCAGGCCCGGCAGGCTGCGGTGCAGGCGGGCGATCTCCTCGACCATGTTGCGGCGGATCTGCGCGTCGAGCGCCGACAGCGGCTCGTCGAGCAGCAGCACGCGGGGCCGCACGGCAAGCGCACGGGCAATGGCGACACGCTGCTGCTGGCCGCCGGAGAGCTCACGCGGATAGCGCCTGGCGTAGGCCGACATGCCGACGGTGGCAAGCGCATCCTTGACGCGTTCGCCGATCAGCGCCTTGTCGGCGCCCTGCGCCCGAAGGCCGAAGGCAACGTTGTCCTCGACCCGCATATGCGGGAAGAGCGCATAGTTCTGCACCACCATGCCGAGCCCGCGTTCGTAGGGCGGCAAGTCGGTGACGTCGGTGGCGCCGATGCGAATGCGCCCGCTCGCGGGCCGCACGAAGCCGGCCACGGCCCGCAAGGCGGTCGTCTTGCCGGAGCCGGACGGTCCGATCATCGCCAGGATCTCGCCCGGCGCGATGTCGAGGGTCAGCGGATGCAGGACGACATGCGAGCCATAGGCGACGACGACCTTGTCGAAGTGGACGTTGGAACCGGCGCCGCGAACCTTCGCGGCGTCGATATCCGTGACTCCAGAACCCGTGAAGGCGGCTGCCGACATGGCGTTGTTCTCCGGATCGTTTCCCTGACGGATCAACTTCCGGTCGCTTCGTTCCACTTCTTGACGTAGCCGGGCAGCTTGGCGAGCGCGTCGTCCCAATTCGGCGACCAGATGGTCAGGCCCTTCATCGCTTCCTGCAGCTTGGCGAAGTTGGCGTCCGAAGGCGTCACGTCCTTGCGGGCCGGCATGCCGATGGCGATGGAGCTCACAGTCGACTGGGCCTCCTTGGACAGCAGGAAGTCGATCAGCTTCTTGCCGTTGTCGCTGTTGGGGGCACCGGTGACCAGGCCGATTTCATAAGGCAGCGCGAAGGTGGAGCGGGTGCCGTCCGGACCGGCGGGCCAGAACACCTTGATGTTGGGATTGTCGGCCATCTGCGACATGTTCATCTGCAGGTCGCCATTGGCGACGTGGAGTTCGCCCTTGTTGACCAGCGCGGTCAGCTTGCCGGTCGACGCGGACGGGCCGACATTGTTGTCCTGCAGCTTCTTCATGAACTCGAAGCCGGCATCCTCGCCGCCAAAGGCATGGATGATCTGCAGCATGACGGCGGTGCCGTCACCGGCCTGGCCGGGCGTCGAATACTGGATCTTGCCCTTGAACTTGGGGTCCAGAAGATCGCTGTAGTTCTTGGGCGCTTCCGACAGCACGGCGCTGTTGTAGATGAAATTCATGTAGTTGTTGACCAGCGGCCGGTACTTGTCGGTGCCGCCGTCAATCTGCGACGCGGCTTCCGGCTTGTAGTCCTGCAACAGGCCATCCGCGGCGGCGCGCTGGATGAAGGGCGGCAGGGTGACCAGAACGTCGGCCTGCGGGTTCGACTTCTCCTTGGCGACACGCTCGACGACACCGCCCGAGCCTGCCTCGATATACTGCACGGTGATGCCGGTGGCCTTGGTGAAGGCGGCGAACTCGGTCTCGTACCAGCTGCCATTGCCGTCATGCAGACCGTCGGCGGAATAGATGGTGACGACGCCGTCGGCAAGCGCCGGGCCGACCAGGGCGGCCGAAGCGAGCAATGCGGCGAGTGCCGCGACCATGGTTGCGTTTCGTGATTTCATGACCAGTTCCCCTTTGATTGAAGGCACATTTCGCGATGCACTAGGCCCAGCCGGCTTCGGTCTCTGTCGGACGTTGAGCCGGTTGGATGTCGTCGTTGTGACAACTCTGAGGATCGGCGATCGATAAGTAAAATCTATTTATTTTATGACAGACAAGTTTCTCCTGATATTTGTCATGGAACTGTCGCATTGCTGTCGCGGGCGCATTCGTGACTACGCGGGCGTCTCCTATACCTTTGAAAAGTATGGATTATCAGGAGAACGAAACGCCTGAGACCTGCACCCGCAAACGCGGATCGGACGAGCGAATGGTCACCGGCCGGCCTTCCAATATCTCGAAACAGCGTGCGAGCGTGTCCTCTTCCAGCCGGTGCATCGCCTCTTGCGTGAAGAAGGTGAGATGCGGAAACAGGATCACATTGTCGCGACCGAACAGCGGGCTCATCGGGTGGCCCGACCTCGCCAGCGGCTCGACGGAGTAGACGTCGAGCCCTGCACCACCGATGCGTCCGGCAACGATGGCTTCCACAAGTGCCGCTTCGTCGATCAGCGCGCCGCGCGAGACATTGATGATGATGGCGGACGGTTTCAGGCAATCGAGTTCGGCCCTGCCGATCAAGCCACGGGTCTGGTCATTCAGGACGCAATGGAGCGAAATGAAGTCGCAGGCCCGCAGCATGGTATGGAGATCGTCGACCTTCTCGATGCCAGCGGCCCGCATCGCGGCGGCATCGACACCGGGATCGAAGCCGAGCACGCGGGCACGGAACCCCTGACCCGCCATGCGCGCCATGCTGCGGCCGATCTTGCCGCAACCGACGAGACCAAGCGTGGCGCCTGATATGTCGCGTCCCAGCCAGCGCTGTTCCGGCCAGATCCATCCATCACGCGAGACAGCCTCGCTTATCTCCGGCAACCGTTTGGCCAATGCGATCATCAGCGCGAAGGCGCCCTCGGCGACGGTTTCCTCGGCATATTCGGGAACATTGACGACGGGAATGCCGCGCCGCATCGCGGCCGGAATGTCGATGGCGTCGATGCCGACGCCATATTTGACGATGCCCTTCAATTTAGGCGCCGCTTCGATCACCCGCGCGGTGACCGGCGTGTAGCACATCAGCAGGAGGTCGGCGTCGGTAACGGCTCCGATCAGATCGGCCTCGGCAATGCCGTCCGGCAGCGTCACCAGGTCGACGCCCCTCGCCCGCAGGCCGGCATCGATTTCAGGGCATTCGAGTTCCCGATCGGTGCGGACTGCTTTCATCGTTCAACCACCCGTTCCGCGGCTCAGCCCGCGAGCACCGCCGCCTCGACGATGTCGAGCGCCCGATCGAGATCGGCGCGCGCGATCACCAGCGGTGGCGAGAGGGTCAGCACATTGCCCTGGCTGATCTTGAAGCTCACCCCGTGTTCGAGGCAGCGATAATAGATCTTCTCGGCAAGCGAGCGGGCCGGCGCGCGGCTTGCCTTGTCCTCGACCATCTCGACACCGAACAACAGCCCCCTGCCCCTGACGTCGCCGACAAAGGGCGAACGCTGCATGAGATCGTTCATGCGCGCCATCGCATGGGCGCCGAGTTCGGCGGCACGCTCGGCCAGCCCCTCCTCACGCACGATGGCGATGGTGGTCAGCGCGGCACGCGCGGTGACAGGGTTCTTCTCGTGCGTGTAGTGGCCGATCGCGTAATCACCGGCAACGTCGAGATCGCGTCGCGCGATGACCGAGGCGATGGGTAGGATGCCGCCGCCCAGCGACTTGCCGAGCACGATGATGTCGGGCGTGACGCCATCATGTTCGGAGGCGAAGAACTTTCCGGTCTTGCCGAGACCGGTCGGTATCTCGTCGAAGATCAGCAGCGTGCCGTGGCGGTCGCAGGCTTCGCGCACCGCCTTCCAGAAGCCGGGCGCCGGCACCAGCGGTGTCGCGCGCATCGGCTCGGCGATGAAGGCGGCGAAGTCGCCGTCGCGGCCCAGCACATAGGAGATCATGCTGGCGCAGGCGCGCGCCGATTCCTCCAGCGAACTGGTGCCATAAGGGCAGTTATGCGGCGCCCATGGCGCGACATGCTCGGCACCCGGCAAAAGCGGTCCGGCAATGCCGGAGCGGAAGGTCGCCTCGCCGCCGACGCTCGACGCGCCGAAGCCGGCGCCATGGAAGGCATCCCAGAAGGACAGCGTCTTGAAGCGGCCGGTGGCGGCGCGCGCCAGCTTCAGCGCCACTTCGATCGCATCGGAGCCGCCGGTGGTGAACAGCACCTTGCCGAGATTGCCTGGCGCGAGTACGCCAAGCGTCTCGGCAAGTTCGACCGCCGGCTCGCAGGCGAAGCGTCGCGGCGCGAAGGGCAAGGCATCCATCTGCGCGCGGATCGCTTCCTTGAGGCGCGGATGACCGTAGCCGATGTGGTGTACGCTGTTGCCGTGAAAATCCATGTAGCGGCGGCCGGCGGTGTCCTCTATCCAGATGCCTTCGGCCCTGGCGATGGCCGAGACGCAGGGGCTGGACAGGCTCTGGTGCAGGAAGGCGGCGGCATCGCGCGCCAGCAGGCGGCGCGTCGCCGCGTCCTCCTGCCTTGCCGACCATTCGCCACGCGCGGCGGAAATGTTCGATTCACCTTCGGTATGGACGAGGCTCATTGTTCCTCACACGAATTGCCGCGCTCCTGATGGCGCGGCGAAGGCTTGCACCATAGGACATCGATCATGCAAACAGCTCCGCGATGGTTTCCTCACCGATGGCGAATCCGGTGCTGGCGCCAGTGCCGCTGGTGACGATCACGAGCCGTACGTCGTCATGTGGGGCATCGCGGATCATCGCATGGCCCGCCGACGCGTAAGTACCCGTCCACCGCGCGGTCACCTCCGGCGCCTTGCCACCGAACAAGGTCCTGAATTCATCCAGGATCAGTTGGTCGACCGCCTCCGATCCGAATGGATCGAGCGTCATGCCGTAATGATGGGAATCGCCGATGACAAGGGAACCGTCGGCACTCTGCACCACGATCAGATGGACGCCGTTTTCCAGCGCCGCGCCACGCTGCTCAGTCAATCTCTCCCGCAGGGCGCCCGCTTGTGGCAGGCAGGAGAAACCGCCATATCGCAACAGGCTGAGATCGGACGTCAGCGCCGACGGGAACCGGCGTCCCGGGTCGGCAAGCCGCAGCATCTGAAGTTTGCAGCGCCTGATGCCATATTGACCCATTCGCTCGGGATAGAGCGAGGCGAAATCATCACCGGGGCAGACCACGATCTTCTCGGCATGCAGGCGACCCGAACTGGTCTCGACGACCGGCGCGGCGATCGACGTGACCGAGATGCCGTTGCGAAATTCGACGCCGTGCCTATCGGCCAGGAACGATGCCAGCCTGGGCAGAACCTCGCGCGATTCGACCCGCAATTCGAATGGGCTGTAGAGCCCGCCGACAAGCGCATTCTCGTCGAGGCCATCAAGGTGCGCGGCCGCCTCGCGCGCCGTCATGAGCTTGCAGTCCCTGCCATCCGGACCAGCTTTAAAGGCCTCGAGCAATGCAAGCGCTTCCGGGCGCTGCGCCGCCACCAGCTTGCCGCGCTGGAGAATTTTCACCCCCGCCTCATCGGCAAGGTCGAGCCAAATCTGCCTGCTGCGTTCGGCACGCTGACGCGACACGCCGATATCCTGGCCGGTGACGACGACAAGCCCGAAATTGCGGATCGAAGCGCCGTTCGCTTTCTGGTCGCGGTCGATGACGACGACACGCAGTCCGCGCCGCATGGCCGCCAGCGCATGGGCGAGCCCGACAATGCCCGAGCCGACGACGGCGAGATCGTACCGGTCCATCTGCTCTACCACGGCAGCGAAAACGTCTTGACGTTGGTGTAGCTCTTCATCGCCTCGATGACGCCTTCCTTGTAGCCATTGCCTGAATCCTTAATGCCGCCAAACGGGGACATCTCGATGCGGTAGCCCGGCACTTCCCAGATGTTGACCGTGCCGACCTGCAGACCGGCAATGTATTTCTGCATGCGGGGGAACGAGTTAGTGCAGACCCCCGACGACAGGCCGAAAGCGGTCGAATTGGAAAGTGCGATCAGCGCCTCGTCATCGTCCGGCGCGCGCACGATCGGGATGATTGGGCCGAAGGTTTCTTCCATGACCAGTTCGGATGTGTGCGGCACGCGATCGACGACGATCGGCGGCAGCAGCGCGCCCTGGCGGCCGGGATTGTAGAGGATCTCAGCGCCCTGCCCGGCGGCCATGTGTACGCGGGTCTCGAAGAGCGCGGCCGCCTTCTCATGGACGACCGTGCCAAGATCGGTCGCGCGGTCCATCGGGTCGCCGAAGCGGATTTTCTTCGCTCGTTCCAGCACCAATGGGACGAAGCGATCGGCAACGCTTTCCTGGACAAGGATGCGCTTGACCGCCGTACAACGCTGGCCGGAATTCTTGGTCGCACCGGCGACGGCGAGGTCAGCGGCCCTGGCGAGATCCTCGTCCGACAAATCGTTGAGGATAATCAGCGGGTCGTTGCCGCCGAGCTCCAGAACCTGGCGCTTGTAGCCGGCGGTGCGGGCAATCATCTTGCCGACCGGCACGCCGCCGGTGAAGGTGATGAGGTCGATGTTGTCGTTGGTGATCATCTCGTTGCCGATATCGGCCGGCCAGCCTGTGACCACCGAGAGCATTTCCGGCGGCAGGCCCGCTTCGTAAAGGATGTCGGCGAGCAGCAGCGCCGTCATCGGGGTGAGTTCAGTCGGCTTCACCACCACGCAATTGTTGGTCGCGATCGCCGGCGCCACCTTGTGCGAGACCATGTTGAGCGGATGATTGAACGGCGTGATCGCCGAGATCGCCTTCAACGGCTCGCGCGTAGTGAAGATCTTGCGTGCCTTTCCATGCGGGGTCAGATCGCAGGAGAAGATCTGGCCGTCATCCTGGATGCACATCTGCCCCGACAGCGTGAAGACGTCGTAGGCGCGGCCGACCTCATAGAGCGAGTCCGCCTTGGAGATACCGAGCTCCAGCGTGATGAGGTCGGAGATTTCCTCCTTGCGGGCAGCCAGCGCTTCCGCCGTGCGGAAGAGTATCTGCTGGCGTTCATAGCGCGTCAGCTTCGACCGGTAGCCGGCCGCGATCTCGAAAGCTTTTCGCGCATGCTCGGCACGGCCGGCCGGCACGGTGCCGATGACGGTGTCGTTCCAGGGATAGCGCACCTCGACGACGCCATCGGCATCGACTTTCTTACCGGCAATGCGCATCGGCTCGTGGCGAACCTTGATGGACGGGTCAAGTTGGGTCATGGGCTCTGCTCCAGCAGATTCTCGGTACGTCTCGACGGAGGATCGCCCCCCACTACGCCTGGATGCGCCAGGTGGAGTGGGGGTCGACAATCACGCGCGAGATCAAGCCAGCGCCGCCGCCATCGTCGCGTAGTAGAAGGCGTCGAAATTGCGCAATGTCGGCTCGTTCGGCAGGTCCGGCAGCACGCGATTGACGATGAACGGCACTTCCTGCTCGGTCAGGCCGCCATGCGAGCGCAACGGCTCGTTCAGCGCCGCCAGATCGTGGCGATGTTCCGACGTGCCGATCGTCATGTTCTCGGTCGAAATCAGCACGATATCGCCGATGCGGTCGGCCGGCAGTTCGAAGCGCTCGCAGGCTGTCGGGCTGTCGACAACCAGCATGATGCCGTCGGTCTTGGCCAGCCGCGCCATGATATCGGCCTGGTCGGCGCCATCAGGCAGATAAGCGGTGGCGAAGGAGCCGAGCGCGCCGTGATGCACGACATAGGGATCGGTGATCGGCAGGATGGCGCGGGCGGCGTCCTTGCCCAGCCACTGGTCGAGCAGGTCCTGGACGTAGACGACAGCCGGCGAACCGTCCGCCTTGTGCTTGGGCTTCATGCCGTGGTCGGCGGTGACGACGATCGCGGCACCCAGCGCATCGAGCTCGGTCAGGTACTTGTCGAACATCTCGTAGAAGGCGTTGGCCTGCGGCACGCCGGGCGCGTATTTGTGCTGCACATAGTCGGTCGTCGTCAGGTACATGATGTCGGGACGGAACTCCTTCAGCAACTGGACTCCGGCGGCGAAGACGAATTCCGACAGTTCGGCCGAATAGACTTCCGGCACCGGCAGTCCGAAATGCTTCGAGGCATTGTCGATGCCGTGCTCGGCCTTCGTCGTGGTGTCCGACTTCTCGGCCGAGAAGCACAGTGCGCGGCCCTCGTCGAAGGCGAGTCCCTTGCCTAGCAGTGCGCGCAGCTTGTCCTTGGCGGTCACCACGGCCACCTTGGCGCCGGCGTCGTAGAAGGCCTGGAAGATGGTCGGCGCGCGCAGGAAGCGCGGGTCGTTCATCATCACTTCCTTGCCGGTCTCGCGCTCGTAGAGATAGTTGCCGCAGATGCCGTGCACGGACGGCGGACGGCCGGTGGCGATCGACAGATTGTTTGGGTTGGTGAAGCTTGGAATGACCGAGTGCGCCATGCGCACCGTGCCCTTTTCCTTGATCCTCACCAGGGCCGGCATCAGCCCGGCCTTAATAGCTTCGTCGAGATAGGCCGGCTCGCAACCGTCAAGGCAGATGGCGATCGCCGGCACGCGTGGCCAGGCGTAGGTGCGGCCGTTGACCGCGACATTGATGGGAGACATCTGGTTCATCCGAAATCCTCTGATATGCCGCGTCAGGCGGCGAGTTTGGCGCGCTCGGCGATTGCCGCGGCGGGCGGGGCGGCGGTGTCGACGCCCATTTCATCAAGCGATTGCGCGGCGGCCTCGACGACGCGGCGCATGACATGCTCGTCCATCTGGCCGATGCAGCCGACGCGGAAGGAATCCACGACCGTCAGCTTGCCGGGATAGATGATGAAGCCCTTGTCCTTCATCAGCTCGTAGAAGCGGTCGAAGGCGAAGTTCGCATGGGCCGGATTGAAGAAGGTGACGATGATCGGCGACAGCCAACGGTCCTTCAGCAAGGTCTCGAAGCCGAGTCCGCGCATGCCGGCCACCATGACGTCGCGGTTCCTGACATAGCGCGCGCCACGGCCCGCTACGCCGCCCTCGGCTTCATGCTGGCGCAGCGCTTCGAGGAAGGCGGCGACGACATGCGTCGGCGGCGTGTAGCGCCACTGGCCCGTCTTGTTCATGTGCGCCCATTGCGCGTGGACATCGAGGGACAGCGAATGGCTGCGCCCCTTGGCGGCCTCCAGTTCGCTTTTGCGGGCAATGATGAAGCCGAAGCCGGGCACGCCCTCGATGCATTTGTTGGCCGACGAAACCATCGCCTCGCAGCGGATATCGTTGACGTCGAGCGCGACGGCGCCGAAGGCGCTCATGGAATCGACGAGCAGCTTGCGGCCCTTGGCCTGGACGGCTTCGGCGATCTCGGCGACCGGATTCAAAATGCCTGAGCTGGTCTCGCAATGGATGGCAATGACATGGGTAATCGCAGGATCGGCATCGAGGGCGGCGGCAATCTCGTCGCCGCGCGGCGGCAGGTAGTCGCCCTTGTCGATCAGCGTATAGGCGCGGCCGAGATACTGCATGGTCTGCGCGGCGCGCAGGCCGTAGGCGCCATTGGCAAGAACCAGGACCTTGCCGTCTTTCGGCACGAACGAACCGAGCATCGCCTCGACGCAGAACGAGCCCGACCCCTGCATCGGCACACAGTCGAATTCGTCTCTCGTGTCCCCGGTAAGCGCCAGCAGGCGGGCGCGCATCTCGGCGGTCATGGCACGGAAGTCGCCATCCCACGATCCCCAGTCGCGCAGCATCGCCTGCTTGACCGAATAGGCCGTGGTCAACGGCCCCGGGGTCAGGAGATAGGGCTCGCCCAGCGCCGGACTGGGCAACGGCTCGGCGGCAAATTTCGTCTCGGCGAGCATGGTGTCCTCCGACAGGTCGCTGCTTTTTGGGTATGCCGCCATTGTTGGCGCGGGAGACATATTTGTAAAATCGTTATTTTGTATCGAAGTATCGATTTACCCGATACAATGACTTCGACTCGGGAACGGATGTTGCCTGTCGGGCATGACATGCTTGTGAAGCTGTGCCGGTTCGTTACCGCGCACATCGCTGAAATCGTTTGATCTCGCATTTAAGATAGCAGGACTTATGGTGGGTCGCTGCCGGATCAACGAGTTGGAGGGGGAGAAAAATGCGCTACGTCCAGTTGCGGGCCTTCCACCAGGTGGCGATCTCAGGCGGCTTTTCGCGAGCCGCCGAGGCGCTGTTCCTGACCCAGCCCGCCATATCGGATCAGGTGCGCAAGCTGGAGGAAGAGTATGACGTGCTGCTGTTCAACCGCAACAAGAAGCAGGTCACGCTGACCCATTCGGGCCAGAAGCTGCTCGAGATAACGCACCGCATGTTCGATACCGAGCAGCAGGCGCTCGAGCTCCTGACGGAGTCTCGCGCCTTACGCTCGGGCACGCTGCGAATCGTCGCCGACGCCGCGCACCATCTGCTTCACATACTCGGCAGTTTTCGGGCCCGTTATCCCGGCGTGCAGGTTTCAGTGCGCGCGGGCAATACGGAAACGGTGATCAGCAGCCTCTACAGCTACGACGCCGACATCGGCGTGATGGGCGAGGTGCCGGCCGGGCGCGATTTCGAGGTGCTGAAACTGAACTCGACGCCGATCATCGCCTTCACCTCCATCGACCACCCGCTATCGGCAAGGAAATCGCTGACGCTGAAACAACTGGCACAAGAATCGCTCGTCATGCGCGAACGGGGCTCGAAAACGCGTCAGAAGCTCGAAGATCTGGCCGCGGCCTCGAATGTCGAACTGCGGCCGGTCATCGAGGCCGAGGGCCGCGAAGCCGTGCGCGAGATCGTTGCCTCCGGCGCCGGCATCGGCTTTGTCTCGGCGGCCGAATTCGGCCACGATTCGCGACTTGTGCCGATCACCATCGACGCGCCGGAGACCCTGATGGACGAAGCGCTGATCTGCCTGCGCGAGCGTAGCGGCGGCAAACTGGTGCGCGCTTTTCTGGACATGGCGAGATCGCTGTCGGCGGATTAGAGCGCCCACCGTTGCATGGCGGCATCGCCTCAGCCGGAAGCGTGACCAGCCCTGCCCAGCGCTCGCAGTCGATCATGAATTCCGTCGTTGAGCGTCGAAACCCCCAGCAAGCCCTTGTCGATCGAGCACAGGACGGTGAAGGACGGATTGACGAGATTGCCGATGCGCAAGCGGCAGGCCTGGCTCACCAGTTGATGCGCATCCATCAGCGGCAGGCCGGTGATGGTCATTACCCAGCGAACGAGACCGGCCACGGCGATGCGGCAGGCGTCGTCGACAGGCCGCGCCGAGCCTATGACGCCGATATGGGTGTCGGTCTCCAGCCGGGGCCAGTCGAAATCGTCCGTCGCGGCCAGTCTTCCACAAGCGAAAGTCGTGTGGAAAGCGCCCTCCACCGCCGTGCCGGCGATCTCACCATCGCCCTGGGCATAGTGACCGTCGCCGATATAGACATGGGCGCCATCGAGATTGGCGCGCAGATACAGCGTCGCGCCTGGGCCGAGATCGGGGATATCGAGATTGCCGCCGAAATCGCCGGGGACCACGCCCAGCCGCACTTCACCATGGGCGGGCGCCACGCCGAGCGTGCCGTGAAACGGCCGGTAAGGCACGCTTAGCGCCCCACCATTCGCCGCTTGCGTGACCAGCGTTCGCCTGTCGGGCCCGAAGCGCCATATCCAGACGCGCTCATCCTGCAGAGGCTGCAGATTGGGGCTTCCCCGCGTGCCCGAAAGCAGGCCGAAATCAGGGGAGATCGTCGCCACGCCCCAGTCGCGGGCCGGCTCCAGGGCCAGAAGATGGATGGCGACGACATCGCCCGCCTTCACGCCTTCGACATGGATCGGACCGGTCAAAGGATTGACCTTGGGATAGGGCGCGACCTCGCGCGGCCGCCCGTCGCTGCTGGTCAGCTTGCCCGAAAAGCAGTCTTCGGTGAACACAGTGGTTGGCTTGGACAGCGGGATTTTTAACCGCGGCGTGTGACCGCCGAAATGGAAGACGAAATCGCCATCGCCGGTCGAAGTCATTGTGGAGCTCCAGGATTGCCGCCTGCCGGGGGTGGAAGTGTCACGGATCAGGTCTCCTTCGGCCTGGCCATCCTGGCCGGGCGGTTGCGGACGTGGGCGCGCCAGCGGGCCGCTGTCAGGCCGACGATGGCGGCGACATAGGGCAGCATCAGGACGAACTGCGACGGGATGGCGAATGCCTGCAGCCGGTCGCCCAGTGCACCGAAGAAACCGAAGAGCACGGACGCGGCCGCCGTTATCCAGGGCTGGCCACCGCCGAACAGCGTCGCCGCCAAACCGATGAAGCCGCGACCGCTGGTCATGTCGGGCAGGAAGAAATGCAGCTTGTCCATTGACAGCTGCGCTCCCGCGAGCCCAGCCAGCAGCCCGCTGATCGCCAGCGACAGGGCTTTCATCTGGCCAACCTTGATGCCGGCGGAGCGGGCGGCATGCTCGTCCTCGCCAGCGGCGCGCAGATAGGCGCCGGTCGGCGTGCGATAGAGGAAAACCGCGCAGGCGGGTACCGCCAGGAAAGCGAGCAGAACGACGATGCTCTGCCCCTCGATCGCCGGGCCGAGAACCGGGATGAAAGAGAGACTGCCAGCCGGGACGTGCCAGAGGTCGGGAAAACTTACCGGTCGCAATCCGCCCGGGCTGCGATAGAACCATTCGAGCGCGAACAGGCTGCCGCCGGCGGCGAGCAGATTGATGCCCAATCCAGCGACGATGAAGTCGGCCGAGAAGCGCAACGTCATCACGGCAAGAAGCTGGGACATGGCAATCGAGGCGACAAGCGCCGCGAGGAAGGCGAGCGGCGCGCTGCCGGTGGCATCACCGACCGCGATAGCGACGAAGGCGCCGACCAGCATCATGCCCTCGACAGCGACGTTCAGGATGTTGGCGCGCAGCGTGATCATCGCGGCAAGGGCGGCAAGCACAATCGGCGCGGATTGCTCCAGAACGGAGGAAAGCAGGGAAACGGCGGTCACGCGCGCTGCCCTTTCCGCGCCAGCCTTGCCGTCATCAGGAGGACGAGAAGGCCGGTCAAGAGATCAACGAGCGAGCGCGGGACATCCGTCGATATCTGCATATAGGCCGAACCGTTGATCATCATCGCGTAGAAGATGGCCGTCGCCAGCGCGCCGATCGGATGGATGCGCGCGAGCAGCGCGCAGGTGAGACCGACCAGCCCGTAGTCGGGTGAAAAATTCTGCTCGAAGCGGTGTCCGATGCCGAGCACATAGAGCGTGCCGGCGAGGCCGCCGAAGCCGCCGGCGATCAGCATCGCGGTGATGATGCGGCGGTCGGCGGGTATGCCCACGGACCTGGCGAAGCGCAGGTTGGTTCCCGCCGCCCGCAACTGCGCGCCCCATTCGGTGCGGAACAGCACGACCCAGGTGAGGCAGGCAAGCACGACCGCGATGACGATGCCGCTGGTGGCGCCGCGCATGCCGGGCAGCGCCGGCAACCAGATGGCCTCGGGCAGCACCCGGCTGACCGCGCCATAGCTGGTGGGGTCGCGGATGACCTGGTTGGCGAGGTAGGAGGTAAACAGCAGCACGATGATGTTCAGCATCAGCGTCGTGACCACCTCGTCGACCGCGAAGCGGACCTTGAGCACCGCCGGGATCCAGCCGAGAAAGGCGCCGGCCAGGATGCCCGCGATCAGTGCCAGCGGAAACAGCAGCAGCGCCGGCAAGCTGGTGAAAGTGACGCCGACGATGGTGGTGGCGATGGCGCCGGCGTAGAGCTGGCCTTCGCCGCCGACATTGAAAATGCCGGCGCGGAACGAGAAGATGACGCCGAGCGCGATAAGCGTCAGCGGCGTCGCGCGATTGAGGAAGAGCGCGAAATTGCCCAGCGAATCGAAGTTGGCGAACAACAGGTCGCGATAGGCTCGCACGGGATCGTCAGCGATGGCCGAGACCAGCACGAAACCCAGCGCCAGCGTCAGCAAGATCGCGGTGAGCGGAGCCCGCACGGCACGCAGGCAGTCAAGCACCAGTTCGCGCATCACGCAGCCTCGATCCTGGCGCCGTTCATCAGCGCGCCTATGGTGACCTCGTCGGCCCTGGACCGTTCAAGCATGTCGAGGAGCTGGCCCGAATACATGACGCCGATCCGGTCGGACAAGGCGAATATCTCCGACAGTTCCGACGAGATCAGCAGCACCGCGCGGCCGCGATCGGCGGCGGCCATGATGCGGGCATAGATGAATTCGGCGGCGCCGATGTCGAGACCGCGCGTCGGCTGACAGATGACCAGCAAGGCCGGATCCCGATTGAGTTCGCGCGCGATCACCACCTTCTGCATGTTGCCGCCGGACAGCCAGCCGACGGGCATTGCGGGCCTGGCGCCACGCACGTCGAACTCGGCGATCTTTTCCTCGGCAAAGGCCGTGCAGCGGCTCATGACGACAAGCCCGTGGCTCTCGAGCCCGGCGCGCTGGTAGTTGCTGGCGGCAAGGTTTTCGGCGATCGACATCGTGACGCTCAGACCACGATCGAGCCGGTCTTCCGGCACGAAGCCCATCCCTGCCTGCTGGCGCATCGGCACGGTAGCCGTGGTGATATCCTTGCCCGCAAGCTCGATGGAGCCGGCCTGGATGTCGATGAGGCCGACGATGGCTTCCGCCAGTTCGGTCTGGCCATTGCCGTCGACGCCGGCGATGCCGACGATCTCGCCGGCCCTGACCGCAAACGAGATGTCGTTGAGCAGCAGCCGGCCGGACGCATCGGTGACGCTGACATTCTTCAGGCCAAGCACCGGAGCGCCGAAGTCGCGCGGCTTGCTCTGGGCGCCGCGCCCGACGAGAAAGACGTTGCGGCCGACCATGTCGCGGGCGATGTCCGCCTCGCTGACGACCGCGGTCGGATAGGTCGATATGCTCTCACCATGCCGGATCACGGTGACGCGGTCGGATACGGCTTTGACCTCGCGCAGCTTGTGGGTGATGAACAATATGGTGCGGCCGCGCTGCCGCAATCCGGCGATCACCTCGATCAGTTCATCGACCTCCGGCGGCGTGAGGACGGCCGTCGGCTCGTCCAGGATGAGCAGTTCGGCGTCGAAGGCGAGCGCCTTGAGGATCTCGACACGCTGCCGCTGACCCACCGAAAGGCTGCGCACCGGCGTTTCGGGATCGAGGCCGAAACCATAGCGGTCGATGAGTTCGCGGGTGCGCTCGACCATGGCGCGCCTGTCCGAGAACAGGCCGAGCCGGCGCGGATGCCGGCCGAGAAACACGTTCTCGGCGACGCTCATGGAGGGCACGAGCGCGAAATGCTGATGCACCATGCCGATGCCCAACCGGCTGGCCGCGATCGGATCTGCGATCGTAACATCCTTGCCGTTGAGATTGATGGTTCCCCCGTCGGGCTGATGGATGCCGGCAAGAATGTTCATCAGCGTCGACTTGCCGGCGCCATTCTCGCCGCAGATGACGTGAACCTCGCCACGCCGCACACGGATGTCGACATGCTTCAGCGCGGCCTTGTCGCCAAACATCTTGGCGATGGCCGACAGTTTGAGAATTTCGTCCTGGTCGTCCACGGCGATTCCGCTACGAGAGGCAAGCGGGGACGGAACCGTTCCATCCCCGCCAGGAGCCGACATTATTTGAAGGCGGTCTCGACCTTCAATTCCCCATTGACCACCTTGGCCTTGGCCGCGTCGACCTTGGCCTTGACTGAAGCGGGGACGAGAGCATCGTTGTAGACGAGGCCGACGCCTTCATTGGCGAGGCCGTAGATTTTCAGCTTGCCGAACTCGGCCTTGCCGCCACGGACCTGGCCGATGGAATCGTAGATCGAATTGCCGATCTGCTTCAGCATCGAAGCCAGCACGTTCTTCGGGTGCAGGCCGTTCTGGTCGGAATCGACGCCGATAGCGTATCTGTTGGCGTCGGCCGCACCCTTTAGGATACCGAGGCCGGCGGGGCCGGCGACGTTGTAGACGACATTCGCTCCGTTCTCGATCGCCGTCTTGGTGAGGTCATAGGCCTTCTGGGCGTCGTTGAAATTGCCGATGAAGATCACCTGCACCTGGATGTCCGGAACGACGGTGGCGGCGCCCTGCTTGAAGCCGACGATGAAGTCCTGGATGACCGGCAGGTCCATGCCGGCGACAACCGCGATCTTCGGCTCGCCCGACGAAAGCGGAAAGTTTGCCTTGTCGGTGGCGGCGACGGCGGCAAGCACGCCGGCGAGGTAAGAACCTTCGTTCTGGGCGTACTTGACCGAGAGAACATTGGGCAGGTCGAGCTGATCGTCGAAGAAGACATATTTCTGATCAGGATGCTGCGGCGCCACGGCAGCCAGATTGTCATGCATGTTCGGGCCGGTGAAGATGACGTTCCATTCTCCCGAATTGGAAACGGCTTCGAGATTCTGGCGCCACAATTGCGGATCGGTCGGCGAGGCCTGCAACAGGCGAGTGCGCACGCCATCCTTTTGCGCGCGGTCGAAGCCGGTCTTGGCATTGTCGTTGAAGCCCATGTCGCCAAGATTGTCGCTCATGACATAGACGGCGCTGAACTTGTCTTCCGCCGGTGCGGCCGCAACCAGCGCCATCGTGCCCAAAATGCCGGCGAAGACCCCCAGCATGCCTTTCGAAATCAGTCTCATGATCCTGTTCCCTTCTTTCTTGTTTGCATTCCGCCCCGAAGCCGGAGCGGTCTCTGGTGGTAGTGGTGTCCGGCCGCGCCCGCGCGCGGCCCAGTCCCTCACAGTCGTGCCTGCAGTTGCGACAGAGCCGACAGGGCCTGAAACAAAGCCTTGTGCGTGGCGGCGACGTCGAACGAGATCACGACGTCGCAGTTGACGGGGCGATCCGACCGAGAGGCGAAATCGACGACGGTGCGGCCATAATTCAGGCCCTTCGTCGTTTCGACGTCGACGCGCGCCGGAACCGTCCTGGCAATGTCGGGAGCAGCCGCGACCAGTATGGCGCAAGGGTCGTGAAGCGGCATTTCCGGCGGCGCGAAAACACCTGGCCTGTGGGTCGTCACCAGCGACGCCAGAAGTTCGGCGGCCAATGCGGCGGCCCGGCCGGGAAGGCCCGCTATGCGATCGATCAGGGCGGCGGTGATCGGCACCGTTGCACTGGCGTCGACGGGGACCATGGTCAGCGGAATGCCGGCGTCGTAGACGATGGCCGCGGCCTCCGGATCGCACAGGATGTTCCATTCGGCGGCCGCCGATTTTGTGCCCAGTCCCCAGGCGCCGCTCAAGGTGACGATCCTGCCGATCTTGTCCGCGATCTCGGGATGCCGTCGCAAGGCCAGCGCCAGATTGGTCAGCGGGCCGGTCGTCACGATTGTCAGCCCCGGATGCGACGTTACTTCCGCGGCGATGCGGTCGACGGAATGGCGCTCGTCGAGCGCGATCCGCTCCAGATCGTCGCGCACCGGATCGAGACCATTGTCCATGTCGAGGATACGGGCGATGAGCCGTTCGCGCAGCAGCGGCCCGGTGGCGCCGGCCGACACCGGCACCTTGCGGGGGCTGGCGGCGGCCACGGTGATCGCCGCATTGACCGCCGTTCGCTCCCCGGCCAGATGGCCGGCACCGGTGGTCACCGCCAGCAAGTTGACGGAGGGATGGCCAAGCGCCGCCAGGATGGCAACGGCATCGTCGTTTCCGGGATCGCAGTCGTGAAGAAGATCGATCACAGGCCGCGCGTCCTGCTGGTCCAGGCGCAAAGGTTCGACCACATCGTGCGATAGCCGGGCCAATTGACAAAATCGAGCGGGCACCAGTGCGGGCTGCAATCCGACATGAACGCCGCGCTGCGGCCCGCGCCGACTTCGGCGACGGCAAGCAGCGGATCGTTGCCGATCGTGGCGATCAGTTCGGCGCCGCCGGCAAGCGTGACCCGGTTGTAGCCCAGCACGGCCGGAAGCGGCCCGGTTACACCTTGCATGACCGGGTGGCCGGGCTTCGTCACGGCGCCGACGATGCCCTCGGGATGTTCGCGCCGGTCGTCGGTTGCCATCAGCCTCACAGGCAGGCACGCCTCGACCACGGTATCCTTCCAGCAGCCCTTGGCCTCGATGCCGGTGAAGGTCAGGTAGCCGCCGACCATGATCAGGCCGCCGCCGCCTTTGACATAGTCGGCGATGACGTCGAGCTTGTTGACCGAAGACTGCGCCTTCAGCCAGGTGTTGGGGTGCAGCAGCAGCGTGTTGGCGCCGATGTCACTGAGAATGACCGTGTCATATTTCTTCAGCGCCGCAACACTGTCGGGGAAATGCGTCGGCGCGACATGGTTCTCGATCACATCGACCTCGAAGCCCGACTCCTCGAGCGCCGCTTTCAGGTAGGAATAGCCCTCGCCGAAAGTGGTCGTTGTGAAAGAATCGAACCCCTTCGTGTGCGTCGCGGTGGTGAACCAGGTTTCGC
>NZ_JAFKIC010000065.1 GCF_017306585.1 Mesorhizobium sp. | reverse complement strand
GGCTTCAGGACCTCGATCGCCCCGGCTGGCCGTCCGACCAGATAGTTTATGATGCCCTTGGCGATCGCCAGGCTCTCGGCATCCATCGATGTGGCGCGGGATACCGCGGCTTCGACGGTGGCTGGATTGCCGCCGCTCATGCCGTAGACCAGCAAGGCACGGAAGTTCTTGGGATCGTTGAAGTCGTCGGCATCCGCCGCGCGAAGCCGCGCATCGGTCATTTCCAGCAACTTGGCCTGCATCGGCATCGCGGCATGGTCGCCGGCGGCGATGCGATCCTGGATGAGCTGCAGCGAGCGCACCAGCTGATAGGGCTGCAGCGCGTCCTGGGTCAGGCCGGCCGACGGATATCCGGCGGCCAGCAGCATCAGGCCCATCAGCCGGCTGGTCACCGCCGCCCGCTTCATCCGCCGGTCGCCATGAGGATTTCGATACGGCGGTTGGCCGCCGACAGGGGATTGGCGGGATCCTTCGGTTGGCGATCGGCGAAGCCGGCGACCTCAGTGATGCGGCGCTCGTCGACGCCGCCACGCACCAGCATGTAGTAGGCGGAATGAGCGCGCGCGGTCGACAGGCGCCAATTGTCATAGGTGGCGCTGCGGAACGGCCGCGCATCGGTGTGGCCGTTGATGCTGATCGTGCCCTTCTGGCTGTTGACGATGCGGCCGATCTTTTCCATGGCCAGCACCAGTTCGCGGCTCGGCACGGCCGACCCGACCTCGAACATGCCGAAGTCGAGCTGATCGGTGATGGAGATGACGACCCCCTTGTCGGTGGCTTCGACGGAGACGCCGTCATGCAGCTTGTCGCCAGGCTTGAAGGCATCGGCCAGTTGCTGCTTGACGTCGGCCGCCGCCTTCAGCGCGGCGGCCGTCGGAGCCTTCTGCGACTCCGGGTTTTGCGCGTCCGCCATAGCGGTATCGGCCTTGGCTGCTTCGGCGGCTTTGCCGTCCCGCGCTTTTCCATCCGCGGGCTTGCTGTCGCCGGCCTTGGCCGCCGCGGTGGCGGCGGCAACATCCTTTGCAAGTGGTTCGAGCGGTGCGTCCTCGAGAACCGGCGCCGGCGGCACGGCCTTGACCTTGGCGACCTCAGTCTCGGCGGCCTTGTCGCCGGGCTTGAACGGGTCGCCCTCGATCCTGGGCCGTTGCGCGCTCGCCTCGGCGGCGGGTGCCGCGACCTGCTGCGACCAGAAATCCGGCTCGAAGGGATCACGATAGGAAGCGCCGCCGGAGGCGCCCGTCGCCGGGCCCGCGCTCTGCGCGCCGCCGTCGCCTTTCTGGCTGACATTCTGCATGACGCCGGTGTCGGTGGCGATTTCCGAGAGCACCGCGTAGGGATCGGCGAACAGATGGTCGTCGGACTGCTTCGACTGCTGCGGTTCCTGCTTGTCCTGCTTGCGGCTGGACGAGCCCGCGGCGCCGCTGCCGTCCTGTCCGGTCTTGGCCGCCTGGTCTTGCGGGTTGTCGGCGGTCATTCCGATCGCGCGCGGCCCGTTGCCGAGATCCTCCAGGCCCTTGCGGCTCGATTCACGGTCGACGAGCTTGACCGGGTTGAAGTAGCTGGCGACCGCCGCCTTGGTCTGCTCGTTGGCGGCGTTGATCAGCCACATGACCAGGAAAAAGCACATCATCGCGGTCATGAAGTCGGCGAAGGCGATCTTCCAGACGCCGCCATGATGGCCCTCGTCATGGTCGTGGTGGCCCCGCCGCACGACGATGATCTCGTGCCTGCCGTGATCGGCTTCGGCGACGCTCATGACAGGACCTCGGACAGGGTTGCCGACCATTCCGCCATGCGTGTCTCGAACACGGCCTCGTCGATGGTTACCGTCAGATCGAAGCCGGGCGCCTCGGTGAAGTCGAGATTTGCCGCACGCGGACCGAGTGATTCCCTCAGCGTTTCGAACAGCGAGAGCGGCCCGCGCACCGCGATGCGCACCGCCTCGCCGTCGCCGACGGTTTCGCGGACGGCGCGGGCGAGCGCCTCCAGCGAGCGCTTCTGCAGATCGTCGCTGACGACGCCGCCGATGATGCGGGCGACCGTAGCGGCGACGAGATCCGTCACGCGGATCTCCATGGCGTCGATATGCGAAGACACCGCCTTGCCGACATCGCCGCCGAAACTTTCGAGAAAGGCCTTGGCCTCATCGGCATTCGCCTGGCGTTCCGCCTCCAGCGCCGCTTCGTGAGCGGCTGAGAGCCGTTCGCCAAGCGCTGCCTCCGCCTGCGCGACCGCCTCGGCGATCAGCATGCCGATATCGGCCTGTGGCGCCGGCGCCTCCGGCCTGTATTCGGCCGTGGGCTGCGGCTGGCTGATGCGTGGCGCGCGCGTGCCGAAGTCAGGGAGAAGATCGAAGAGGGCTGCGGTGGCCATGGTTTACGCCGCGATTTCCTGGGCCGCCCACTTGCGCAGGATCTGCGCGGTGCGCTCCTCATTGAGATCGACCATGCGGGCAAGCCGCTCCTGCGGCGCCGGCCTGATCTTCTGGCGGAGATCGTCGAGCGGCGTGGCGCCGGGCCGTGCGCCGGGCAGGGCGCCGATGGGCACGCCGGCATCGGCTGAAGCGGCTGCCTCCGGTGTCGGCAGCGAACGCTGGACCTCGTCGAAATTGGGGCCCGCTATGGCAGGCGTCGCCTTGGCCGTCAGCGCGGCCGCCATCGGCCGCAGGCCAAAGAAGGCGACCAGGAACACCACGACGATGAAGGCGCCGGCATTGATCAGCGTGCCGGCATGCTGGCCGACGGAATCGAGCATTCCGGCCTGCGGGATCGCCTCGCCGTCAAGCCCATCGATGAACTCGACCGCCGAGACGTCGATGATGTCGCCGCGCTTGTCGTCGAAACCGGTGGCCGAGGTCACCATCTTCTGGATGTCGGCGACGCGCTTGGCGATCTGCTCGGGCGTCGCGTCCTTGCCCAGGATCGCCTTCAGCCGGTCCTGATTGACGACCACGGCGATCGACATTTTGGTGACGGTGTAGCCGTTGGAGACGGTGGCGATCTTCTTGGAGTTGATCTCGTAGTTGGTGATCTCCTCCTTGCGGTCGTTCGCGGAAGAAGTCTGCGGACCCTCGGTGCTGGTCGCCTGGGTCTCGGGCAGGTTCTGCTCGACGCTGGCCGGGGTGGAGGCCTGCCTCTGGTTGCTGTTTTCGTTGGCGCGCACCGACTGCACCGAGCGCTCGACGCGCGATTCCGGATCGAAGATCGTTTCCTCGGTCTGGCGGGTGTCGGTGTTGACATCGGCCTTGACGCTGGCGCGGAAATTGTCCGGGCCAAGGTAAGGGGTCAGTGCGCGGCGGATGTTGTCGCCGATCTGCGCCTCGACGGTCTGTTCGACGCCGAGCGTGCGGGCCGCACTGGTGTTGGAGGGATCATCGCCCGCGGCCAGCAGATTGCCGTTGGAGTCCAGCACCGTCACCTTGTCGGCGGACAGGCCAGGCACCGCGGCGGCGACGAGATGGCGGATCGACTGGGCGCTCTTCTCGGCGTCGATGCCGGCATAGCGAATGACGACCGAGGCGGAAGGCTGCTGCTCGTCGCGGCGGAAATTGGCGCGTTCGGACATGACGATGTGGACGCGCGCCGCCTTGATGCCCGCTATGGACTGGATGGTGCGGGCGATCTCGCCTTCGAGCGCACGCACGCGGGTGATCTGCTGCATGAAAGAGGTGAGGCCCATCGCGCCGACATTGTCGAACAGCTCGTAGCCGGCATTGGCGCTGGTCGGCAGACCCTTTTCGGCGAGCAGCATGCGCGCCTGAGCGGTGGTTCCGGCCGGCACCAGCACCGAGGTTCCGTCGGCGCCGACATCGAAGCCGATGCCGGCCTCGCCCAGGACCAGGCCGATCTGGTTCACGTCGGAGCGGTCGAGCCCGACATAGAGCGTGTCGTAGGCAGGCCGGTTGAGATAGACCGAGGCGATGCCGATGACGCCCATCACCAGAACGGCGATGCCCGCCAGCATGGCAAGGCGCTTCACGCCAAAACCGCGGAGATTCGAGATGATGCTCTGGATCTGTTCGGGCACGATAGCGCTGCTCCCAGCATGACTGTCCGCCGGAACAGTAGTCCTCGAAGCTTGTGCGAAAATGAAATCGGGCCGCGCTTGGTGCGCGGCCCGATTGATTGAAGTAAAGCCGATGGTTCAGCCAGGCTGGGATTAGCCGTTCTTGAACAGCGACAGGATCGACTGCGAGGAGCTGTTGGCGATCGACAGCGACTGGATGCCGAGCTGCTGCTGCACCTGCAGCGCCTGCAGGCGGGTCGATTCCTTGTTCATGTCGGCATCGACGAGCTGGCCGACGCCGCGGTCGATGGAGTCCATCAGGCTCTGGGTAAAGGTCTTCTGCAGGTCGATCGAGCTCTTGGCCGAACCGAGGATCGTCGCCGAATCGGTCAGCTGGCTCATCACGTTGTCGATCTTGGTGATCATCTGGGTGATGATGTCGTCGGTCACGCCCGATGCCGTGATGTCGAGATTGTAGGCCGAGATGTTGTCGACCTTCGCCACCGCTCCCGCCGCGGTCTGGCCGGCGGTATTGGCGGCGATGTCGGTGCCGCCGGCGGCGATCGAGGCCTTGTAGGCGTTGTCGTAAAGCGTCTGCGCCGCCGCGGTCGCGTAGACAGACGTCTTGCGATCGAGGATGCCCTGGTTCTTGACGGCGGTGGCGAGGCCCGAATCGAACAGCTTGGTGCCCTCGACATTGATATCGATCGTGCCGAGCTGAACGGCGCCGGACGACGTGCGGTTGAACGAAGAAACGATCTTGGCGTCGGCCTGGACGCCGTCATTGGCGGACGCGACCTGGGTCGACGTCACCGAAAGGAAATTCGAACCGGAAAAAGTGGCGGCATCGGCAAATGACTTCATCTGCGCCTGAAGCCCGGTGATCTCGGTCTGCGTCTTGGCCTTGGCGGCATCGGTCTGGCCGACGGTCGACAACAGCTTGGTCTTGATCTGGCCGATAGTGGTCAGGACGTTGTTCATGCCGGTGTAGGCGGTGTCGACCTTCGAGGCGCCGAGGCCGAGCGCGTCCTGCACGGTGGAGAGCGCCTGGTTGTCGGAGCGCATCGTGGTGGCGATCGACCAGTAGGCGGCGTTGTCGGAGGCCTCGGAGACCCTGTAGCCTGTCGAGATGCGGGCCTGTGTCTGCTCGAGCGACTTGTTGGTGGCGTTGAGACTTTGAAGCGCCGTCAACGCCGCGGCGTTCGTCATGATGCTTGCCAAGAAACTCGCTCCTTCTCTAAGGCCGGCCCTCACCGGCTTAACCCTCGCGAGCCGGTCGGCCCGCCTGTAGATCGCCGTGCCACGGAGGCCGATTCGGCAATCTGTTGTAAACGTTGGTTAACCATATCTAACGCGGTATGGTTAATGGTCTCTTAAAAGACCGGCTTCGAGGGTTAAGGAACGAGCGTTGCGCGGGGCTGGAGCAAACGCAAAACGGGCCGCGCTTTTGGCGCGGCCCGCCTAACTAGCTGTACTACGTGGACGAGAAAGATCAGCCGCGGAAGAGCGACAGGATCGACTGCGACGAGCCGTTGGCGATCGACAGCGCCTGGACGCCGAGCTGCTGCTGAACCTGCAGCGCCTGGAGGCGGGTCGATTCCTTGTTCATGTCGGCATCGACGAGCTGGCCGACGCCGCGGTCGATGGAGTCCATCAAGCTCTGCGTGAAGGTCTTCTGCAGGTCGATCGAGCTCTTGGCGGCGCCGAGCTTGGTGGCGGCGGTCGTCATGTCCTTGAGCGCGGCGTCGACGACGGTCATCATCTGCGAGATCTGGGCGTCGCTCGCGGCCGTGGTGCCCGAAGCGATGGCCAGGGTGGCAACCGAATACGTGTCGCCGGCTGCCGGAGCCGCACCCAGCGTCGGGGCCTGTGCCGTGGCGGTCGTAGCGCCGGTGGTGCCGAGGCGAGCCGCATCGAGGATGCCCTTGCTGGTCGGTGCGGCACCGGCGTCATAGAGCTTGATGCTTTCCACGTTGACATTGATCGTCGACAGCGAAACCGCGCCCGCGGCGCTGCGGTTGAAGGCCGACACGATCTGGACATCGGCGGCCGTGCCCGAAGCGGTGGACACCGACAGCATGTTGGTGCCGGAGAAGGTGGCGGAGTCGGCGTAACCCTTCAGCTGTGCCTGGAGGGCGGCGATTTCGACCTGGGTCTTCTGCTTGGAGGCGTCGGTCTGGCCGTAGGACGCGGTCAGCTTCTGCTGGATCGAATTGATGGTGGTGATCGCGCTGTTCATGCCGGTGTAGGCGGTGTCGACCTTCGAAGCGCCGAGGCCGAGCGAGTCCGAAACGGTGGACATGGCCTGGTTGTCGGAGCGCATCGTGGTGGCGATCGACCAGTAGGCGGCGTTGTCGGAAGCCTGCGAGACGCGATAGCCCGTCGAGATGCGGGACTGGGTGGTGTTGAGGCTGTTCTGGGTAGCGTTAAGGCTCTGCAGCGCGGTCAACGCGGCGCTGTTCGTCATGATACTGGCCATGGCA
>NZ_JAFKIC010000064.1 GCF_017306585.1 Mesorhizobium sp. | reverse complement strand
TCGGCATCGACGATGGTGACGGCGCGCCTGTAGTAGCGCGTGACGTCATGGCCGATGCCGATGGCCAGCAGTTCCACCGGCGAGCGCGTCTCGATGAGTTCGATGACGGCGCGCAGATGCCGCTCCAGGTAGTTGCCGGGATTTACCGACAGCGTCGAATCGTCGACCGGCGCGCCGTCCGAGATCATCATCAGGATCTTGCGCTGTTCGGGCCGTGCGATCAACCGGTTGTGCGCCCACAGCAGCGCTTCGCCGTCGATATTTTCCTTGAGCAGGCCCTCGCGCATCATCAGGCCGAGATTGCGCCGCGCTCGGCGCCACGGATGGTCGGCCGACTTGTAGATGATGTGGCGCAGATCGTTGAGGCGGCCGGGGTTCGGCGGCTTGCCGTCCTTCAGCCACTTCTCGCGCGCCTGGCCGCCCTTCCAGGCCCGGGTGGTGAAACCAAGTATCTCGACCGAGACGCCGCAGCGCTCGAGCGTGCGCGCCAGTATGTCGGCGCAGGTGGCGGCAACCGTGATCGGCCGGCCGCGCATCGAACCGGAATTGTCGAGCACCAGCGTCACCACCGTGTCGCGGAATTTGGTGTCGCGTTCCTGCTTGAAGGACAGCGGCTGCATCGGGTCGATGACCACGCGCACCAGCCGCGCCGGATCGAGATAACCCTCTTCCAGGTCGAAATCCCACGACCGGTTCTGCTGCGCCATCAGCCGGCGCTGCAGCCGGTTGGCAAGCCGCCCGACGACGCCGGACAGATTGGCGAGTTGCTTGTCGAGGAAGGCGCGCAGCCGGTCGAGCTCTTCCTCTTCGCAAAGCTCTTCGGCGCCGACCGTCTCGTCGAAGGCCGTGGTGAAGACCTTGTAGTCGATTTCCTTCGGCAGATTGGTGAAGGGGTTGTCGTTGCGGCGCGCTTCGCCCGGTGTCTCGGCGTCGGCGTCGTCGTCATCCGACAGATCATCGGCGGTCGCATCCGAGGCTTCGGTCTCGGACGACTGCTCATCATCGGCCGAGGCCTCGGCATCCTCGGACTGCGACTGCTCGGAGCCGGAATCGTCTTCGCCGCCCTCCTCGCTCTGCTCCTCGCCTTGCGGCTGGTTGTCGTCATTGTCCTCGGAGTCTTCGGTCTCCTGGTCGTCGCCGAGTTCCTCGGCCATTTCCATCGAGGCGAGCATGTCGCGCACCAGACGGGCGAAAGCCTGCTGGTCCTCGAGCTTTTCCGGCAGGCTGTCGAGATCGGCCTTGGCCTTCTCCTCGACCCAGGGCCGCCAGAGTTCGACCAGCCGCTCGCCGCTCTTCGGCACCGGACGGCCGGTCAGCTTCTCGCGCACCATGAGCGCCAGTGCTTCCTCGATCGGCGCGTCGGCCTTGTCCTTGACATCGACGAGGTTGGCCTTGGCGTATTTGTCCTCCAGCATCGAGCCGATATTGTCGGCGACGCCCTGCATGGCGCGGCTGCCGATCGCCTCGACGCGGGCCTGCTCGACCGCGTCGTAGATGGCGCGCGCCGCCTTGCCTTCCGGCGCCAGCTTGGTGTGGATGCGCGCATCGTGGCAGGCGCGCTTCAGCGCCATGGAATCGCCGAGCCCGCGGGTGATGGCGATGTCCGTCTTCGAGGCCTTCTTCGGCAGTTCGGGCAGGCGCGCCCGGCTTCCGGCCAGCGCCGGCCGGTCCTTGGCGAAGCCGACTTCCATCTCCTTGTCGCCGGCGATGGCGCGCATGCAGACGGTGACAGCGCGCTTGAAGCTGTCGGCTTCAGAACCCGTCTTCGACTTGTTGCGCGTGTTGTCGCCTGGACCCGCCATCGATCATTCCCCGGAGCATGATGGTGCCCGAAAGATCCTCTGACCTTCCGGCATCAGCTCTTAGCCCAGCACCACGTTGGCAGCGCTTTCCGGCAGATCCTGGCCGAACGCGCGCTGGTAGAATTCGGCGACCACCGAACGCTCCAGCTCGTCGCACTTGTTGAGGAAGGTCAGCCGGAACGCCATGCCGATATCGCCGAAAATCTCGGCATTCTCGGCCCAGGTGATGACGGTGCGCGGGCTCATCACGGTCGACAGGTCGCCATTGATGAAGGCGGAGCGCGTCATGTCGGCGACACGCACCATCTTGTTGACGGTGTCCTTGCCCTTGGCGTCGCGATAGTGCTTGGCCTTGGCCAGCACGATGTTCACTTCATTGTCGTGCGGCAGGTAATTCAGCGTGGTGACGATCGACCAGCGGTCCATCTGCGCCTGGTTGATCTGCTGCGTGCCGTGATAGAGGCCGGTGGTGTCGCCGAGCCCGACCGTGTTGGCGGTGGCGAACAGCCGAAATGCCGGATGCGGACGGATGACCCGGCTCTGGTCGAGCAGCGTCAGGCGGCCCGAGGATTCCAGCACGCGCTGGATGACGAACATCACGTCCGGGCGGCCGGCATCATATTCGTCGAAGCAGAGCGCGACATTGTGCTGGTAGGCCCAGGGCAGGATGCCGTCGCGGAATTCCGTGACCTGCAGGCCTTCCTTGACGACGATAGCGTCCTTGCCGACCAGATCGATACGGCTGACATGGCTGTCGAGGTTGACGCGCACGCAGGGCCAGTTGAGGCGGGCGGCGACCTGTTCGATATGGGTCGACTTGCCCGTGCCGTGATAGCCCGACACCATGACGCGGCGGTTATAGGCGAAGCCGGCGAGGATCGCGAGCGTGGTTGCCTTGTCGAACAGATAGTCCGGATCGACGTCAGGCACATGCTCCGATGTCACCGAATAGGCCGGCACCACCATCTTGGAGTCGAAACCGAATTTGTCCTTCACCGACACCGTCGTGTCGGGCAGGTTGGCGATGTCGCGATCGACCTTGTTCATATCTCTCAACGTCTCCACAAGCGAAACATCCCGTTTCGCCGGCAATCGATTTTGTTCGGGGGCGGTCTTAGAGCCTTTTCCAACCTTATGAAAGTTGGAAAACGACACAAACCATAGGGTCGCTCAGCACAGGCCTGCCTGTTTGAGCACGCGATAGGCCTGAAGCACATCGCGGAACCGGTCTTCCGAACCTCTGTCGCCACCATTCGCATCCGGATGGTGCCGCTTCACAAGTTCCTTATAGCGCGCCTTGATATCCTTGCCAGTCGCCTTTGTATCAAGGCCAAGCGTTTCCAGCGCCTTGGCCTCAAGCGGCTTGGCCTTGCGCTCGCGCGCCTCGCGTGGGTCCTTCGGTCCCTTGAACAGGTCGAACGGGTCGCGCATGCGGTTGTAATAGCCGGCACGCCCCGAACGCATCTGCGCCATATCGGGCGACGCCATACCCGGCGACGTGCGCGGCGAGGCGCCGTTGATGCCCATCTTCCAGGTCGGCCGGTGGCCGGTCATCGCCTCCTTCTGGAAGCGCGCCACCTCGGTATCCGGCACGCCGGAGAAGTAATTGAAGCCCTTGTTGTACTCGCGCACATGGTCGAAGCAGAAGCGGAAATACTCCCCCTCCTTCATGCGCCCAACCGGCGCGCGATGGGTGCCGGGCTCCTTGCAGCCGTCCCACTGGCAGATCGGCGAGTGCGACTTCAGCTCCGCGTCCTTCTCCGGGCGGATGCGAATCTTCTCGAAATATTTGGGATACGGCTTCATCTCACCCATTTATGGGGCGTTCGCAGATGCGAAACAAGAATTGACATTTTCGCGATCATCGCCCTAACCGCTGAATCGCGGCATAAAACAGGCGGATGGCGGATTTTGTCGCGCGGCGGCGGCCCCAGGCCGATGCGCCACCGATATGTGGTGAAGGGAGACGGCAATGTCCATACAGACGACGATGGAAGACAAGCTCAACAAGGCATTTTCGCCGGACCGGCTGGTCATCATCAACGAAAGTCATCTCCATGCCGGCCACCACCATCATGGTTCGGACCATCATGGCGCCTATGACGGCACCGGCGAGACGCATTTCCGCGTCCGCATCGTCTCGCCTGACTTTGCCGGCATGAGCCGTATCGATCGCCACCGCGCCGTCAACGAATTGCTGGCCGACGAACTGAAGGCCGGCGTGCACGCTCTGGCGATCGAGCCCGCGGCGCCCGGTGAGAAAACGCGCTGGTAGGCCGACGCGAGACTGTTTCGAAATTCGCTCCGGCGAGTCATATGGTGGTGGTTTCGAGAACCGGAGCGCAGCGAACATTTGGGTTCGTGAGCTCAGTTCTACTGCGACGCAGTAGAACGGGAAGCGCAGAAAACGCCATCAGATGGCCGCCAGAGTAGAATTTCCAAACAGTCTCTCAGATCACCGCTTCGATGAGGAACGGCCCACGCCGCGACAGGGCGCTGTCGAGCAGCGCGTCGAAGCGTTCGCAGGTGTCGGCGCGGGCGGCTTCCACGCCCATGCCCTTGGCCAGCGACACCCAGTCAAGCGCCGGATGGTCCAGATCGAGCATGCGCCTGGCATTCTCGCCGATCGCGTTGACGCCGACATTGCGCATTTCGCCATGCAGGATGGCGTAGGTGCGGTTGGAGAAGACGATCGTCACCACGTCGAGATTTTCCCGCGCCTGCGTCCACAGCCCCTGCACCGTGTACATGCCGCTGCCGTCAGCCTCCAGATTGACCACCTTGCGGTCGGGACAGGCGACCGCAGCGCCCGTGGCCAGCGGAATGCCGCCGCCGATCGATCCGCCCGTGCCCATCATGTAGTCATGCGGCGCGGCGAAGGCCGACAGCGCGAAGAAACGCCTGGCCGAGGTGACCGCCTCGTCGCAGACGATCGCATTGGCCGGTAGTCTTCTCGCGACCGACAGCGCGATCGCATCTTCCGTAAGCACGCCGTGAGGCGTCGGTTCGTCCGGGAAGGCGCTGGCGGGCTCCGTCCGCTGCGACGACCTGACGCCGAGTTCATCATGCAGCGCCTCGAGCGCCGCATGAAGGTCATCGCCATGGGCGGCGAGCGTCATGACCCGGCAGTCGTCACGCACGAGCCGACCCGGCTTTCCCGGATAGGCGAAGAAGGCGACCGGTTCCCTGCCGCCGACGATCACCATGACGTCGATATCGCGCAACATCGCCGTCGCCGCGTCGACCGGATAGGGGATGCGGGTTGGCGCGACACGGCCACGGCCGCGCTGCATACGCGCGATCAGCACATCGCTGAACAGCCTGACATCGCAGGCCGCAGAGATGCGCCCGGCGACCTCGAGCGCATCGGCACGCGCCGCCTGTCCGCGGACGATCATGCCGACCCGACCGGGCGCGGCACGGATCGCTTTCGCGATTTCGCGCACGGCCTCCATGTCGGTCGCCGGGGGCGGAGAAAGCGCGACCCTGGACAGTGTGACCGGCGCCGCGTCGCCCCATGCCGCGTCCGCCGGCAGGATCAGCGTCGTGACGCCAGGCGGCGTCAGCGAGGCGCGAAAGGCGGCTTCGGTCGCCGGCTGCACATCGGCCGGCCCGTCGATGCGCCGCACCCATTGCGACATCGGCGCCGCCAGGCCCTCGATGTCGCTGGTCAGCGGCGCGTCGAGCGGCAGGTGATAGGAGGCGTGGTCGCCGACAATGTTGATCATTGGCGTCCTGGCGCGCCTTGCATTGTGCATGTTGGCGAGCCCGTTCGCGAGACCCGGACCGGTGTGCAGGAGCGTCGCGGCGGGCCGGTCCGTCATGCGCGCATAGCCGTCGGCGGCACCGGTCACCACGCCTTCGAACAGGCCAAGCACACAGCGCATCTCGGGTTTCCGGTCGAGTGCGGCGACGAAATGCATTTCCGATGTGCCGGGATTGGCGAAGCAGACCCTGACGTCATTGGCCAGCAGCACGTCGCACAGGACATCGGCGCCATTCATGCAGTTCTTCTCCGGTTTACGGTCGAAGAGCAATTGCACCTGCGAAGGTCCGCGCGGCAATATTCCGCCACCGCTTTTGGCATGAGCCAGATTGATGAAATCGTTTCTGGGCTGTCAGCCCGCCGTCGATTTCAGGAATTTCAGCGCGGCTGCGGTCAGCGCATCGCCATCGGTGCCGAAATCCTTGTTGATCGACATATGCGTATAGGCGCTGCCGTCAAACAGCGTCACCTCGGTGCCGGTGGCGCGCAAGCGCTCGGCGAAGGCCTTCGACTCCTCGCCCCGCCCCGGCGCCTTGGAATAGGCGATGAAGGTCGGCGGATGCTTGCGGCCGTCGACATAGCTCGCCGGCGACAGCGCCGCCCATTGCGACCGGTCTGAAAACACCCGCGCATAGGCGCGCACCATGCCGCCGTCTTTCTCGAGTGCTGCAAGATCATAGGCCCTGGTGTCGTCGAGCAGCAGCCCGGCCACGCCAGGCAGTCCGCCGCGCATGCCGGTGAGCGCGATCAGATGGCAGCCGGCGGAGTGGCCCATGCCGATGATGCGGCTGGGGTCACCGCCATGCCCGGCGATATTGGCCCTGACATAGGCATAGGCCTTTTCCACATCGCCGGCCTGGGTGGCGACATCGGCCTGCGGCAGCATGCCTTCCTTCAGCGAGCGCCGCACGAAGGAATAGGAAGCGGTGTCAACG
>NZ_JAFKIC010000063.1 GCF_017306585.1 Mesorhizobium sp. | reverse complement strand
GCGCCCAGGCCGATTCGAAATATCAGGCCGCCTCGAAATATTTGGCGGTGGGCAGGATGGTCAACGGCGCCAGTTCGCCCCGCTTGGGGCGCTGGAAGAGCATGCGCTGCTCGAAGGTCGTCGAGTTGAAGAACGGAAAGCGGTCCAGCGTCGCCTGCATGTTCTCGGAGCATTTCGACTGGAACAGATGCACGGGGACGGTGAGCCCGGGATAGTTGCGCGGCGGCACCGCCTGCTCCGAGCGGAAGATGCGGTGATAGAAGGCGGAATGCTCTTCCTTGATCGCCGTCAGGCAATAGGTCGGCTTGAAGTGGCTGCAGGCGACCACCGCCAGCCTGAGTGTGATGTATGGCAGCACCCGCAGGCTGCTCGACCATTCGAGATCGGCCGCGAAGCGGCTCGGATCGACGAACGTCTCGCCGGCGGCCAGCCGCCGCGCCAGCACGTCGCCGAAAACGTCGGTGCTGGGCGAAACCGGGTATCTCGCGTTGGCGTAGTGGATCCTGATGGTGCTGACGAGGGTGCCGTCGAAGAAGACGCCAAAGCGGTAGGAATTGGGCAGATCGTCGAAGCTGTCCTTCACCATGCGCGAGGCGGTCGCTTTGACCATGCCGGCGTGCAGATAGGAATTGTAGCGGAGCCTGTAGATCGCCTCGAGATCCTCGGCGCCATCACAAAGGCGATACTCCACATGCTCCAGCACATCCATGATGTGATCTGAAAACACGGAGGGACGGTTCTTGTCCCTGGCCGCAGCAGCCAGGGGCGTACCCAACAACTTGTTTTCCATTTTGGTCCTCGCACGGCCACGCCAGGACAATAGCGAAGGGCCGGAGGAACCAGAAGCAAAATTGCGAGCTTTTGCGTTTACCCTAAATTAACGTTAACAAATGGTAAACTTCCGGCATCGAGCGCTTCGGGGGCGCTTCGGCGATGAACGGCTGATGGTCAGGTGGCGGCGCGCTTTGCAACCGGCTGCAATTCCGAGGCGAAAGGCCAGGTCACATTGGACATGGTCTCGATGCCCGAGGCGCTGAGTGCGGCGCCGAAAAGGAAGCCCTGGACGAGATCCGGCTTCACGGAATGCAGCAGTATCTTGAGCTGCTCGAAGGTCTCCACGCCTTCAATGGTCACGGTGAGGCCCAGGATGCGGGTCAGGTCGACGACACCCTTCAGCAGCTCCAGCGAGCGCGGGTTCTGGGTGACGTCCATCACGAAGGAGCGGTCGATCTTGATCTTGTCGAGAGGCAGCTTGTGAAGATAGCTCAGGCTCGAATAGCCGGTGCCGAAATCGTCGAGGGCGATGCGCACGCCAAGCTGCTTCAATTCCTCGATATATTGCCGCGTCTGCGACTTGTCGTCGAGCAGCGCGGTTTCGGTGACTTCGATTTCGAGACGGCCGGCGGCAAGACCTGAAGCGTCTAGCGCGTCGCGGACCTTGCGGATGACGTCGCCGTTGCGGAAATCCCTGGCGGACAGGTTGACCGAGACACTGGTCTGGTCGGGCCATTTGGCGCATTCGACGCAAGCCGCCTGGAGCACGAAGGCGCTGATCTCGGAAATGATGCCCATCTCCTCGGCCAGCGGAATGAAGATGCCGGGCGAAATCGGGCCAAGGTCCGGATGATCCCAGCGGCAAAGCGCCTCGCAACTGGCGATGCGCATGGTGTTCATCGCCACGATAGGCTGATAGACGACCCGCAATCCCTTGCTTTCGACCGCGCTGCGCAGGTCCGCCTTCATCAGCTGACGGTTGCGGAACGCGGCGTCCATCGCCGCCTCGAACAGGCGCCAGCCGTTCTTGCCGAGCTCCTTGGCCTTGTAGAGCGCGAGGTCGGCCTTGACGATCATGGCGTCGACATCGGTTTCCCCGACCCTGGACAGCACCGCGCCGGCGCTGGCCTGGATACGCAGGCCATGGCCCGCGACGTCGACCTCGCCCTGCAGGTCGGCGAAGATCTGGTCGAGCAGGCTCGCGAGATGGCTCTCATCCTCGACACGGTCGAAGAACAGCATGAATTCGTCGCCGCCGAAGCGGCTGACCGTGATGCCTTGCCCGGCGATGGCGGCGAGCCGCTCCGCGACGGCATAGATCAGGCCGTCGCCGACAGGGTGTCCGAGCGTGTCGTTGACACTCTTGAAGTCGTCGAGGTCGACCACGGCCAGGCCGCACAGGCGGTCGCGCTCGCCGGAGGCCATCAATTCGCCGACCAGTTCATGGAAATAGGCGCGGTTCGGCAGGCCGGTGAGGTTGTCGTAGCGTGCCATGAAGCGGATTTTTTCCTCCGCCTCGACACGCGCGGTGACGTCCTCGAAGGTGATGACGCCCAGTTCCTGATTGCCTTCGCGGGCGGAGAATTCATAGTGCTGGCCGTTGGAGAAGGAGACCAGCACCTTGCGGTCGCGCCCCTCGCGCAAGGCGCGGGTCAGCTGCGCCTCGACATAGCGGCAGTCCTTGGGCGCCAGCATGCCGCCGGCAACGCCGCGCAGCAGAAGCGAATGGATCGAGCGTCCGAGCAGTTGATCGGGAGACCGGAGCGACATCAGGCGGGCGGCCTCGGCATTGCCAACGACCACCTTGCCGTCCGGGCCGAGCATTACCAGGCCATGCGACATGGTGTTCAGCGCACGGTTGAAGCGCTGAGCGATCTGGCGTGCCTGCTTGTGTCCGACAACGGCCGAAAACAGCACATTGCGGACGTGGTCGGCGCTGCCCTTGATGATGAACATGAAAGGGATGATCAGAAGGCCGAGCACGACATGGGGGATGTCGAACCTGAGTATGAGGGCTGCCGCGATCGGCCCTACGAAGGTGACCGCGAAGATCATGACCATGCGCGGCGAGCCGTAATTTCGGCCAACGACCGTCACCAGGGAGGCCATCGTTACCGACAGGGCGCCGATCTCGGCATAGGAGTCCGAGTAGACATAGATGGAAATGAAGCAGAAGAACCCGAGCAGCAAGCCTTGCAGGCTGCCCTTCACGATGTATTCGCGCTCCCATTTGGTCGCATCGGCTGCGTCGCGCATCTCGCCGCCCGAGCGGTGGAACCGCCTCAGGCCGAAGTAGCGCCACACACCGATGCCGAGCAATGCGGCGGCGAGAACCAGGAAGATTGGCTGGCCGTTGCGCCAGTAGACCATGAGGCTGATGGTAGCGTGGCAAAGCGCGCCGATGATCAGCATGTGCGCGTTGTCGAACAACGAGCGCACAAACTGGATATAAACATCCACAGGGATGTTATCGGTTTTTGTTCTGCCCATTACTGGCGCCCAATGAGCCCCAGCCTTGGCATAGTCCCATTAAAAAACCTTTAGCTTGGGCTGAAACGCCTGATTTCAGGCGCTTTTTCGATCACTCGGCAGCCTGGAGTTCGGGCCTTGCCGGCGCCGTTGCGAGGCGTTGAAGCAGCCTTTGGCGCTCACCGGCCGCCTTTTCGGCGCTGGCTTGCCGGACATGGCCGTAGCCTCGGATCAGCGCCGGGACGGAAACGAGCGCCACCGCAGCGTCGGTCTTGCCGGGGGCCAGCGCGTCGGCGACAAGTTGCAGATCGGCCTCGTATTGCTTGAGCAATTGCCGCTCCATGCGCCGCTCGGCGGTGTAGCCGAACAGGTCGAAAACACTGCCGCGCAGGCCTTTCGCGGCCGCCAGCAGGCGAAAACCCTTCATCATCCAGGGACCGAAGCTCGACTTCCTCGGCTTGCCATCATTGCCACGACGCCCCAGGATCGGCGGGGCGAGATGGAATTCGAGTTTCTCGTAGCTCTGGAACTGCTTGCCGAGTTCGGCGGCGAAGGAGCCATCCGTGTAGAGCCGCGCCACCTCGTACTCGTCCTTGATCGCCATCAGCTTGAACAGATTTTTCGCGGCCGCCTCGGTCACCACCGTCGAGCCGGGCATCGCCCTGGCTTCGGCCGCGCGCAAGGCGTTGATTCTGCCGGCGTAACGCTTGCCGTAGGCAGCGTTCTGATAGGCGGTCAGGAAGGCGACGCGGCGGGCAATGATCTCGTCCAGCGTCTGCGCGACCGGGACGGCTTGCCCTTCCTTGCCTGGCTGGCCGACGAGGCCGCGCACGAAATCAGGCTGGTGGGCGGCGCGGCGGCCCCAGCGGAAGGCGGCGATGTTCATCGCCACTGCCTCGCCGTTTAGCTCGATCGCCTTTTCGACGGCTTCAGCCGACAGCGGCAGGCCGCCATGCTGGAAGGCAAAGCCGAGCATGAACATGTTGGCGCCGAGAGAATTGCCGAACAAAGCCGTGGCGGTGCGGGTGGCGTCGAAGAAATGCGCCTTGTCGTCACCCGCGGCGGCGCGGATCGCCTTCTTCAGCCGTTCGACCGGCAAGGAGAAGTCGGCCGAGCGGGCAAACTCGCCGGGCATGATCTCAGCGGTGTTGGCGAGGAATATCGTATGGCCCTCGCGCACCGCGCTCAGCACCTTCTTGGCGCCGGAGACGACGAGATCGCAGCCGAGCACGAGGTCCGCCTTGCCCGCCGAGACACGGATGGCGTGGATGTCGTCCGGCGTGCGGGCGATGCGGACATGGGTGAAGACAGAGCCGCCCTTCTGGGCGAGGCCCGCCATGTCGATCATGCCGCAGCCCTTGTCCTCGAGATGGGCCGCCATGCCGAGCACCGCACCGACCGTGACGACCCCGGTGCCGCCGACGCCGTCGATGATCGCGGCCCAGCCCTGCTCGCCGAGCGGGAACTGCGCCGGTGCGGGCACGCCGTCCAGCGGATCGGTCTTGCCGGCCAGGCCTTCGGCCTTGCGGATTTTGGCGCCATGCACGGTGACGAAGGACGGGCAGAAGCCGTTGACGCAGGAGAAATCCTTGTTGCAGCTCGACTGGTCTATGCGGCGCTTGCGGCCGAACTCGGTCTCTACAGGCTGGATCGAGACGCAGTTCGACTGCACGCCGCAATCACCGCAGCCTTCGCAGACCAGTTCGTTGATGAAGACGCGCTTGTCGGGATCGGGAAAGGTGCCGCGCTTGCGGCGCCGGCGCTTTTCGGCCGCACAGGTCTGATCGTAGATCAGGATCGACACACCCTTGATGCCGCGCAGCTCGCGCTGGACGAGGTCAAGATCGTCACGGTGATGGATGGTGGCGCCGGGCGGAAACGCGGCCTTGCCCGCATATTTGTCGGGCTCGTCGGTGACGATGGCGATGCGGTCGACGCCTTCGGCCCGCACCTGCCGGGCGATCATGTCGACGGTGAGGCCGCCTTCATGCGGCTGGCCGCCGGTCATGGCCACCGCATCGTTGTAGAGAATCTTGTAGGTGATGTTGGCCTCGCTCGACAATGCGAAGCGGATCGCCAGCGTGCCGGAATGATTGTAGGTGCCGTCGCCGAGATTCTGGAAGATGTGGTCGCGCCTAGAAAACGGCGCCTGGCCGACCCATTGCGCGCCCTCGCCGCCCATGGCGGTGAAGCCCAGTGTGTTGCGGTCCATCCACAAAGCCATGAAATGGCAGCCTATGCCGGCGGCGGCGATCGAGCCGTCGGGCACCTTGGTCGAGGAATTATGCGGGCAGCCGGAGCAGAAGAAGGGTGTGCGCGAACCGATGTCGGCGGCATCCGCCAGCATCGCCTGGAACTGCCGCAGCTTCCCGACCCGCGCCGAGATTTCCTCCGACGGGCCAATGGTCTTGACGATCCTTTCACCGAGCGCGATGGCGATCTCGTTGGGATCGAGCGCGCCCTTGGCCGGGAACAGCCAGTCGCCGCGCTCGTCCTTCTTGCCGACGATGGCCGGCTGCGAGGCGGTGCCGTAAAGGCTCTCGCGCAACTGCACCTCGATCAGCGAGCGCTTCTCCTCGACGACGACGATGGTGTCCAGCCCGCGCGCAAAGTCGGCTATGTGCTGCAGGTCGAGCGGCCAGGGGCAACCGACCTTGAACAGCCTGATGCCGATGCGGTTGGCGACGGCCTCGTCGATGCCGATGTCCTCCAGCGCCTGGCGGACATCGAGATAGCTCTTGCCAAGCGTGATGATGCCGAGCTTGGGGTTGCGGCCACCGGGATAGACGATGCGGTTGAGGCCATTGGCATGGATGAAGGCGGACGCGGCGGCGCGCTTGTACTCGTGCAGCCGCTCCTCCTGGCCGAGCATGTTGATCTCGTGGCGGATATTGAGGCCGCCGGGCGGCATATCGAACTCCGGCACGACGATATTCAGCCGCTCCAGCGAGGCATCGACCGAGGCCGTCGATTCGATGTTGTCCTTGACGCATTTGATCGCCGCCCATGTACCGGCGAAACGCGACATGGCGAAACCGTAGAGACCGTAGTCGATGATCTCCTGCACACCGGCAGGATTGAGGATCGGCACCATGGTGTCGACGAAGAGGAATTCGGTTGCGTGCGCATTGGTCGAGGATTCGGCCATATGGTCGTCACCCATAAGCGCGAGCACGCCGCCATGCTTCGATGAGCCGGCAAGGTTGGCGTGGCGGAACACGTCGCCGGAACGATCGACGCCCGGGCCCTTGCCGTACCAGACCGAAAAGATGCCGTTATGGGTGCCTTCGCCCAGCAGTTCCGTCTGCTGCGAGCCCC